>JABBNZ010000141.1 GCA_019352035.1 Pseudomonadota bacterium | reverse complement strand
GCCGGGCTCGATCTGCTCCTTCAGAAGCTTGAACTCGCGCTCGCTCAGCGCGAATCCGTCGATGTAGTCCTCGGCCTTCGCGTCGGGGTTCGGGAAGAAGATCTTGGTCGCCGTCTGCTCGATGATCGTGCGGCTGATGGGACTTGCGAGCGCATCGCTCGGGCTCTGCGTCGCCGCGCAGAAGACCCCGTTCAATTTCCGCCAGACCTTAAGACCATCCTTCGCAAACGCCTCGAACGCCGGATCGGCGAGGAGCCGCGAGAACTCATCCGCCCAGCAGACGAAGCGCCGCCCATCGATGAGCTGGCGCACGAGGTGGAACAGGTACAGCGTGATGGGAGCGCGGATCGCATCGCTGTCGAGGAACTCCGTAACGTCAAAGCCGATGATGGGCTGGCCATCGAGGCGCTCGGCGAGGGAGTCCTGCGCGTTATCGAAGGCCCAGGCGTAATCACCCCCCGTGCTCCCACACCAGCGCGAGAGCCGCGCGTGGATACCCTCGGCGCGCGTGGCGTCGGTGAACTCGATCAGGCGGGAGAGCCGGCGGTGGGAGACCTCGAGTGCGAGGGTGCCGCGCAGCGCGTGATCCAGATCCGCCTCCTCGCGTGCTGAGAGCGCCACCGGAGCGCGTACCAGCGCCCGCAGCCACGCCTTGAGGAACTCGAAATTGGAGGCTGTCTCCGGTAGCTGCAGCGGATTGAACCCGGTCGGCTGACCGTTTCGCAGCGGCAGAGACACCCCGCCCAGCGCGCGCACCAGGATCTCAAGACCATGGTCCTTGTCGAAGATCACCTGCGTCACGTCTTGGCGGGCGAGCATCGCGACCAGGAATCCGACGAGCACCGTCTTGCCCGAGCCGGTCGGTCCGCACACGAACGTGTGCCCGGTATCCTTTCGGCTTCCGCCCTCGGCGTCCGCGGGATCGCTCGCATGGAGCGAGAAGCGATAGGGCGAGCGCGCGCTCGTGATGAGGAGCGCAAGCGCCTCGCCCCAGTGATTTCCCGTCGCCCGCCCCGAGGGGTAATCGTGAAAGGCCGACATGGCCGCAAAGTTTCGCGAGGTGATCGGCGACTTGCGCGGCCGGTAGGCGAAATTCCCCGGCAGCTGCGCCCACGTGCCCGCCTCGAGCCCTAGGTCCTCGCGGGCCACCGTCATCCCGGTGTCGGCGAGCAGGGCGCGCGCCTGCGCGATCGCATCGTTCAGAAACTTGAGGCGCGCGGTCTCGGGCTCCCCCGCCTCGATAGGTGCCTCGTCCGCGAGCACCTGAAGCGTGAAGTGATGATCCCCCATCACGAACTCATTCCCGGTCAGCGCATCGAGTGCATCGGTGAGCTCCGCGGCCTGCGTGACGGCGAAATCGCCTGCGTTCGCCATGCGGGCGCTCTGGCGCTGCAGGAGGCCCTGCGCAGTCGCCTTGGTGAGGAAGGCGCAGGATTGGGTCAGAACAAAAGCAAAAGGCGCGGAGAGGAGCGCGTTGAAGAGACCGACGACGGTCGGGGTCGGGTATTCCTTGATACCGAGCATAGCCCCGAGCCGGGTCTCGGTCGGCAATCGGTACTCGATGACCTCCGTGCCAAACAGCGGCCTCGTGGTCGCGAGCACCTCATTGAGCGGCGCTCTCGGCAAGGGCACTGGGTGACATTCGGCGTTGATGAGCTGGGCGAGGAACTCGAGCAGCCGGGAATACCTGCGGCCGCTTCGGTTCTCGACCCCTAATCTCTCGGGCTCATAGCGTGCGAGCGCGGCGGTGAGGGTCTGCCCAACCTTTGCGCAGGCCTCGAGCGCATCGGCGAGCTCCGCAGCGACATTCGCGCCCGCGCGCCGCAAGTAGAGCTTGGAAGCGAGGCCACTGACCGACCCGGCGACGGGACGGTACACGATCGAAAGATAGAGCTCATTGACCATGAGCGTCTCACCCGCCAGCCGCTCCCGGTACCGACGTGCCAGCCGGTCGGCGAATCCGCCCCCGGAAAACTCTCCCGGCACGGTCCGCTCGCGCCGACGCACGACATGCGTCCAGAGGGCGAAATTGGGACTTGCAATATTTCGCCAGGTGACGTTGAGCCGCTCGTGCCAGTTATTGAGCGTCTCGTCATCGGCGCTCTCGAAACTCACGCCGGCGAGCCGGAAAGCTTGCACGTAATCGCCCGCGAACGTCTTGACCACCGTCTCGCTGACGTGCGCGGAGTACGGAATGTGCCGTGCCGCCGTCGGCTCCTGCAGTACCGCCGCCGTGCGCCGAGCGGCCGCGCTCATCGATCCCCCGTTATAGCTGTCGCCCTTCCAGAGGAGGACGCGCAGAGCTGGATGACTGGGTAGGCTCTGCGCCCGCGGCGACCCGGCAGATCGAGCGTGAGCGCGCCGTAGCTGCTCGCCCGCCAATACCGGTACGTCCCCGCGTAGGCCGGAAGGCGCGTCCGGCCCCATAGCAGGAGAAGATCGAAGATGCGCGGGTCCCGAAGGCACAGCAGCGCGCAGATGCCGTGAATGGGGATGACGAGCAACAGCGTCAGGAGGTTTCGGGTGAGAAGAAACACCTCCATCGTGAAGACGAGATTGAAGAGGAGGGCCGAGAACGTCACGCCCCACCGCATCGGAGGTCGCGTCACCGCGACGAAGAGCGCATCAGCAGTGAGACCGCCGTTCCTGCCGCTCATGGGGCACCTACACGCCGAACATCCCGCGCACCCAGGTCACGATCTGCGGAGCGCCGAAGGCGATCGCGATCCCGAGGATCGCCCCGATGGCCCAGCCCCAGGAGATCCGATTTGCCATCGCCATGGCGCCCAGCACCATGACGAGAATGATGGCAATGGGTGTCAGCCAGGCCAGAATATTGGACTCAAGCGCCGTCGCGCCGGTGAGGAAGGGAGAGGTCTGGGCGAGCACCGGCGTGCTGATGGCGAGCGCCACAATTCCGATGCTCAGGGCGCAGCGCGCACTCGCTCGAGGGTATAAGGTCATGGCTTCCCCGTGAGTTTTTCTTTCCATGCTTATCTCAACACCCCCGCGATGGTGAGCGGTACGCGCGTATCGCTGATTATTTTGTCGATACTGCCCACCCCAGGCCGACGGTTTCGCCGCGTAGGCGGGCGAAACGTCCACTCAGACGTCTATGGAGACGCCGATGCAGACGTTAATCAGGACGTCAGGCGAAGGTCGGTTCCGGCTCAGAATTGAGCGTTGGACGTATAATCAGCACGACCGTTGGGAAATGAGCAATGATCTCACACACGCTGCCGTACGATGATCGCCGGAAGCGCCCGCGTGGGCGGACACTGGCATACGGTGTCCTTTGGATACTCTGGCAGCTTATCCGCCTGCCCGTGCTCGCCGTACTGCTCGTGCTCGAACCCTTCGTCAGCCTCATACTGACGGGCTTCGGCTTTCTTGGCATCGTGGTGGCGCTGCTTCTGAAGCTGTCTGGAGACCTGCCTCACTTCCCGTTCTGGGAGATGATCACCTTCTCAGTCGGCGCCCTCCTGTTGCTTATGACATACCACCGTTTGATCCGGATCTTCGCCTCGTAGATCGCGAAGGATGCCTGAGCAAATGATGTTGCTGATTGCTGGCATCACTCGATTCGCGCCCACTGCTTTGGCTCCAAAACAGCACCGGCAGCTTTCGACCCCAAGCGGAAGTCGCGAACGTCCGGTATCGGGAGACACCGTGGAGCTTAGGTAGTTAGGCGATCGTCAGGTGGGCCAAAAGTGGCGCCAAGCCAGTCCCGCGTGCCTGAAGCGTGGTCGCGCCTGAAAAATTTTGAATGATTACTCCAACTACGCCGCCGCCGGCCCCGAAAATGGGACCACCTGAGTGGCCGCCCTCTGAATATGGAGCATCAAAGACCACCAACTCCTCGGTGAAAGTGCCACGATCGCGAGATTCGACCGAAAACCGAGGGATGCTATTTACGAGAACCTTGCCGGCCGTGCAATCAGATAAGCTTGGAGCAAAGCCAGCGGAAATTAGGCCTTCACCGCCTGCAAGTGAATGATGCGCTGGGAATAGCGGATGCGGACACACATCTCGCTCAGCGGATAGAATGGCAAGATCCACCTCCGGGTGCGCGAACATGACAGTGGCGGGTATCGACTGCGGCTGCATGGTCCCGATTAGCAATTGTCGCCGCGGTAGTCCATCTACGAAAACGACGTGCTTTGCTGTGACGTACCAGTTCGGGCGGATTAAGCAGAAGCCGGTTCCGAGCGGGCGCCTTTCCTCTCCGTCCAAAATGAGGGCCACCGCCAGATTATCAATCGTAAAGGTAAGACCCACGGCAAACTCAAAAGCGATTTCGCGTCATTTTGGCAATTTCTTCCGCAACTAACCGTTCAGGCAGCTGAAAGAAGGAGAACCGTTCATAGAGAGGCGCCAACATCGGCCTTAAGACCTCCGTTACGTTATCACGAGCCTGCGCCTGTGTCATTACACGCTCCAAGAGGACTTCATTATCGGCGGCCACGGAGTCGCCAAACAGTATCCGGCTAGGATTGATGCTGACCAGCCGCCGGCCGTGCAGCCCTGTAAATCTGCAGCGGACCAAAAAGGATACGCCCTGACCGAACGACTCCGAGAGGCGCTCCACAAATAGGATCGCCTCGCCAACGCGCCAGACAGGCAGCGTCACATCCATGACTGTACCCGGTTCCGCGTGCGAGTCCTCGTCGTACCCTCGCAAGAGCACCAGATGGCCCCTGGCGTCGGCGCGCCAAAAGTCGGAATGTGCCGGATCGCGTTCTCCGACACGTTCTGCTTCTGGCCGACCCAACCACACTTCGATAGTGTTGTCGATGATGGCGGGCGCAAGCTCTCTTCGAGAGAGCATAACGAACTGGCCCCATCCCGTGTGCTTGATCGCACCGGCCTGCTGCAGGGCGTCTCTAAGCTGGCCGAGATCGTCCATGCCGTGCGGGCTCAGAATCTCAAACGCGAGTTCATAGTGGCCCGCCGGAAATTTCGCGGGATCACCGCCAGGAAGGCCCCTTGTAAGTTGCCCCCATCGCGCGCGAGCTCGTTTAACGAACTCAGACAGTGCCGCGCCCGCGGGGGCCTCCGTAGGGGCTTCATCACCCGCATTGCCTTGCACGATGCTCCGTATAGCATCGAGCATATCCGCGCGCGCGGCCTTCATTACGCGGTCGAACAGTGCACGCCATTCCTCGGCAGTTGTAGGTTCCTCGCTACGTGGGCCGGGCTTGCGGATGTAGCAGCGGTGGATCACGAGCACTCCCTCGCAGTCGCGCTTGCAAATCACGGGCACGCGTTGACCACCCGGTATCATCACGAAGGCATGTTCCACTCCACTCGTACGGTGGACAGCGAACTGCAAGTCGCAGTGAAAGGCGGGATCTGCGAATCTGTTGATGGCCGCATTTATAGCATCCGGTGTACAGTGAGCCGTGGCTGCAGGCCGCGCCGTTGACTCAAGCGGTCCCTCGCTCTCACGCGCCCGCATCCCCAGAACAACTATTCCGCCCCCATGGTTGGCAAGCGCCATCGCTGCCTTAGCCAGTACGCCTCGCCCATGGTTTTCCGTTAGATCCAGCCAACCCTTGTACTCGACGTTCAGTGTTTCGTTGGGCTCATCGAGAAGCGCCAGCAATTCTTCTGTCGTGGGCATCTGAAGCCCTCTCTCGCGATAGGGTAACCGGAGTTTATCCGGTGTTGGCTCTGTTGGCGAGCGGGCACCCGCCGCGCATCGAGGCACCCGCAGACTCTGCATTGCGGCCGCAGCTTGATGTGCTCGATAGGGTAGGTCGCGTAATCGAGTCCATCACTGATGCCGAGCAGCTAGAGATCCCCAGCGGCCCTAAGCCGGCCGAGCAAGTGTCCGATCACACCGGACTGGATCGAATCGATCGGGGAGATCTGCGGTAGCCGAAAGGTCATACCGGCGCAGCAACTGGCGAATCCTTCGGATAGCTGCGGCTGGCCGATATGGAGGAGCTCATTTGACCAGGCGACCGGCAGGTCATGGCCGACAGCACCAATTTGCGAATGTATCTAGTATCGACTACACGCGCACTGAAGCCCCACAGTCATTTTCTCAGAGGATATTTGCTGACTTCACATGCGCTCCTAGAACGGATCCAGTCATAAGACCGCCATATTTCGTCAGCTACCGTCACTGAAGCTTCACGATCGCGTGTACCTCTACCGACAACTTGATATTAGAAGGAACAAGGAGTGTGGAATCGCCTGGCGGTGGCGGAACCATCACCATCTGAGAAACTACGTTTCCGTAGAACGCACCCAGGAAACTCCCGTCTATGGACTCAAATCGTGATCTGGAGAGTGCCATCACCTGCCCAGCGTGTTGACCGAAAGATGCCGCCAAGAGCTGAGCCCGCTTCTTGGCATCCTTTGCGGCTTTCCCGAGGAGTGATTCTTCAATTGCCTTTGCGTTCGCTCGACCAAACGTAACCTGCATGTCAGTAACGTTCTGTAACCCAAGAAGATGCTTAGCAATCTGCGGCCACTTCTTTAGGTCCGAAATTCGAGCCTCAATACTTCGCGAAACCCTGTACCCACGGATGGACAGTGGCTTGCCATCCGAGTCATCGGCTGTCACAGCTTCCTTCGTGAGAGCCGAGGCGTCAATTTGGCTGTCTCCGACGCCGACGGCATGAAGCAATTTGAGAACCTCGGCCACACGACTCTCGACAGTGTGCTCAGCCACGGATGCGCTAGGACTGTCTGATAGCACTGTAAATGTGGTGTCGGCCACATTAGGCCGAACCCTGACGGCGGCCTTCCCCGTTACATACACAAATGGGTAGTTCGGTATTGTGCCAGCGTGAGCTACGGTTAGCAGCGCGGCGATGAATAATAGCCATGGTGTACTCTGGCGCACAGTGTCTCCCCCAGTCAGTTATGTCTGGGAACTCCTATCACGCGCACCTTATAGAACGAAGTGCCTAACATCACACCGATGCGCTTCTTGGTGCACCTGGCGTAGAAGGCAAGAGCGTCACGCGAGGAACTTAGGCTCGCGCACCCGGGGCCAAGGCGGATCCCACGTGCAGACGCGTGTGTGCCCTCGGTCTTGCCTGCGGCGTGTCGCATTCGGGTCATGAAAGTGAAGGGCTGCTACAACCTCGGTTATTGCGGGAT
>JABBNZ010000140.1 GCA_019352035.1 Pseudomonadota bacterium | reverse complement strand
TGAAGTCGGCCGAATTTCAGATCGCCCGGGTCAGGTCGGACTTTGCCGGCTGGATGGATAAGCCCATGTCGGACCTCAACACCTGGCTCATCGAGGGCTGGCGCAAGCACCAGCGCGAAGCGAAGAAGCAGCCTGTCACGATCAACCGCAATCTGCAGCGTCTGCAGGGGGTGCTGTCGAAGGCGGTCGAATGGAAGGTTCTGGAAAAGCATCCGTTCGCAGGACTCAAGCCCCTCAAGGTCGATCGTACCGGTCGCGTCCGGTATTTGAGCGAAGAGGAGGAGGCGCGCCTGCGCGAGGCGCTGCTCGAGCGCGAGGAGAGCCTTCGGCAGGCCCGCATTCGCTTCAACGAGTGGCGCACGGTGCGCGGCCGGCCCATGCTCCCCCTGCGCACGGGCGAATACGTCGATCATCTGCGGCCGATTGTCCTGGTGGCGCTCAACACGGGGTTGCGCCGAAGCGAGCTGTTCCATTTGCGCTGGAAGGACGTGGACCTCACCGCCAATTGGCTCAGCGTCGACGGGGCGACGGCCAAGAATGGTCAGACGCGCCGAGTCCCGCTCAACACCGAAGCGCTCACGACCCTTCAAGCCTGGCGGAAACAAACCTCAGATGCCGAGCCTCGAGTGTTCCCGGGCGTCGGTGGCCAACGCTTGAAGCGCGTCGATCGGGCGTGGCGGGGCTTACGCAAGCGCGCGGCGCTCACGGGGTTTCGATTTCACGATCTGAGGCATCATTTTGCGAGTCGTTTGGTCCAGTCGGGCATCGACCTCAACACGGTGCGCGAGCTCCTCGGCCACGCCGATATCACGATGGTGCTTCGCTATGCGCATCTTTCGCCGGACCGATTGGCCACGGCGGTGGAGAAGGTTGCCCGATAGCACGCGCCAACGTCTCCACATCGAGTCCAACGTAGCCGGAATCGTGTGGGTGTCCCACGGGTGTCGTTCCAAGGGAGACGGTCTTCGACGTACTCATTTTATGTCGGGGTCGAGGCGGACGAGAAGGCGACAGGTCAAGCGTACCCCAGCGTTGACCGCGGCCGACATTCAGACGGCATTCCGCTACGTGGCAGACTCGCTCGAACACGAAGAAGTCCTTTTGAGCGCGGCGGGCTGAGACAACTCAGCCGAATGCCTTGCGATTGCTCGCCGACGAGAGCTGTGATTTCACCGTCGGCGGACGGGGTGTCGGGCGTGATGGCGTCTCGATCGCGGAGCGGATGCCAGGGGTCGACGGCGCTGACGTCGCTCGAGCTCGGAGCATCCGAGCGCTGGTTGCCGGTCACGGAAGACACGGGTTCTGCCGCAGCGCAGGCCAACTCGGGAGTCATTCTCATCCGCTATCCCGCGTCCGCCTGTCTGAGGCTAGCGCCGTAGTGGTAGGGCGGGAGGTCGACGACGTGCTCGAGTCGCAGCGCGCAGGGCTCGAGCGCCGCGGCGACGTCCGTCGGCTCCATGCGCATATTGGTCATCGGGCCGCGTGGCTTGCCGAGGACTTGCGTCTCCTCGCGCGGGCGGCCATGCCAGTTGACGACGACGAAGCGGCCGCTCGGCTTCAAGATCGCCGCGACGGCGCACGCGAGGCGCTCCTTATCAGGCACTCCATGAAAGGTATTTGCCATGAAAACCAGATCCGCCGGCCACGGTACGAGGGCGGCGAGGTCGTAAGCATCGCCCTCGATGAACGTGCAGTGGCCTGCGGCTGCCGCTGCGACTTTCGTCCGCGCCAGCTCCAACATCCGCGGATCGATATCGATGGCCGCGACTCGGGAGGCTTGCTGCGCGATCGCTGCCGTGAAATGACCATCCCCGCAGCACAGATCGACGACATCCAGGTCCGGCTCAATCCCGAGATCGGCGAGCACCCGCCCCGGAGCGGGCCACAGGGCGCTCCACCAGTCGCTATCCGGCATCGCCGTCGCCGGGAAGGAGCCCTCAGCGATCACGGTGCCTCCGCGGGCGCTCGGTGGTCTGCTCGGTTTCCAGCGCCGCGATCAGCGGGCAGCTCACCTTGCCCGTATTGCAGTTGCACTCCTCGACGAGGCTCGCGAGCGCTCGCTCCACTTGGCGCAACTGAGCCAGCCGCTCCCGCACCGCGGCCACTTTGAGCGAGCCCAGCCGTTCGGCTTCGCGGTAATGGCGGCCGTCCTCCAGGGCGAGGAGCTCATTAACCTCCTCCAGGCTGAAGCCGATTCCCTGACCTTGGCGAATGAACCGCAGCCTGCGGGCGTGCGTCTCGCTGTAGCGGCGGATGCCGCCCGGTGGGCGCCGAGGCTCCTCGAGCAAGCCGCGACGCTGCTAGTAGCGAACGGTTTCCACGTTGGCTCCAGCTTGCATCGCCAGCCTGCCGATGGTGCGGAACTTGAGCAAAATGCCCGCGGATGCCGCTTGGAGAATCATAGTCCGTGTGCCCATGAGGGATCTCTGCTGCCTGCGGCGGCAGACTAACGTCCCGCTCTGTGGTTTACGACGGGGTCAAAAGACGGCCAAAGCCCAAACTCCGGTCATGTCCCTGATGAATCAGTCGGCAATAAAATTGCGTGAGGCAGTACGAGGCGCAGTCAACACGGCATCGGGCTCTTCAACTACTCGCGTCTCGACCCATATGTATTTCGAGATTTTGTCTTGCGACAACCGCTTGGCTTTCGTCCCGGGCTACTCAGGCGGACTCGTTTTGAGCGTCGCGGGATCGCCGATCGCGGGGGATCGTGACGAGCATCGTGGTTCCGGCAAGCGTGGCGGCACACCTGCTGCGCTGAGCCAGGCTGCTATTCGACATCGGCCGCGCTTCCTAACGATTCACGCAGTCTCTCTCTAGCCCGGCGCATCCGCATCTCCACAGCCTTGATGCTGACCCCGAGCTCGCGAGCCGCCTGCTGCTGAGTCAGGCCGCTGACGAGGGTCAGCAGCAGTGGTTCCTTGTATTGCCTGGGCAGAGCGGCGATTGCCTGATCGAGGCGCCGTAACCGCCGCTCATCGGCGACGCCCGACAGCTCTGGCTCACTCAGCAGCTCCTCGTCCAGGGCCTCTGGGGCTAAGGAGAACAACGTCAGGAAGCGGCGGCGCACCGCCTGCCGCCTGCCATGATCGCGGCACTTGTTGAGCGCGATCGCGCGCAACCAGAACGCGAACGGCTGCCGGCTGTCGTAGCGCTCGAGCGCCAGCCACGCGGACACGAATGTGTCCTGAACGATGTCGTAGGCATCATCCGCGTTGCCTACGTATCGGCGCACGAATCGGTACAGCGGTCTCTTTTCCCGCCGAACCAGCTGATCGAAGGCTGCGCGCCCACCGGCCCGGGCGGCCGCTGCGAGTTGCCGCTCGTCCTCATCGGGACCGTCGGTCACCGGCGGCCCGAATCGAGCGCCGCGGCGACCGTCTTGTCGAACTTCGCTGCCTGGGTCGGGGTCAGCACCGCGCGCATGGCGAGCAGATGCTTGACCGTGGCAATCTGCAGCGCCTTCATGGCTACGTGAAGATGCTCGATCGCCTGCTCGTCCTGGGGCGTGTACTCGTGACTGGCGAGAAGGGCGGCGGCGAGCTCGCGGTTGGCCTGGCGCGCCTGGGCCTCCAGCGTCTTGCGGCGCGCGTCATAGCGGGCTTCGAGCGCGGCGAGCTGCCGCTTCTGATCCGCGGTCAGATGAAGCTCATGGTGCAGGAGGCGATTGAGGCTCGTCGGCGAGCGACTGGCCGCCAATCCGTAATGTACCCCAAGCCAGCCGCCCGCTCCCGCAGCGAGGATTGTGAGCGCCAGCACCGCCAGCGCCGTGCGTGTGATACCGGTCAAGGGTGATCATCCGCCAGCAGCGTCGAGGGGTTCATGGGAGTTTGCATGGAAAAGACGCTCAGCTCCGAGCTCTTCGTCGGCCGTGCCTGATAGCCGGCAAGCGCGCTCACGCTGAAGGCGATGCCAAGCAGCGTCACCTGAAGCACGAGAAGGCGAGCCGACCGTCGCCCGACCTCCTCGCGTGTGGCCACGCGTGCCCAGATGTCGGCCTCGAGCCGGTCCAGCGGGTGGTCGGGCTCGCGGGCATCGAGAGCTCGGATGTCTTGCTCGATCATGCTGAAGTCTCCTCTATGGCGCGCAAAGGATAATACGCACGCGACCCGCCGACCCTCGCGGCGGATCGAATTATCGGGTTCTCGAGAGGGGTGGCGGGCTCTCGTGCGTATTACTAACTCATGATCCCGATAAATGCCAAATCCATGCCGACTGCCTTCAGAATGCGGCGCCTGTGGCTGCTCGCCGTGGGGCTGATCTCGGGCTGCGCCACCTTCCAGCCGCGGCCGATCTCTCCTGCCGGATCGCTCGCCGCTTACGAGAGCCGCTCGCTCGCCAATCCGGGCCTCGGGAAGTTCCTGGCGGCCAACCATGTCCCCTTGCCCGGCCCCGGCCGGCCCTGGGACCTCAAGGCGTTGACCCTGGCCACCTTCTACTACCAGCCCTCGCTCGCCTATGCGCGCGCACAATTGCTTGCGGCTCAGGCGGCACGGATCACGGCCCGCGAGCGTCCGAATCCGTCTCTTTTGCTGACCCCGGGATACGATTCCGGGGTTCCGGCCGTGCCGAGCCCCTGGATCGTGCCGATCGCCATCGACTGGCCGATCCAGACCGCCGGCCGGCGCGGCGATCGCATGGCGCAGGCACGCCACCTCGCAGCTGCCGCACGGTGGGACCTCGTTGGAACGGTCTGGGGCGTGCGCAGCCGTCTGCGCAGCGCGTTGCTCGAGCTGTATACGGCGCGTCAGACCGAGTCGCTCCTGGCCGAGCAGGGGTCCGCGCTGCAGAGCGTCTTCGACCTACTCGAAGGCCAGTTCAGAGCCGGCGTGGTGTCGAGCTACGATGTGACGCGGGCGCGGATCGCTCTCGATAATGCGATCCTCGCCCGGCAGAGGCAGCAGGGCCGGATTCGCGAGGCGCGCATCGCGCTCGCCACCGCGATCGGCGTACCGGTAAGCGCATTGCGGGGCGTGCCTCTCTCGTTCGCCGGCTTCAAGCAGTTCCCGCGCGATCTCACCCGGCCCGCGGTGCGGCAGCAGGCTTTGCTCGCCCGATCCGACGTTCGGGCCGCGCTCGCGCAGTATGCGGCCAGCCAATCCGCCCTGAAGCTCGAGATCGCGCGCCAGTGGCCCAACATCGCTCTGGGCCCGGGCTATGCCTGGAACTCGCAGCTCGCCGGCGACCGCGAGTGGCAGCTCGGCCTCTCGCTGACCCTGCCCATCCTCAATCAGAACCAGGGTCCAATCGCCGAGGCGCGCGCCCGGCGCCGCGTGGCCGCCGTGCAGTTCCTCGGCGTGCAGGCGGCGGCCGTGGCACAGATCGATGGCGCGCTCGCCGCGTACCGCTCGACGCTCGCGCAGGTCAGGACGGCCGACTCGTTACTCGGGAACCTGACGCACCAGCTCGAGTCCATACGCGCGCAGGTCAGCGCCGGTGAGCTGCAGCCGCTCGATCTCGCCAACGCCGAGGTTGCCTTCTATGCCGGGGCGCGCAATCAGCTCGCTACGCGGCTGGCCGCGCAGCAGGCGCTCGGCGCATTGCAGGACGCGGTGCAAAGCCCGCTCACTCTGCGCCCCGCCCTCTTGCAATCCGCACAAAACATCCCTCACCCGACACACCCATGAAATCCCGCACATTGATTACCGGCGGCATCGCCGCCTTGGGGGTCGCGCTCGGCGCGTACGCGCTCTTCAGATCGCACGGCGCGAGCTCCGCGGCCGCTGAACAATCCGATGCGCTCCAGGGCCCCAGAATCACCGTTCAAGTCGGTGAATTGAGGCGCATGACCCTGCACCGTTACGTGAATGGCTACGGCGTGGTGGAGCCGGCACCGGCGACGCCGCAGCGCCCCGCAGCCGCTGCCTCCGTTGCCGCCCCCGTCAGCGGCGTCGTGACACAAGTGGCGGTCGCCGCCGGGGAGCGCGTCAAGCGAGGCCAGCTGCTCGTCGAGCTCAATTCCAGCACGCTGACGGAAAGCTACGCGGAACAGGAGGTCGCGCGCCTAAAGCGGCTGTATGCCGAGCACAACGCTTCGCTGAAAGCCTTGCAGAGCGCGGAGGCGCAACGTGCGCTGCTGCGCGTCACTGCCCCCCTCAGCGGGACCGTTGTCAGCGTCAACGTGAAGCCCGGCACCGCGGTAGACGTGAGCACCGTACTCACCGAGGTGATCGACGTCGACCGCCTCGTCGTACGGACGGACATTCCCGAAGCTGACGCTTCGCAGCTCGCACCCGGAGAGCCCTTGCAGGTGTTGGGCGCGAGGCCAATCTCAACGACGCTCGTCTATGTCAGCCCGACCGTCAGCGCGAACGATGGCACCGTAATGGCTTGGGGGAGCCTGCCGCGGAACAGCGGTCTTCGGCCGGGCCAGTACGTTCACCTGCGCATCGTGACGGCGACCGAGCCCGATGCGCTGGCCGCACCGACCGAGAGCGTGATCAGCAACGTCGTAGGCAGCCGCAGCGTCCTCTCCATCGTGCGCGGCAGCGAGGCGATCCGCGTCCCTGTCGAGGCTGGCTTGCGGGAACCCGGCTGGGTGGCGGTGACCGGTCAGGGGCTCGAGGCCGGCACTCGGATTGTCACCGTGGGCGCCTATGGCTTACCGGACCGGACGGCAATTGAGATCGTCGATCCCTCGCGCGGCCGGGCCGCCCCATCACCCTCCATGGATGTTCAGAAGCAATGAGCAGCCCCGCACCCGCGAGCACGGGCTCGCCCGTGGGCCGGTTCGCGATCCGGCACACCATCGCCATCGCATTCATCGCGGTCGTGCTCTGTGTGGCAGGGGTGTTTGCCGCCCTGAAGACACCCTCATCGGTGTTTCCGGCCACGGCCTTTCCGCGTATCGTCGTCAACATCAGCAACGGCATCATGCCGGCCGATCAAATGATGGCGACGATCACGCGCCCGGTCGAGCAGTCCCTGAAGAGCATTCCGGGCGTGACCTCGGTGCTCTCCACCACGACACGGGGATCGGCGATCGTCAATGTGAAGTTCGCTTGGGGCACGGACATGCACCGCGCGGAGCTCTACGTGCTCGGGCGGCTTTCCGAGATGCGCAGCGAGCTGCCGCCCACGGCGGTCACTAGTGCCGAGCGCGTCGGGTTCTCACTCAGCTACCCGATCATCGGCATCAGCCTGACGGCAAGCCACCACAATCTCATGGATCTGTGGAATACCGCGACCTATGTCATCAAGCCGCTCTTTCTGCAGATCCCCGGGGTCTCCA
>JABBNZ010000139.1:7192-7581 GCA_019352035.1 Pseudomonadota bacterium | reverse complement strand
CATGCGCTCTATGAAACAGAAGACCTCGGCTAGCCTGTCACCCATGCTGCTATTGGATCCGGCACACATTTTCTGCGCATGCACAACCCCGACGCGCGAACCAGACCAGCAAGCTCACGTCTGTCGTTGACGTGGCTTTACCTTCTGCTTCTGACGTTCATGTTTACATTACCGACGAGGATGACTCATTTCTGACACACCGTCAGACACTTGCGCGGAGCCTCTTTCGAAGTGCACTATCGAGTTTGATCGAGCGCCACACCGAGACCGACAGACGAAGACCGAGTGAAACTCCGTATCATGTCTGATTTGCATTTGGAATTTTCCGGCTGGCACCCCCCGCCAGGAGACGAGGACATCGTCGTGCTCGCCGGAGACATAGCCGAAGG
>JABBNZ010000139.1:0-7182 GCA_019352035.1 Pseudomonadota bacterium | reverse complement strand
CGTACGCATTTCCGAGATACTCCAGTCATCTACGTTCCAGGAAATCACGAGTATTACGGTCACGACATCGATGAGTTGCGCGAGACTCTGAAAGAGAGCGGACGCGCCCATGAAGTTCAGGTCCTCGATGGCGACGAGGCGATCCTGAATGGAGTGCGAATACTCGGAGCGACGCTCTGGACGGACTTTGCGGTGTGCGGCGAGAAGCCGGAGAGCGTGGCGTACGCCATGGGACAGTGCGCCGCCGGCATGACTGATTATCACGTCATCCGGCGATGGGGAGGCCCACTGCGACCTCAGGATACGAGAGACATTCATCTGGGGCAGCGTGATTGGTTGCGGAGAGCCGTGTCGGGCCATTCCGTGGTTGCACGGAACTTTACCGGCCCGACAGTCGTCGTGACACATCACGCACCGAGCCCGCGGAGTATCGCGGCACATTTTAGCGGATCGATTTTGAACGCCTCCTTCGCAAGCGACTTGAGCGATCTCATGGCGCCAAACGTCAAGCTTTGGGTTCATGGGCACATGCACAACTCCCTCGATTACGTGGAACGCGGCACCAGGGTGGTGTGCAATCCCAGAGGCTACGTGCCGTTCGAGCCAAATCCCGAATTCGATCCCTCGCTTGTCGTAGAGGTGTGAAGATCAACTGCGCGCCGGCCTGAGCACCGTGAGCCCACAGAGGGTAGCCCGGTGAGCACGAAGTGCGAACGTGCATCGCACCTGAATTGCGGATTATAGTGGTTCTGATATAATGCATCCGAAGTCGGAAAATGGCGGCAAGACTCTGCGCTGGCTGGGCGACAGCCGTAGCCGTCTGTGCGAATTTCCGGAGGCAGCACGCCGCCGGGCAGGATTTGAGCTGTGGGAGATCCAGCAAGGCAACGAGCCCTCGGACTGGAAGGCGATGCCTTCGGTCGGAGCCGGAGTGAACGAGATTCGGGTGCATACCAAAGGCGAGCATCGGGTTATGTACGTCGCCAAATTCAATGAGGCGGTGTATGTGCTGCACGCGTTCGAGAAGAAGACACAACGGACCGCGCAGCACGACATCGACATGGCGAGAGCGCGATATCGCGCCTTGATCGAGGGGCGCAGAAGAGAGCGGTCATGAACGGGCGAGTGAAAATTGAGCGGAGCAGCGGGAACGTCTTCACCGACCTCGGGTTCCCGAAGGCCGAAGCAGAGAACTTGATGCTGCGATCGGAATTGATGTCCGAGATCCGCGAGTTGGCGCGGGGCATGACGCAGGCGAAAGCCGCCAAGCGCTTCGGGATCACGCAGCCGCGCCTTAACGACCTGTTGCGAGGCAAGATCGACAAGTTCAGTCTTGACGCACTTGTCAATATGATCGCTGCCGCAGGCCTGCACGTGCAGCTTCGGGTTCGAAAGGTTGCATGACCTCGCAGGTGGGCTGGCAGCCGCCCCGAGGCTAGGTGCACGGATAAGGTGGCTGGATGGGCTTCGGTCTGTCGGTGCCCGCGGCGTTGACGAGGCGTTCGCGACCGACTGCCGGCGCACTGCGCGCGCTCGCGGAACTGACCAGCGCACGGCTATGCGTCAATCCGTTCACCACAGTGGCGGTTTCGCCCGAATTTTCGGCGAAACGCCATCTACCTGTTCAAGCGAGCCGCTGGCAAACTGGTGGAAAGGGAGGGACTCGAACCCTCGACCCCGGCATTATGAGTGCCGTGCTCTAACCAGCTGAGCTACCTTTCCACTGTTCATCGGGGCCGGACGCCGCGCTTTGGGATGCAAGCGGGCGCCCTGCCTGGAGGGGGGCGCATTGTCGTTGGGGTGCGGCGGAAGTGTCAACCCGCCGCCGGGGCCCGAATCCCGCCCGAGGGCCCCGCGGGGTCTATCCCCCCTGGGACGGCACCCCCCGTCCCGGGGGCGTCCCTGTCGCGTCCACGGTGCGCCCGCAGCCGCATCAGTCGGGTCGGCCGCCTGGCGCGATCGGGGCTATGGAAAGCGCGGCTCCGGCGTGCGTGCTAGCAGGGCCTCGAAGGCCGCCACCGCCAGCGGCGGACTGTGCAGATAGCCCTGCGACTGCTCGCACTCCAGGTCCCTGAGCAGAGACAACTCCTCCTCGCGCTCGACGCCCTCCGCCACGGTGCTGAGGTCGAACGCACGCGCCAGCGAGACGATGGTGCGCACCACCGCCTGCACGGCCTTGTCGCCCGCGAGCCGGCTGACGAAAGAGCGGTCGATCTTCAGGGTGTCGACCGGCAGGTCGGCCAGACGGCTCAGCGACGAATAGCCCGTGCCGAAATCGTCGATGGCCACGCGCACGCCCTCATCCCGCAGCACCTGCAGCCGGCGGCTGAGGAAGACGGTGTCATCGAGGAGCGCGCCCTCGGTGATCTCGATGTCGACGCCGGCCACGCCCCCCGCCGCCCGGGCCGCCGCCGCGAGGAAGCGCGCGCAGAACTCGGGGTCCCGCAGCTGCAGGGGCGAGACGTTGACGGCGAGCCGGATGGGCTTGAGTCCCAGATCACTCCAGCGCGCCAGATCTCGCGCCGCCTGACGCACCACCCATTCACCGACATCCACGATGAGACCGGTCGACTCGAGCACCGGCAGGAATACCGCCGGGGGCACGATGCCGCGCTGCGGATCGTTCCAGCGTAAGAGTCCCTCGGCGCCGACCAGCTCACCGGTCGCGATGCTGATCTTCGGCTGATAGTGCAGCACGAACTGGTTGCCATCGAGAGCGGTGCGCAGTCGGCGCTCGAGCGCGAGGCGATCGGCCACCTCGGCGCTCAGCTCCCGCCGATACCGCAGGAACCGCTCCCCGGTGTTGCGCGCCTTGTGCAGCGCCGCCTCGGCGTTCTGCAGCAGTCCGTCCGCGTCCGCGCCGTTTTCCGGATAGCGGGCCAGCCCCGCCCTGACGGTCACCGGAATCTCGTGCCCGGCAATCGCCAGCGGCTTGCCGAAAGCGGCGGTGATGCGGTCGTGGATGAGCCGCACGGACTCCTCGTAGGAGCCGCAGTCCAACACGACGGCGGCGAAGCTGCCGCCTTCGAGGTGCGCCAGCCACTCGCTGCCGCCGAAGTTGCATCTGATGGCATCGGCGACGCACTGCAGCACACGGTCGCCGACGTGGCGGCCGAGCGAGTCGTTGATCGCCCCGAGGCGCGCCACGTCGAAGGCGACCACGACCACTTCCTGGCTCTCCCCCGCGTGCCAGCCGAGCGAGCGTGCCAGGCGCTCGCAGAACAGTCCGCGCTTGGCGAGTCCGGTCAGCGGATCGAAGTACGAGAGGAACCGGACGGCATCTTCTTTGTGCAGGTACTGCAGGGCGAACGACAGGTTGGCGGCAACCTCCTGCAGCATCCCCACTTCCTCGTCGCCGAACGTCCCCGCTTCGTCGCCTGCCACCGTGAAGGTCCCGACGGGCGTACCGTCGATCAGCAGCGGAATGGAGGCGATGCAGCGGATGCCCAGCACCTTGAGCGTCTCGGCAAAGCGCCACGGCCCGGCAACCCGGGCGAGGTCATCGCAGACCGCCGTCTCGCCGGTCCGCAGCGCCCGGCCCGTGATGCTCTCGCCCTTCTCGCTCGTGCCGCTGTCCTCGAAGCGGAAACTGAACTCGTCCATTCGATCGCGGCCGGCGCCCGCCCATGCCGCGGTGCTGGCGATTCGCGTATGCGGGTCGATCAGCACTACGAATGCACAGACGTACCCGCCCACGGCATGAGCGATCCGGCAGGCCTCCTCGAGCAGCTGCGAGCGATCGCGGACCCGCACGACCGCGCTGTTGATTCCGGAGAGCATCTGCAGAACCCGACTGAGCCTCGCAACGCGCTCTTCCGCCTGCTGCTGGGCCCGCCGCGAGGCCACCTCCTGCAGCGCCCGTCTCACCGCGGGCGCAAGCCGGGCGAGGTTGTCCTTCAGCACGTAATCGATGGCGCCGTGCCGCAGCGCCTCGATGGCGCGCTCCTCGCCGATGGTGCCGGAGACAAAGATGAACGGGATGCCGGGCGCCTCCGCTGTGGCGATGGCGAGGGCCGACATGCCGTCGAATCCGGGGAGCGAGAAATCCGACAGAACGAGATCCGGCCGCTCGCGCAGCCCCGCGCGGAACTCCGTCTCGCTCTCTACGCGCTGCCAGTCGCAGTCGAGGCCGGCCGCCGTGAGCGCTCTAACGGCGAGCTCGGCTTCCGCAGCAACGTCTTCCACGATCAGCAGGCGCAGCTGCTGCTCCATTTCCTCGTACCCTGGCGGGAGGAGAGCCCACCATACGTAGCCTGGGCACGGCTGTCATCGCCCGATCCGACGGAATGCGAGGCGCCTGTGTGACGCGCTTCTCAAACGTTGAAGCGGAAGTGCACCACGTCTCCTTCCCGCATGACGTATTCCTTGCCTTCCAACCGCAGCTTCCCCGCCTCGCGCGCGCCGCCCTCGCCGCGCAACCCGACATAATCCTCGAAGGCGATCACCTCGGCGCGGATGAAGCCGCGCTCGAAGTCGGTGTGAATCGCACCCGCGGCCTGGGGGGCACTGGCGCCCGTACGGACCGTCCAGGCGCGCACCTCCTTCGGGCCCGCGGTGAAGAAAGTCTGCAATCCCAACAGCCGATAGGCGGCACGAATCAGGCGATCGAGGCCGGGCTCCGTGAGCTTGAGCTCTGCGAGGAACTCCGCACGGTCACTCTCCTCGAGCTGGGCGATCTCCGCTTCGATGGCGGCGCAGACCGGCACCACCGCCGCTCCTTCCTTCGTGGCGCGAGCCTCGATGACATCGAGAAGGGGGTTGTCCTCGAAGCCGTTCTCCGCCACGTTGGCGACGTACATCACGGGCTTGGCGGTGAGGAGGTGCAGGTCCCTCAGATCCCGCTGCTCCTCCTCCGTCAGACCGAGCGCGCGCACCGGCCGCACCTGATCGAGCTGTGTCTTCACCCGCTCGAGCAGCGTGCGGCGGCGCAGGGCTTCCTTGTCTCCCGCCTTGGAGGCCTTGGCAGCGCGGTCGAGCGCCTTCTCCACACTGCCGAGGTCCGCGAGAGCGAGCTCCGTGTCGATCGTCTCGATGTCGGAGAGCGGATCGACCTTTCCCGCGACGTGAATGACATCACCGCTCTCGAAAGCGCGCACCACGTGCGCGATGGCGTCCACTTCGCGGATGTGCGACAGGAACTGGTTGCCGAGCCCGGCGCCCTCGGAGGCGCCGGCCACCAGACCCGCGATGTCGACCAGCTCGACCGCGGCCGGGATGATCTTCTCCGGATGCACGATGTCGGCCAGTTGCTTCAGGCGCGGGTCCGGCACCGGAACCACGCCGACGTTCGGATCGATCGTGCAGAAGGGATAATTCTCGGCGGCGATCTGCGCCCTCGTCAGGGCGTTGAACAGCGTCGACTTGCCGACGTTCGGCAATCCTACGATGCCGCAACGGATGGACATGGGAGAGACTCCTGTTGGCGCCGCGGGCTCACGCCGCGGGGCGCGGAGAGGGACCTGAGGTTCCTCGGACGTGCAGGCGATTCATCGCCTTCTGCGCGCCGTCGGTCAACATCATCGGGACGGCATCGGCGGCCGCGAGCACAGCCTCGTGAATGAGCCCGGCCTCCGCCGCCGGCGCCCGCCCCAGCACATAATCCAACACGGCGTCGCGCTCGCCCGGGTGGCCGATGCCGATCCGCAGCCGCCAGAACTTGTCGCCGAGCCGCGCGATGATGTCGCGCAGGCCGTTGTGGCCGCCTGCGCCGCCGCCTTCCTTCAGGCGCACCACCCCGGGGGGGAAGTCGAGCTCATCGTGAGCCACGAGAATCGCCTGCGGCGCTATGCGATAGAAGCCGGCGAGACTGCCCACGGACTGGCCGCTCAGATTCATGTACGTCATGGGCTTCAGCAGCCATACATCCGTGCCGGCGATGCTGACACGCGCCAGCTCACCCTGGTGGCGCGCCTCCCGGCGCAGGCTCGCGCCGGTTCGGCGGGCAAGCTCGTCGAGAAAATCGAACCCGGCATTGTGCCGGGTGCGGCCGTACGTGGGGCCCGGATTCCCGAGCCCCACGATGAGCGTGAGCGGCAAACCCGCCATGCGCCGCCGCTACTTCTTGCCGCCCTCCTTCTTGCCGGGAGCGGCTTCCTTCTTCTCCTCGCCCTTCTTCTCCGCTCCAGCCCCCGCACCTGCGGGCGCCGCAGCCGCGCCGGCCGCCGCCGCACCCTCCGCGGGTGCCGCAGCTGCGGCTTCCGCCGCCACCGGCTCCGGCTCCGCCGCACGCGGACTGTGGATCGAGACGACCGCGGCGTTGCGATGCGCGAGCTCCGGGATCGTGACCCCGGGCGGCAGCGGAACCTCGGCGAGGAACTTGGTCTCGTTGAGATTCATATTGGAGAGATCGAGCTCGAGGAACTCCGGCAGATCCTTCGGCAGGCAGCTCACCTCCACCTCGGTGCGCATGTGCGAGACGATGCCGCCCTGCGTCTTCACGCCGGGGCTGACGCTCTCGCCTCTGAAGTGGATCGGCAGGCTCAGACGAATCGCCTCGTTCTCGATGACGCGCTGCAGGTCGACGTGCACGACGACGTTCTTGGCCGGGTGCATCTGTACGTCCTTGACGATCGCCTCCTGCGCCGCGCCGTCGATCTTGAGCTGCACGATCGAGGAGTAGAACCGCTCATCCCCGATCATGGTGAGCAGGTTCTGTTGATCCAACACAAGCGGCTGCGCCTCCTTGTGGCCGCCATAGAGAATGGCCGGAACCTTGCCGGAGCGACGCAGGCGGCGGCTCGCACCTTTGCCTTGCGCCCCGCGCGGGTCCGCGCCGAAGCTGAATGAAATACGCATGATGTTCTCCGAAGTTGTCAAACACGCGCCGGCGCCCGCGACCAGGCCTCGGCACACCCAAAAATCTCAGTCCACGTACAAGGAGCTCACGGATTCCTCGTCGCGGATGCGGCGGATCGTCTCCGCGAGCAGCGCCGCCACCGAGAGCTGGCGGATGCGGCTGCAGCCTCGGGCGGCGGCCGAGAGCGGGACGGTGTCGGTCACGATCAGCTCATCGAGTGCCGAGCGGGAGATCCGCTCCACCGCCTCGCCCGAGAGCACGGGGTGCGTGATGTAGGCGATGACCTTCGCCGCGCCCTCGTCCTTCAGCGCCTGCGCCGCATGGCAGAGCGTGCCCGCAGTGTCGATCATGTCATCGACCAGCACGCAGGTCTTGCCCTTGATGTC
>JABBNZ010000138.1 GCA_019352035.1 Pseudomonadota bacterium | reverse complement strand
GGACACGCCGAGGGCGCGGACGAGCTCTGCGGCTCCGGCGGGTCCCTTGGCCAGCTGCTCGAGGAGTCTCTCGGTCAGAGAGGATCGCGCCATGAATAGATTTTAGAATGGATTGATTTGAGCGGCAAATACCATGGAATCAAAGGCTTGGCATTGCTGTGATTTGAATATTGAATAGTTTGGTACTATCCGTGCACTCAACTGCCCTGGACCCCGCCGAGCCATCGGCTTCCGTCCGCCCATTGCGAGGCCGCCATGAAGTATGTCGTCGTCATCGCGCGCTCCCTGGTGAGTCTCCTGGGGATCGCCCTCGTGGTGCTCGGGATCTTCTTCTGGACCGGTCGCGCGCTCTCCCTGGTGCCGCTGCACACGCAGCTCGGCGGTCTCTTTGTGCTATGTCTCTGGGCGCTCGCCGCGGTGGGGCTCGCCGGGCGCGACACTCGCCCCCTGGCGTTCCTGGTTCTGGTGTGGAGTCTGATCGTTCCGGCGCTGGGCATGATGCAGCTGCGCCTGCTTCCCGGTTCCGACCACTGGGTGATCCAGGCGGTGCATCTGCTCGTCGGCATCATCGCCATTGGCCTGGGTCATGCTCTCGCCCGCCGCATTGGCCGCCAACAGGCGGCGGCCTCGCCTCCCGCTCCTCAGGGCGCGTGAGATCAGGAGAAGAGCGCGCCCCCGTTGACGGCGATCGTCTGTCCCGTGGTGAAGGCGTTTCGCACGAGCAGTAACACCGCTTGTGCGACTTCCTCTCCCGTTCCGGGGCGTCCCACCGGAATGCGGATGCTGGTGCCGGCTTCGATCAGCGGCTTGCCCATGTCCGTGTCGATCAGACCGGGCGCTACGGCGTTGACCGTCACCCCCTGCGCGGCGAGGCGCACCGCGTAGCCCCGTGTCAGGCCCTCCATGCCGGCCTTCGCGGCACTGTAGGCGAGGCTGACCGCCGGAGCGCCGATGCGGGCGCCGATGGAGGAGATATTGACGATCCGGCCCCAACGCCGTGCCCGCATCCCCGGCAGCACGGCCTGCGTGCAGAGAAACGCGGATTTCAGGTTGACCGTGAGGGTGCGGTCGAAATCCTCTTCCGTGATGTCATCGAGGCCGCGTACGGGCGCGATGCCCGCGTTGTTGACCAGGATCTCGATGGGACCGAGCCGTCCCTCGATGTCGTGGACCATTGCCTCCACGTCGGTACGAAGGGACACGTCGGCGCGAACAGCGGCCGCACGTCCGCCATGCTTGCGCAGGGCTTCGGTGACCGCCTCGGCTTCTGCGGCGCGCTCGCGATAGTTGACGGCCACCGCGGCTCCCGCCTCGGCCAGAGCGATGGCGATCGCCTTGCCGATGCCACGCGAGCCGCCCGTGACCAAGGCGACCCGGCCTTGCAAGTCAGGCATTGCGAGCTCCCTGCGTGAGGTGCTGCATCCGCTCAGGGATTCGTTGCGGTCACGAGCCAGATGGCGCCGGGCAGGCTCACGGCATTGCCGCTCTGGTAGCGTGCCAGCGCCGCGCGAATCGAGGCTGCCGCGGCGGACCGCAGCTCCACCGGCTGGTCTTCCAGCGCGCGGCTGACAGGCCCGATCGCGATCGCCGTCTCCACCGCGGTATCGAGGCCGCGGCCGACTCCGACATCCAGCGACAGCTCGATCGCTTCCAGGCTCACGGACTCGAAGCCCGCGCTCTCCAGGATGTCGCGGACGCGGTGCTCATCCGCGAAGGCGAAGGGTCCGGGCTCCTCGGGGCTCGCCGCAGGCGGCCGCGGCACGTGCCGGCACGCCTCTTCGAGCGGCAGCATCAGCCAGGGATTTCTCTGCGGCTCGCGCCAGCACGCGAAGGTCAGCCGCGCGCCGCGGCGCAGCCCCTGGCGGGTGTTGGCGAATGACTTGCGCGGTTGCGCGAAGAACATCACGCCGAAGCGCGAGAAGAGGAGATCGGCAGCCGCGGGCTCGAAGGGATAGGCCGTGGCATCCGCTTCGATGAATTCGACGCCGAGATCGGCAGGCGCACGCTCGCGCGCCCGCGCCAGCATCGGCCCTGAGATGTCGACGCCGAGCACCCGGCCGCCGGGCGCGACGCGCCGTGCCAGCTCCAGGGTCGTAAAGCCGCATCCGCAGCCAACATCGATCACCACCTCGCCCGGCGACGGTGCGGCCCGCCGCAGCAGCAGCTCTGCGACCGGCGACAGCAGAGTGTCCTGATCCTGCTGACGGGCGCGCCAGCGCTCCCCGGCCGGCCCATTCCAGTAGGCGACCTGATCGGAGTTGCGATCGTCAGTGGCGATGAGCGTCATGTGTCACTCTCGGGCGGCGGTCTGTCGCGCGCCGGGAGTGGTATCGTACCCGAACCGGTCTTGCCGCGCCGATTCTGGAGCCCTCATGCAACTCATCGGGATGCTCGATTCTCCCTATGTCCGCCGCGTCGCGATCTCCCTGCAACTGCTCGGGTTGCCCTTCGAGCACCGCTCGCTGTCGGTCTTCCGCACGTTCGAGCAGTTCCGCGCGGTCAACCCCGTGGTCAAAGCGCCTACCCTCGTGTGCGACGACGGCACCGTGCTGATGGATTCGACGCTCATCCTGGATTACGCCGAAGCCTTGGCGGCGCCCCGGTCGTTGATGCCGAGCGGCCTCGCGCAGCGGCAGGCGGCGCTGCGCAGCATCGGCCTCGCCCTCGCCGCCTGCGAGAAGAGCGTGCAGCTCGTCTACGAGCGCAACCTTCGGCCGCCGGAGAAGCAGCACGAGCCCTGGGCGGCCAGGGTCATCGGCCAGATGCACGCAGCCTACGCGCAGCTGGAGGCGGAGCTCGCCGGGCGGCCGCCGGACAGGAGCCGCCAGATCGGCGCGGCGGATGTCACCACGGCCGTCACCTGGTACTTCACGGAGCGGATGTTGCCCGGCACGGTCAAGGATGCGGCCTACCCGCAGTTGCGTGCGCTGTCTGCATGGGCGGAGCAACTGCCGGAGTTTCTTGCCGCGCCCTACGGCGACGGTACGGTCCGGCCGCGCGCCTGATCGCCCGCGTCATCGCTGCGGGGAGCGTCGCTTCTCCCCGCGGCGGTTCAGCGGGTCACGGCAGCACGCGGATCCGCATGGCGCGAATCTCGATGGCGCCGGAATGATCTCCCTGGATCCCGACCCGTCCCTCCGGCGCCAGGCCATAGCCCGGATAGGCGTGGAATTTCGAGGCGGCGACCCGCTTCTTCCAGTTCGGGCTGTCGAGGTAATAGCTGACGATCCGGTGCCCGTTCATCCAGTACTCGACGTGGTGGCCGCGGACGAGGATGCGTGCGCTATTCCAATGATCGTAGGGGTGCACGAGCCCTGGAGGCGATGGGTAGAGGTCGTATACGGCGCCGGCCGCCCGGATGCGGCTCTTGCCATCCTTCGTGTTCGCGTCATCGAGAAGCTGGTACTCGGGTCCGGTCCAGTAGATGTGGCGGTACTCGTGGGTCGCGCGATAGAAGATGCCGCTGTTGCCCGTCCTGCCGATCTTCCATTGCAGCTCCAGCTCGAAATCCTTGTACGTGCGGGTGGACTCCAGGTCCTGCACCGGTCCGCTCTTGGAGAGAATGCCCTCGTGCACGCTCCAGCCCGCGGGCAGTCCCGGATGAATCCAGCCGCGAAGGAGCGGCGCCGAGTCTCCCCGCAGAAAATACTGCCAGCCGCTGGATGGCGCTTTGGCGTGCGGCGCCGCCACGGCGGGCCCCGCACCGAGGGCGAAGGGGAGCAGCAGCGACATCCCGAGCGGCAACAGTTTGCGCGCGGGGCGGGCACCGGTCTGATTCATTCATTCTCTCCTGCGGACGGAAAACCCTGATCGAGTCCCAGCTTTCGCAGCAGCTCGACGGGCGGCCCGTCGAAGTGCTTCAGTGGAACGTTGCCGAGGTAATGAAGATCCTTCCGGCCCGCCTCGGTCGTGTAGAACGCCGCCACCGTCAGGTTGCGAAAGAGCGCGAAGAACCGCGCCGGCTCCTGCAAGTCCGCCGGGGCCCGGCTGGCGTCGCAGACACGATCGCAGAGCGCATGCTGCTGCGCCTCCTCGAGCGTGGCGAACGGCTGTCGGGCCCGCAGCTGCGCCGCCCCATCCAGCCACACGAACCCGTTCAACACGGTGAGGCGGTCCCGGCGCTGCTGCGGATAGGGCGCGCTGATCCACTCGTCGATGAAGTCCACCGCGCCGGCCGCCGAGGCGGATGGGGAATGCTCGTCCGCCGGAATGATGAGATCGGCGAGCACCGTGGTGAGCTGCCGCTGTTGCGGATTCAGGGTCAGCGGCCAGAACGCGCCCTTCTCATAGGCCTTGACCAGGTTCGGGTCGGGGCCGTAGCCGCTCATCAGCGGCACGTAGTGGCGCAGCTCGCCGGGCACCGCGGCACCCGGCACCAGCATGCCGGCCGCCCCGGCACGCAGCGCCGGCACGCCTGCCGCAGCGGCCACGATCAGTTTGATGGTGGTACGCCTGTCGGTCATTTCAGATCTCCCTCCGCCGCATGCGCTGCAGGATGTGATCGGACATGCGCCACGCCAGCGCCATGATGGTGAGCGTCGGGTTCTTGTCCGCGTTGTAGGCGAATACCCCGCCGTCGGCCACGAAGAGGTTGGGCACGTCCCACGTCTGCGACCACCTGTTGGTCACCGAGGAGCGCGCATTCTCCCCCATGATCGCGCCGCCGACCTCGTGGATCATGTTGCCGCCGGGAGAGATGGCCTTCACCGGATCGGTCACCACGGGCGACTGCAGCCGACCGCCCATCGCCTCGATCAGCGCTCCGAAAGTCTCCTGCATGTGGGCGGCCTGGCGCTGCTCGTACTCTCCCCATTGCCAGTGGAAGCGCGGCGCCGGGATGCCGAACCGGTCCTTGACCACGGGGTCGAGCTCCACATAACAGTTCTCGTTCGGCACCATGGCGCCGCGGCCGTCGAACCCCACGAAGGAGCCGTAATAGCGGCGGGCGTCCTGCTTGAGCTTCCTGCCGTAGCTTCCCCCGGTCAGCCACTCGAGCCCCTGGAACGTGTACACCGACGGCACCACTTTTCCGCCGCCGTATTCGATGTGATAGCCGCGAGGGAAGGAGACCTTGTGCGCGAGCTGCTCCTGGTACAGCCACCAGGGCGCGTAGACCTGCAGGCCCCCCGCGGCGTTCTCGTTGAGGGGCGGCAGGCTCTCGAGCAGCGGGATCTGTCCAACGACGCTGCTCCCGACGGTGTCGAGGATGTAGCGTCCCACCAGCCCGCTGGAGTTGGCCAGGCCGTTCGGAAAGAGGCTGCTCTTGGAGTTGAGCAGGATTCGCGCCGTCTCGCAGGCGCTGGCGCCCAGCACGACGATCCGTGCGGAAGCATGCTCGTGCCGCCCGGTTGCGGCGTCCACGAAGCGAACGCCGGTGGCGCGTCCCTGCTTGTCCAGCGTGACTTCGTACACCATCGCGTGCGTGATGATGTCGAGATTTCCAGTGGCGAGGGCGGGCGGCAGATGGACGGTCGTGGACTGATAGTTCGCGCCTACCGCGCAGCCGCGCCCGCACGGAGTCGCCCACAGACATGCCGAGCGATTGCGCATCGCCTCCGCGAGGATCCTCTGCGCGCGCGGGTTGCCCGGATGGAGCTTGCCCGGGATCGTCCGATGGTCCTGGGCACGCGTCAGGACGGCGCGCCGTCCCGGCAGCACCGTGATCCCGAGCTTCGGGGCGCGCTGCATGAAGAGGTGATCGCTGACGAGCGGTGGGGGCGGCGGCAGCAGGGTGTCGCCGGGTCCGGCCGGCGTGTTCTCCCGCGACTCATCGCCGCCATAGACTCCGACCAGCATCTCCACCTTGTCATAGTAGGGCGCCACGTCCTCGTAGGTGATCGGCCAGTCGAATCCGAGCCCGTCGCGGCTGTGGGGCTTGAAGTCGTAGGGTCCGTTGCGCAGTGAGATACGGCCCCAGTGGTTGGTGCGGCCGCCCAGCATCCGCGCCCGCCACCAGGTGAAATGTCCGCCCCATCTGTCGGGGACGGTGACGTACGGCTCGCCGGGCACTTCCCAGCCGCCATCCACCGTCGCGTCATAGAACCCGAAGTTCTTGTCAGGCGTCACCGAGCCGCCGAGCGGCGCCATGTCCGGCGTCTGAAACATCGGGGTCTCGTGCGCAGGCGAGTACTCGCGGCCGGCTTCCAGCAAGAGGACACGCACGCCCTCCATGCACAAGGTATAAGCCGTCTGTCCTCCGCCCGCGCCGGACCCGACGATGATGACGTCATACGGGCCGCGTTGAGTGCTCGCCGTCACGAATGGCATCGATCAGAGCTCCTTCGTCGTTTAGGAACGATAGGGTTCCCTGCCGAACCCCTGGACCGGGATGCCACGGTGCGCCAGCACCTCGTGCTGCAGTGCATACATCGCCGCCGCCGCCTCGTCGATCGCCCGCGCGAAGGCGAGCGAGCCGGCGAGAATCGGCCCCAGCAGCGCCTTGTCCTGCACCCGCGCCTTGGGATACTCGTGCTCCAGCACGAGGTAGGTCCGCTGCGGATCGAGGTCGAGCAGCTCCCGCGCCGCGAGCTGATGGTCCAGCCAGTCGACGGACCGGTTCTGCAGGTAGGCGAGCGGGTCGTGGCGCGCCGTGCCGGGCAGCTCGTGCTCGCAGAACACCGTCTGCTTTTTCCAGGCGCGCTGCTGCGCGGCCGGATCGCTGCGCGGCGTATCGCCGTCACGGTCGCCCCGCTGCATCGTCTGGCCCCCGTAGCCCCATGCGGCGATGCCGCGCGAGTCGATCACCTGGCCCTTGACGTGAAAGCGCTGGATGAGGAAGCCGTAGCCGCAGTCCTTCAAGTACTGGAACACGGATCGGGAGTCCTGACCCATGAGGATGGCGTGCGACGGATCGTAGTGGATGCGGAACTGATCGCCCACGCCGTGCCGCTCGCAGATGCGGTGCAGCGCGATCCAGGGGCCCGGTGCGTAGGCGATGTTGTTGTGCCACGCATCGGTGACGTTCCAGCCCGGCATCGGACACTGCTCGACCAGATAGGTCAGGCCGCGCGCCTTGGCCTCCCGCAGCAGCGGGATGAAGGTTTCCTCGAACATATCGAGGTTGGCGTCCAGGCCGATCTTGGGGTTGCGCCCGACGAAGCCGGCCACCGCATCGCAGCGCAGCAGCACGGCGGCGTCGAAGACGCGCAGCATCAGCTCGTGCTTGACCCTGCGGGCGGTATCCTCCGCGGCCAGCATGTTGTCGAAGTAACCCAGTTCCGACAGTCCCACCCGGGTGGAGCGCATGGCGCTCTCCACGCGAGCGGCGCGGGACGCGGTGAAGGGCTTGCGCAGATCCAGGGTGTTGGCGACGGGATCGAGCAACGCCGCGGCCGGGACGTCGCTCTGTGTCGGATGCAGGGCGCATGACAGCTCGATGTGGGGCGCGCCGATCTCGGCCGCGAAGGTGAGCCACTCCTCGATGGCGAGATCGGGGTCGGCTTCCCGCCGGTCCCGGGGCGTCAGCTCCTGCAGCGCCGCGGTGAGGATGCTGAGCTTCATGGGCCGCGGCCGGAAGGCCCCGCCGGCCGCGCCGCCAGCCGCTGCGCGGGCCGCCGCGCCGGGGCTAGGATTGGGCGACGGCATGCCCGATCCTCTCGTTGCGGAAGGACACCACGAAGAGCGCCGCGACCGCGAGCGCGAATACGGCCGGATAAGCCCAGATCGCCACCCAGTCGTGGCCGCCGGCCACCCTGTAGCGGTCCGTGACCAGGCCCGCGGCGCAGAAGCCGATGAGCATCCCGACGCCGTAGGTGG
>JABBNZ010000003.1:24062-118472 GCA_019352035.1 Pseudomonadota bacterium | reverse complement strand
CGGGCAAGCTCTACACCTGGGACGCCAAGTCGAGCTACGTCAAGAACCCCCCTTACTTCGAAGGCATGGGGCCGACGCCCCCGGCGCTCAGCGACATCCAGGGCGCCCGCGCGCTGGCGGTGCTCGGCGACTCGGTCACGACCGATCACATCTCCCCGGCCGGCAACATCGCCAAGTCCAGCCCCGCGGCGCGCTACCTCACCGAGCACGGCGTGCAGCCCGGCGATTTCAACTCCTACGGCGCGCGCCGCGGCAACGACGAGGTCATGATCCGCGGCACCTTCGCCAACATCCGGTTGCGCAATCAGCTGGTACCGGGCGTCGAGGGCGGGCAGACCCTGCACCTGCCGGGCGGCGAGCAGACCTCCATCTACGATGCGGCCATGCGCTACAAGCAGGAGCGCACGCCCCTCGTCATTCTCGCCGGCCGCGAGTACGGAACCGGCTCCTCGCGCGACTGGGCGGCGAAGGGAACGATGCTCCTTGGCGTTCGCGCGGTCATCGCGGAGAGCTTCGAGCGCATCCACCGCTCGAATCTCATCGGCATGGGCGTCGCGCCCCTGCAGTTCAAGCCCGGCGAGAGCGTGAAGTCCCTCGGCCTGACCGGCCGCGAGGTGTTCGAGATCACGGGACTTGCGAGCGGCAATGCCAAAGAGGTCAGCGTGAAGGCGACACCTGCCGATGGCGGCACGCGGACGGCGCCGATCACCTTCACGGCCCGCCTGCGCATCGACACGCCGAAGGAGCGCGAATACTACCGTCACGGCGGCATCCTCCAGTATGTGCTGCGGCAGCTCGTCGGCTCCGGCCGCCCGAGCTGACAGGATCGCGGGCGAGACGCGCACGCGTTGGGGGTCCACACGTGCGCCTCGCCGTCTTCGATCTCGACGGGACGATCACCCGGCACGATTCGCTCGCGCCCTACGCGCTCGGGTTCCTGCTGCGCAAGAGGCCGTGGCGGATCCCCGCCCTGCTGCTCGTCCTCCCGGCGCTGCTCGGGCATGCGGCGGGTCTGCTCGACCGCGGCGGCCTGAAGTCGGTGTTCATCCGCGCCGCGCTCGGCGGTTGCCGCCGGAAGGATCTCGAGCGCTGGACGCCAGGGTTCGTCGAGCGCCTGGTGGCGCACGGACTACTCGCCCGCGCCGTCGAGACAGTGCAGTCGCACGCGCGCGCGGGCGATCACCTGGTGCTCCTCAGCGCGAGCACGGATCTTTACGTGCCTGCCATCGGCCGCGCGCTCGGATTCCACGAGACGATCTGCACCGGTGTGCGCTGGGACGGTGACCGCCTGGACGGCAGGCTGACGACACCCAACCGCAGGGGCGAGGAGAAAGCGCGCTGTGTGGCCGCGCTGCGCGCGCGCCACCCCGGCATCGAGACGATGGCGTACGGCAACGCCGCGAGCGACCTTCCGCACCTGGGCCTGGTGGAGCACGGGGTGCTGGTGAACGGCTCGGCCGCCGCGCGGCGCGCCGCCGCCCGCGAGGGGATCACCTGCACGGATTGGCGTTGAATGATGAGGACATCCGCGGCCCATCACGCTGCGCTCCCGCATCCCTGATTCCCCTACATCGAGGTGCGGACCTGCCAGAGCTCCGGAAAGAACTTGAGCTCCAGCGCCTTGGCGAGGTACGACACGCCGCCGGTACCGCCGGTGCCCGGCTTGTAGCCGATGATGCGCTCCACGGTCTTCATGTGATGGAAGCGCCAGAGCTGGAATTTGTGGTCGAGATCGACCAGCCGCTCGGCGAGCTCGTACAGATCCCAGTCCTTCTGCGCATTGTGGTAAACCCCGAGCCAGGCGCCCGCGACCTGCTTGCTCGCCCGGTAGGGCTCGCTGAAGTCGCGTGTCAGATGATTCTCGGGGATGCCATACCCCCTGCGGCTCAGGAGCCGCAGCGACTCGTCGTAGAGCGACGGCGACCCGAGCGCCCGCCGCAGCATCTCGTACGCCTTGGGGTCGCGCTTGTGGGCTTCCAACATCTCGGGGTGCTTGTTGCCGAGGACGAACTCGAGCATCCGGTACTGGAACGATTGGAAGCCCGATGAGCGTCCAAGCGCGTTGCGGAACGCGGAGTACTCGAACGGCGTCATCGTCGAGAGCACCTCCCAGGTGGAGATGAGCTGGGCCTGCACCCGCGAGATGCGCGCGAGCATCTTGAACGAGGGATCGAGATCGTCGCGCCGCACGCACTCGAGCACGCCCGCGAGCTCGTGCAGCATCAGCCGCATCCACAGCTCCGAGGTCTGATGCACGATGATGAAGAGCATCTCGTCGTGCTCGAAGGAGAGAGGCTTTTGCGCGTCGAGCACCTTGTCGAGCTGCAGGTACTCGCCGTAGGAGAGCGAGGAGCCGAGGTCCCAGTGGATGGCCTCGCCGGTGAGGTCCACCCGCTCGGATTTGTCGTAACGCTTGGAGCTCATGACACCTCATCCGCGAAAACCCAGTCCGGCACGCGCCGCCAGCCGTCGAGCAGCTCCCGGTCGAGGCTGCGATACTCCGGGCAGCAGCGAGCCACGCAATGCCAGAACCGCCGGGAGTGATTCATGTGGTGGGTGTGGGCGAGCTCGTGGATCATGAGATAGCGCACCACCGCCGGGCGCTGGAAGAGCAGGCAGCAATTGAGACTGATCGTGCCGCGCGTCGAGCAGCTGCCCCAGCGCGTGCGCTGGCGGCGGATGAGCACCCGCTGGTAGCTGAAGCCGAGCTCGCGTGCGCATTCGGCGAGGAGCGCCGGCAGCACCTGGCGGGCGCGCTCGGTCAGCCAGCGGCGCAGCGCCTGGCGCACGGGCGGCCCCTTGCCGGCATCGCCGGTGAGCGTGAGCAGGCCGGCCGAGGATGCGGCGATTCGCGCCCGGCGCAAGCCCCCCGCCAGGTGAATGCGCCAGACCTCCTCGCAGGCCGGCAAATTGACCTGGGGTGGCGGGAATGGCGCCGGCGGACCGGCTCGGCGCCGCGCCTCCTCGCGCTTGCGCTCGATCCATGGCCGATGCCTCTCGAGAAAGCGCTCCACCGCGCCCGGCGAGGTCCTGAAGGGAACGACGACCTCCACCCGGCCAGTGTGAAAGACGCGCACCGTCAATCGTCGCGCGCGCTGGCTCTCCCGGACGCTCCACCCTTCGGTGGCGTCCTTGTCGGACCATAACGGCAACTGGGACGTCACCATATTGGAAAATCGTGCACCGTGGCGGCAGAATCCCCAGCCGTCCCATAATACCAGTCGACGGCGCGGCACATGCGGCGCCTCCGGCTAGGAGCAGCTGTGCCTGAAAGCGCACCGATCCTCGAAATTCGCCATCTGGTCAAACAGTATTCGTCCGTCACCGCCGTGGACGGCGTCTCCTTCGCAGTGCCCGAGGGCGTCTGCTTCGGGCTCCTCGGACCCAATGGCGCCGGCAAGACGACCACCATCGAGGTCATGGAAGGAATCCTGCCGCCCACCACGGGGGAGGTACGCTACCGCGGCAAGCCGGTGGGCGCGCGCTTTCGCGAGGAGGCGGGCATCCTCTTCCAGAAGACCGCGCTGCAGGACTTCCTCACGGTGCGCCAGAGCCTGGCGCTCTTTCGCGGCCTCTACGAGCACGGCCTCGAGATCGATGAGGTGCTCGAGCTCTGCGCGCTCGAGAAGCTCGCCGGGCGCGACAACCGCAAACTCTCCGGCGGCCAGCAACAGCGGCTGCTGCTCGCGATCGCGCTCGTGAACGATCCGAAGATGCTCTTCCTCGATGAGCCGACGACCGGGCTCGACCCGCAGGCCCGGCGCAATTTCTGGGAGCTCGTCGAATCGATCAAGGCGCGGCGCAAGACCATCATCCTGACGACCCACTACATGGAGGAAGCGCAGCTGCTTTGCGACGAGATCGCCATCATGGACCGCGGCCGCATCATCGCCCAAGGCGCCCCGCAGCAGCTGCTGCGCGAGCACTTCGCCGAGGTGCTCCTCGAGCTGCCGCGTGACGACTTCCCGCAGGTGGCGCGGGCATTGCCCCTGAAGGTCATCGAGGCGAGCGACCGGGTGCAGATCAGCACGCATGATCTCGACGGCACCCTGAAGACTCTCATCGACGCACGGGTGCCGTTGCGCAACCTGCGCATCCGGCCGGCGAATCTCGAGGATCTGTTCCTCGATCTCACGGGCAAGGAGCTGCGGGCGTGATGAAGCGTCTCTTCGCCGTCTGGCATGCGCGCAACCTCGAGTTCCTGCGCGACCGCCCCACCCTGCTCTTCACGCTGCTGCTGCCCATCGGGGTCGTGATCGGCATGGGAGTCATCTTCGGCGGTCCGCCGCGGCCGCTTTTCACGGTGGGAGTCCTCGGCACGCCGGCCGCGCGGCAGGCCGATCCCTTCCTCCACGAGCGCTACGTGCAGTTCGTGCCCATTCGCACCGAGGCCAAGGGCCTCTACGAGGTCACCCACCAGCGGATCGATCTGCTGCTCGACCTGCGCGGCGCCGTCCGCTACTGGGTCAATACCGACTCGCCGAAGGGCTACATCGTCGAGAAGCTCCTCATCGCCGCCGATCCCGGCGCACGGCGCCAGCCGGTCACCGGCAAGGCGGTCCCGTACGTGGACTGGCTCTTTCCCGGGATTCTCGCCATGAACATGATGTTCAGCTGCCTCTTCGGGGTAGGCTACGTGGTGTTGAGATACCGCAAGAGCGGCTTTCTCAAGCGGCTGCACGCCACGCCGCTCACCGCGTTCGAGTTTCTCTCGGCTCAGGTGCTCTCGCGGCTGAGCCTCATAGTCTTCGTGACCGTGGTGCTCTACGTCGGGATCGGTGCCATCATTCACTTCCACAGCGGCGGCAGCATCGCCCTGCTGCTGCTCCTCGCGATCATGGGATCACTCTCGATGATCGCGCTCGGCCTCACCATCGCGGCGCGATTCTCGAGCGAGGAGCTGGTCGGTGGATTGCTGAACCTGCTCACCTGGCCGATGATGCTTCTCTCCGGCGTCTGGTTCTCGATCGCGGGGGCGCCGCGATGGGTGCGGTGGGCGGCGGATATCTTTCCCCTGACTCAGATCGTGCAGGCGGCGCGCGCCGTGATGCTCGACGGCGCCGGCATTCAGCGCATTGCGCCCAACCTCATTTATCTCGCGGCAACGACCCTGGTGTTTCTGGGCTTCGGTGCCTGGTCTTTCAAATGGAGGGTGGATTGAAACAGTCCAAACGCTTCTTCAGTGACAACACGGCCTCCGTCTGCCCGGAGATCCTCGAGGCGATCGGCGCGGCGAACCACGACCTCGTCGTGGCCTACGGCGATGACCCCTGGACCCAGCGGCTGGACGAGGTGCTCGGCGCCTTCTTCGGGACGCAAGTGCGCGCGTTCGCGGTCGCCACGGGCACCGCGGCCAACTCCCTGGCGCTCGCGGCGTTATCGCCTCCTTATGGCGCCATCTACTGCCACCACGAGGCTCATATCGCCTGCGATGAGTGCGGCGCACCGGGATTTTTCTCCGGCGGAGCGCAGCTCGCGCTGATCGAGGGCGCGGATGGGAAGCTGACCGGCGCAGCGCTCGCCGCGGCCCTCGATGGCCAATCGGTGTCGGTGCACAGCGTGCAGCCGGCGGCGGTGTCGATCAGTCAGGCGACCGAGCTCGGCACGGCGTACCGCCCCGGCGAGGTTGCCGCCGTTTGCGAGGTCGCGCATGCCCGGGGATTGCACGTCCACATGGACGGCGCCCGCTTTGCCAACGCGGTCACATACCTCGGCTGTCATCCCGGCGATGTCACGTGGCGCGCGGGCGTGGACGTCCTCTCCTTCGGAGCGACCAAGAACGGAGCCCTGGGCGCCGAGGCGGTCGTGTTCTTCAACCGCGGCCTGGTGCGGGACTTCGAGCTGCGGCGCAAGCGCGCCGGCCACCTCCTGTCGAAATCGCGCTTCGTCTCCGCTCAGCTACTGGCCTACGTCGAGTCGGGTATCTGGCGCCGCAATGCCGAGCGAGCCAACGCTCTGGCGCGCAGCCTCGGCGAGGCGGCCGGGGAGCGCCTGCTGCATCCGGTGGAGGGCAACGAGGTGTTCATCAAGCTTGGCGATGCCGGTAAGGCGTCCTTGCGGGCGGCGGGGTTCGAATTCTACGATTGGGGGCCGCCCGCCTCGGGCGAGGCGCGCCTGGTCGCCTCCTGGGACCAGGACGAGCACCACGTCCAGGCGTTGTGCGCGGCCCTGACCGCATCGTAAAGAGGAGAGCTCATGGCCGCGCGAGAGTCCCGCATGCTGGCGCTCGGTACGCCGGCTGCCGATTTCGACCTGCCCGATCCGACGGGCAAGCGCTTCGCCCTGCGGGACTTCGCCGGCTCGAAGGGACTGCTGGTGGCCTTCATCTGCAACCACTGTCCTTACGTGAAGCACCTGCTTGAGGGCTTCGTGCAGTTCGCGCGCGAGTACGGCCCGAAGGGGATCGCGATCGTCGCCATCAATTCCAACGACGCGGCGGCGTACCCGGAAGACGACGCGCGAAGCATGGCGAGCCTCGCCGCGCACAAGGGATTCACCTTCCCCTATCTGATCGACGAGACCCAGGCGGTGGCGAAGGCGTACCAGGCGATCTGCACCCCGGATTTCTTCCTCTTCGACGCCGGCCGCACGCCCGCCATCCCTGGCGGGCTGCTCGCCTACCGCGGTCAGTTCGATGGCAGCAGGCCCGGCAACGCTCTGCCTGTCACGGGCACTGACCTGCGCGCCGCGGCGGACGCCCTCCTCGCCGGCAAGGTCCTCAGCAAGCAGGTCCCGAGCATCGGCTGCAGCATCAAGTGGAAGTCAGGTCAAGCACCCACGTGGGCGTAGGGCAACTCGTGGCCTTGGGGCGCGCGGCCGATCAGCGGCCGTAGGCCGCTGCCGGTTGATGGACTGCGGCGTGAAAGGGATTTCTGACACGCACTTTCCCATACAACCGCCCGTCCTCGAAATCCTCCGACCAGATCGGGTCCAGCCCGCGTTCGTCAGCATACGCCCAGAGGTGTGCATCGAACCAAGAGAGCCTGTACAGAGCAGCGCCACGGAGCGCAGTGCGGAAAGTTGCCTCGGTCGGATAGATGACCGGAAGTTGCATCAGCAAATCCTCCGCCTCACGATGCGCTTCGTCCGCACTCAGGAGCGGAGCCTTGCCGCCGAGCGGTCGCGTCACGGCGCTAATGAACTCCACCAGTACCTGATGCGCGAGAACGAGAGAATGGTCAGCGACGCCGCTGCGCAGCAGTTCCGTTGCCCGCGCCTGCTTCAGCGGAAACCGCGGATCGTAGCGGTAGACCAGGATGTTGGTATCAACGAGGCCGGGCACGGGTGTGCAGATCCTCGCGGGTCCACCCTCGATCTTTAGCGGGGCTGTGGCGCGTTTCGCGCTGACGTGACTCCTGGCGTCGCGTCGCAGCGTCGAATTGTCGCAGCCGTTCCTCGGACGAGAGGGCGGCTTTGCCAGCCCCGGCAGGCCGGATAGCAATCGATTCTCCGGCCGCGACGATGTCGATTTCGTCGCCCACGCGAATGCCGTACGCATCCGCAAGGCGTTTGGGAAGGGTGATCTGAAATTTGCCGGTGACGCGTGTCATGGCCAGACATTTTGCGGCGGAACAAGGGAATGGTCAAGGAATATTCCTTGATTGTAACACCCGCGCCCAATGTAAGCTGGCCAAGCTACAGCTCTCGCAACCCCTGCGTCACCGGCATGCGCGCTGCGCGCAACGCCGGGAAGAGCCCGCCCAGGAAGCCGATGGCGAGCGCCCACTTCAGTCCCTGCCCTATGAGCTGCGGCGTCACGCGGAACTCGAACACCACCTGGCTGAAATTCGCTCCGAGTGTCGAAGCGGTGTAATTGTCGAACAGCGCCCATGCGATGGCCGCGCCGACGACGCCGCCCGCGAGCGCGAGCAGCAGCGTCTCGATGAGCACGGAAACGACCACCGGCACTCCCCTGAACCCGATCGCCCGCAGAGTCGCGATTTCGCGAGTGCGCGTCGCCACGGCCGCGTACATGGTGTTGAGAGCACCGAATACGGCGCCGATCCCCATGATCAGGCCGACCGTCGTGCCGAGTATCCGGATCGCCTTGGTCAGCCCCGCGGACTGAGCGTTGTAATACGTACGGGTCGTCTGGACTTGAAGCTTGAGTCGCGGGTCGCTCGCGATCGCCGCCTTTAAGGCATCGAAGAGCCGCGGATTCCTGAGCCGCACCGTCACCGAACTCACACTGCTGCCGCGGTGATAGGTGGTGGCGACCACGTTGGTATCAGCCCAGAGCTCGGAGTCGTGCGAGTCGCCGGAATCGAACTCTCCGACCACCGTCCAGGGCTGCCCGTTCAAAACGAGCTTCGAGCCGATGCGCGTGTGCGCGAATTCGCGCACCGCGTCCTTACCCACGATGAGCTCGCGCAGTCCGGGTGTAAAACGCCGCCCCGCGATGATCCGCAGCTGCGGGTTGAGCTCCCATGCCTCGGCGCCGACTCCGCGGATCTCGACGTTGGCATCGACAGTGGTCCCTTTCTTCGGGATCGCCGCGGCCACCACGATTTCCGGCGAGGCGATCGGTTGCCCGTGCGCATCCCGCATGATCTGCGGCTCCTGCGCGACGACGACGGCGGAATCGTGTTCCACGATGGAATTGATCTCCGTCTGCGACCCGGCGCGCAGGACGATCGCAGTGTCGTCCCTGCCGGTTTGCTGCAGCGTGGAGCGAAAGCCCTCCCCCATCGCGAGCAGCGCGACCAGGACGCCCACCACCCCCGCGATGCCGATGACCACCACGGAGGAAGATCCGAGCCGCTGCGGAATCGTGGCGATCGCTACGCCGGTGGCCGACCAGGCCTGACGCCCGGAGCGGGTGATCGCGAGCCACGCGATGAGAAGCGCGATACCCGCCAGGATCGCCCAGGCGGGAAGCGCCACCAAGGCGACGACGGGCACGATTGCCGCGGCAATCACCGCCACCGCATATCCGATCTTGCTCACCATACGGTCTTCCCCTCAGCGTCCCGCAAGGGCATCCACGATCCGCAGCCTCATGCCGCGCCGCGCGGGCAGCGCCCCGACCACAAGCCCGATCAGCACCGTGAGAGCGAGGCCCTGCAGCCAGATCGCCAGCCCCACCGGCAGCATCGGGATCTGCGCCCCGAGCCGCGTCCGGATCACGCTCACGGCGAACTCCGCCAAAGCGAGCCCTGCCACGCCTCCGAGCGTCAGCAGCAATACCGACTCGGCCAACACAAGAGCGAGCACGCTGCGGTTCGGGAAGCCGATCGTCTTCAGGATCGCGAGCTCCGGAATACGCTCCCGCACCGCCTGCGCCATGGTGTTGCCCGTGAGCAGGATGAGCGTGAAGAACACGGCACCCATGATGGAGCCGACGATGAGGCCGATGTCGGCGAACTGGCTCACGAAGGAGGACTGGAAGGCATCCTCGCTCTGCGTCTTCGTCTCATGGTCCGAATTGGCCGATATCGCATCGATCGCCTGCGCGATTCGGTCGGCCTCTTTCGGCTGCCCGATCTTCTCTATGTACCAACCCACGTCACCTCGACCGAACGCCCGCGCCTCGTCGAAGTACTTCCAGTGGAAGAACATCGCATCCTCCTGCGATTCCTCGCGCCGATTGGCGACGTGATAAATGCCGACCAGGTCGAAGGTCCAGGTGTTCGAGCCGCCATTTTGCGGAAAGATGGTAGCCTCGAGCGGGATCTGCTCACCAATCTTCCAGTGAAACCGCTTGGCGAGGCTCGCCCCCACCACCGCGCCTGTGCGGGTCTCCTTGAACGCGCGCAGCTCCCCGGCGGGCAGCTTGAACTCCGAATACACATCGAAAAAGTTCGGCGCCACCGCTTCGTTGGCGAAGAAGTTCTTCGGGTCCTGATAGATGCCCCCGAACCAGTTGGCGTAAGTCACTTCGGCCACGCCGGGCACCGACTGGATGCGCATGTAAAGGCTCTTCGGCAGGGCGAACATGAAGCTGACCTTGGAGATGGTGATCAGGCGGCTCGCGCCCACGACGCTGTGTCCGGCGTTGGCGAAGGCGCCGCGCACGGAGTCGAGCAGGCCGAAGAGCAAAAACGCGGCCATGATCGACAACAGTGTGAACAGCGTGCGGGTCTTGCGCCTGAACAGCGCCGACCATACGAGGCTGAAGTATTTCACGACGCCCCCTGCGCCGCCGCCTCCACAGGCTCGACCAGCGAGCCCTTGTCGAGGTGCAACGTATGGCTCGCGTACTCTGCCGCCTTCGGATCGTGAGTCACCATGACTATCGTCTTGCCGTGGTCGCGATTGAGGCGTTGCAGAAGAGTCAGCACCTCCGCCGCGGATTGCCGGTCGAGATCGCCCGTGGGCTCATCGCACACGAGCAGCGTCGGATCGGAAACGATGGCCCGCGCGATGGCGACTCGTTGCTGCTGCCCCCCCGAGAGCTCGCCCGGCCTGTGCGAAGCTCGGTCGGCGAGTCCGACGAGTTCGAGCGCGACGGCCGCATGACGCTTGCGCTTCGCGGCCGGGAGCTTCGTGAGCAGCAGCGGCAGCTCCACGTTCCTCGCGGCCGAGAGCATCGGCAGCAGGTTGTAGAACTGGAAGACGAAACCCACATGCGAGGCCCGCCAGCGCGCGAGCTGGCTTTGCCCCAGGCGGTCGATCCGCTCGCCGCCCACCGCGATGCTGCCCTCGGTGGGCGAGTCGAGCCCACCGATCAGGTTGAGCAGCGTCGTCTTGCCCGAGCCCGACGGTCCCATGAGCGCGAGGAAGTCCCCCGGAGCGATGTCGAGGTCGACGTGGTGCAGCACCTCCACCTTCTGTCGGCCGCGCGTATAGACCTTGCTCAGACTTCGGATCTCGACCAGTGCGCCCATTGCGATCACTCCCCTGACGGCTGTCACCCCTGATCTGACTTCACGACTATGCGGCCACCGTCATCGAGTCGCGCGGGAGGCGATCGCACCAGCACCGTCCCGCTGGCGACGCCCTGCACCGCCCGAAGACCACCCGCGCTCGCGCCGGGCGTGACGGAATGCTCGCGCGCCCTGTCCCCATGCACCACGAATACGACCGCCCGTCCGCCGCGCCGCACGACGGCCGAGGCAGGCACCCACACCGTTCCCGCGGGCAGCGACGCGGCCGGCGCCCGCGGCTTCCCCGCGGTCTCCTGGAGAAAAGACACACGCACGCCCATGTCCGGCAGGATGCGCGGATCGAGCTTGCCGAATGCAACGCGCACCTTCACGGTTGCCTTGCTCTTGTTTGCGGTCGGCACGATGGCGATCACGTGCGCGGGAATCTTCCAATCGGGATAGGCATCGAGCACCGCCACCGCCAGCTGCCCGGGGTGGACGCGGTGGATGTAGGCCTCATTCACATCGACATCGACCTCGAGCGAGCCCATGTCGACGATGGTCGCGATACCGGTCTGCGTGAACCCGCCGCCGCCGAAGAACGGCGAGATCGTCTCGCCCATCTGGGCCGCTTTGTCGACCACCACCCCTGAGAACGGCGCCCGGACGATGGTGTAGTCTTCCTGCACCTGCGCCGCCTGCACTGCGGCTCGGGCCGCGTCCACGGTGCGCCGCTGCGTCAGCACCTGCGCAGCGAGCGTGGCGGCCTGGGTCTGCGCCGTCTCGAGCGCCTGCTGCGAAATCAGATGCTGCCCGATCAGCGCCTGATCGCGGGCCAGATCACGCCGCGCCTGGTCGAGCTGCACCCCATCCTGGCGCAACTGCGCTCGGGCGGCCGCCAACTGCGCATCGGCCTGATCCAGCGCGGCACGCTGGGCACTGTTGTCCAATCGCGCCAGCACCTGCCCGCGCTGAACCTGCTCGCCTTCCTGGACATAAACCTGGGACAACTGTCCTTGGATCTGGGCGGAGACGGTCGCTTCGCGCTCCGCGGTGACGTAGCCGGTCGCTTGCAGGATCGCCGCGGGCTCGGAGGCGGCCGATGCGGCAACCGCGGTCGCCTCGCTCACCTCGACCGGTGCGTTGTGGACGAGGAAAAACACAACCGCGGCGGCGATGACGGCCGCGGCGATTGCGGCACTGATCCACCATTTGCGGCGGTTCCCGCTGGTCTCCTCGCGCTGGGATCGGTCGATCCGCAGCTGATGGAGCAGCTGAGCCTTGTCGGACTCGGGCGTCATGCTGCACGAGCATCCGGGATCGGCGGCCGCGCCCCCAAGTGTGGTTCGTCACCGGTTGATGTGAGAGTTGTCATTCCAGGCACCCACCCCGCTCACTGAGCCGGAAACTCTCCCACCGGATACGGCACCCGATCGGTGACGAATGTCAGGTACTCGACCACCTGCGCGGTATAGCGCGCGAGCGCCCGCCCGAAACGCACCAGCTCCGGGCTGGGGCGCCCCGAGAGGACCCGCACCAGCAATTGCGCGAGGGCGGTGAGCAAGAGCACCCAGCACACGACCCAGAAGACGAGCGCGAAGAGCAGCATGTAGAGAATGCGCACGCCTGGTTCGCCGGGCGGCGGCTCGACCCGCTGTGGAACGCCACTCATGGACCCTCCCCTCCCGTGCGACCGGCCTTTCGTTATCCTGAGACGATCCGCGCCATCATCTGCCGCGCCGCCGCGAAATCGGGCGCGACGAGGAGCGCCCGCTCGAGCACGTTGCGCGCGGCCACCGCACGCCCCCGCAGCAGATACTCCTGCGCGAGATCGGTGAACGCATCGGCGGCACCCCACCCGGGAAGCCCGCGAGGCTGGCCGCTCTGCCGCTCGAAGGCGGACGCCGCGCGCCGCATTAGCGTGAACGACTGCCGGGCATCGCCGCCAAAAAACCCGGGACGATCGCCCGCGGCCAGGGCGCCGAGGAGGAGCACGCGCGGATTGTCGGGGGCGAGCCGCAGCGCCTTGTCGATGCGCATCAGGCTGAGCGGCGCCGCGAGCGGCGAGCGCCAGGGGTCGAGGCGGCTCTGCAGGGCGAGGCAGGCCGATTGCAGCGCCATCGCCTCCGCGGAGCCGGTGTCGATCACGAGCACGCGATTGAGCTGGTGGACGCAGCGGTCGGTGTACGGCCACGCGCGCGCGACGTCGTTGCGGCTGAGGAGCGCCAGGCGATACGCGAGGAGGGCCCCGTAATAACTTCGCCACTTGCCGCTCTTGGCCTCAGGGGCGGCCGCACCGCCGTCGCCGAGGCCGGCGGCGAGAGACCGCAAGGCCGCCGCATTCTGCTGAAAGTAATCTCTCTCGATCCGCTTCTCGATGCGCATCCAGTGTGCGCTCGATGCCGCCGCAGCCGTCGGCGCCGCGGCCGGCATGGGGGCGGCGATGACCGGCGCCGCCGCCAGCGCGATGAGCAGAGCGAGCTTTCCGGCCCACGCGACCGGCCGCAGCCTGCGCCCTGAAGTAGAATGCGCCCGAACCATGACTCGGCACGATATCACAGGGACGGCTGCAGCCGCCCGCCCCGCGCAGACGCCCGATGGGCCGCCCCGCGCGGCCGCGCTCATCGACATCGGCATCAATCTGGCGCACGACAGCTACGACGCCGACCGCGAGGCGGTGATTGCGCGCGCCGCCGCGGCGGGTGTCGTGCAGATGATCGTCACGGGCTCCTCCGCAGCGAGCTCGCGCACCGCGGTCCAGCTCTCCCGGCAACATCCCGGCGTGCTCTTCGCGACGGCGGGCGTGCATCCTCATCAGGCGACGGAGCTCACGGCCCAAGTCCTCGCCGAGCTCGGCGAGCTCACGGCCGAGCCGCAGGTCGTGGCCGTCGGGGAGTGCGGCCTCGATTACTACCGCAACTACTCGCCGCGCCCGGCCCAGTGCCAGGCCTTTCACCGCCAGCTCGAGCTCGCCGCCCGTTGCGGCAAGCCCGTGTTCCTGCACCAGCGCGACAGCCACGAGGATTTCATCGCCATCCTGCGCGAGCACCGGACGGCGCTCGCCGGCGGCGTGGCCCACTGCTTCACCGGCGGCCCCGCGGAGCTCGACTGTTATCTGGAGCTCGGTCTCGCGATCGGCATCACCGGTTGGATCTGCGACGAGCGCCGGGGCGCTCACCTGCTCGAGCTCGTGCGGCGCATCCCCGCCGACCGGCTGCTCCTGGAGACCGACGGCCCCTACCTGCTGCCGCGGGACCTCGAGCGGAAGCCGCCCTCGCGCCGCAACGAGCCGGTGTATCTTCCCCACATCGCCGCCGTCGTGGCCCGCGCCCGCGGCGAGACCGTCGAGTCTCTGGCCCACGCGAGCACGCAAGCCACGCGCCGGCTCTTCCGTCTGCCTGCAATCGACGCCGCCCATTCGCTGAGATCGTCCGACCCAGGAACCCATCAGGAGAGCCCCAAGTGGACCTAGAGCAACTGAGTGCCGCAATCTCCGCCACCTGGCGCAGCTCCATCCTCGAGCGGCTCACCGCCTACGTACGGATTCCGAACAAGTCGCCCATGTTCGATCCGGCCTGGGAGGCCAACGGCCACATGGATGCCGCCGTGCGGCTCATGGCCGACTGGTGCCGCAGCCAGCCGGTGCCCAACATGAAGGTCCAGGTGCATCGGCTTCCCGCCCGCACGCCGGTGCTGCTGGTCGACATTCCCGGGGAGCTGCCGGGCTCGGTGCTCCTCTACGGGCATCTGGACAAGCAGCCGGAATTCAGCGGCTGGCAGCCCGGTCTCGGCCCGTGGGAACCCGTGCAGCGCGACGGCAAGCTCTATGGCCGCGGCGCGGCGGACGACGGCTACGCCGTCTTCAGCTCGCTCACCGCCATTTCCGCCCTCAAAGCCCAGGGGGTGGCGCTTCCCCGATGCGTCATCCTGATCGAGGCGTCGGAGGAAAGCGGCAGCGTCGATCTGCCCGCGCACCTCGAGGCGTTGGGAGATGCCATCGGCGACCCCTCGCTCGTCGTCTGTCTCGACGCGGAGTGCGGCAACTACGACCAGGTGTGGTGCACGACCTCGCTCCGGGGCAATCTCGTGGGTCTCCTGCACGTGCGCGTGCTCGAGGAGGGCGTCCATTCCGGCATGGCGACCGGCATCGCACCGACACCGTTTCGCATCATCGAGCAGTTGCTCGCGCGCCTGGAGAGCCCGATCAACGGCAGCCTTCTCCTCGATGAGCTGGCGGTCTCCATCCCGAAGGACCGGCGCGATCAGATCGACGCCGCGGCACGGGTGCTCGGCGAAGCCGTGGCCGGCAAGCTCCCCTGGACCCCCGGCGTGCGCGCCGTCTCCAACGACCCCGCGGAGCTTCTCCTCAACAGCACCTGGAAGGGCACCCTGGCGGTGACTGGCGCCGACGGCATGCCATCGACGCTGTCGGCGGGAAACGTGCTGCTCCCCTCACTCACCGTGAAGCTGTCGCTGCGCCTGCCGCCGACCTGCGACCCGGCCCGCGCCGCGCGCGCCGTGAAACAGGCCTTGGAGCACAATCCCCCGTATGGCGCCCAGGTGCGATTCGAGTCCGGAGGAGCCACCGCGGGATGGAACGCTCCCGTCTTCGCGCCGTGGCTGGAGGAGTCGATCACCCGCGCTTCACAGCGGATCTACGGCCGCGAGGCCATTCACGTCGGATGCGGCGGCACCATTCCCTTCATGGGCATGCTGGGCGAGCGCTTCCCACGCACGCAATTCTTCATCACCGGCGTGCTCGGACCGCACTCCAACGCCCACGGCCCGAACGAGTTCCTGCACCTGGACTACGCGGAGAAGCTCACCGCCTGCGTCTCACTGGTGTTGGAGGATCACGCGAGGACTGTTTGACACACGGCGCTGGCCCGTCCCCGGGCCCCCTGGGAGCCGCTGTCGCGACATCGGCTTGCGGGGAAACTTATCGCATGTGCGCCATGTAGCTCGGCTTCACGGCGCCCTTGATCTTCTCCCAGCCCTCGCGGAACCTCGCGATCATGCTCTCGGGCTCCTGATCCATGGCCGGGAACTCCGCGCGCAGTGAATCGATCATCAGCGTCCATTTGGGCAATCCCTTGGGGAAGCGCCCCCGCCGCGTGAACACCACCCGGCCCTCGACGGGCACATCGCCCGCAAGGGCCTTCACGGCGGCGATGCGGTCGTAGAGTCCGCTCTGCGGATTGGTGAACGTGAAGCGACGCGGTCCGTCCATGACCGTCCAGTCCGCCATCTGATCGCCGCCGAAGATGTTGCCTTGCACGTCGCGCAGGTCGACGACCAGCACCCCTCGGGAGGTCAGCAGCAGGAAATCGACGTGAAACCCCGCGCCCATTCCATCGGGCACGAGCACGTCGACGACGTGATCGGATCCGGTCGCGGTGACCGCCAGGCGCAGCGACTTGCGGGCGCTGTACTGCCGGTACCAGCGCCATACCCAGGACACGCCGAATCCCAGTCCCGCGGCCGCCGCGATCAGAACCCATGCCGTGGGCGGGAGCTTCTCGATATCATCCACTTGAACGACCCTCCGATACCCCGCCGTCCCGCAATGCGTCCCGGAGCGATTCCAGGTCGGCATCGATCTGCGTGCACTCGGACGGACGCGCTAACAACTTGGCCAGCGACTCCGGCATCGCGATGTCGCGGCCGATCAGCGGCTCGACGATCTCACGGAATTTCGCCGGATGCGCGGTGGACACCAACACCCAGCGGCCGCTATCGCGGCGCGCCGCCGGCAGCCTCGCATACGCTTCGGCGGCGGTGGCGGTGTGCGGGCACCAGACCTGACCGAGCTCCTGGTATCCCTGGCGGATGCGCGCGCGGATGGCCTCATCGTCCACCGTGCAAGCGCTCACCGCGGCGCGGATCTCGCTCAGCTGCGGATATAGCGCGCGCAAGCGCTCCATGTTGCTGGGGTTGCCGACGTCCATGGCCGATGCGAGCGTGGCGATGCTGGCGCGCGGCTGCCAGTCGCCGCTGTCGAGGAAGTCCGGCACCGTGCGGTTGGCGTTGTGCGCCAACACCACCTGCGCTATCGGCAGTCCCAGGCGGCGCGCCCAGAGACAGGCGACCGCATTGCCGAGGTTGCCGCTCGGAATGACGAAGGATGCCGGCTCTCCGTGGCATCGAAACACCGCGAGACTCGCCGCCGCGTAGTACACCGCCTGCGGCAGGAGCCGGCCCAGGTTGATGCTGTTGGCCGAGGACAGCGCCCGCTCCTCCTGCCACCGGCGGTCGAGGAACGCCTGCTTGACGAGCCGCTGGCAGTCATCGAACGTGCCGCGCACCGCGAATGACCGCACATTCTCACCCCAACAGGTGAGCTGCCGCTCCTGCGTCGGCGAGACGAGCCCCTTGGGGAAGAGCACCGCCACCTCGATCCCGGGGCGGCCATGGAACGCCGCGGCGACGGCCCCGCCGGTATCGCCCGAGGTCGCCACGAGAATCGTGAGGGGGCGCGAGGCAGGGCCGCGCAGGCGCGCGAGACAGGCGGCGAGAAAGCGCGCGCCGAAGTCCTTGAAGGCCGCCGTGGGACCGTGGAAGAGCTCGAGCACCGCGAGGCGTCCGCTGGCGCCGAGCGCGACCACCGGCGCCGGGAAATCGAACGCTTCCGCGGTGATCCGCGGCAGCGGCTCGGCGAGCGGATCGCCGGCGGCAAAGGGTGCGAGCAGTCTCGCTCCGATGCCCGCCAGGCTCTCGCGCACGGGGAAGGCGGCCGCCTGGATCCGCGGCCACTCCGTGGGCACAAAAAGGCCGCCGTCCGGCGCGAGTCCCTGCGCCAGGGCCTCGCCGAATCCCACCGCCAGCTGCGCATCACGCGTGCTTCTGAACCGCATCGTGCTCATTCTCGTTTCTCGTCCGCTTCGCGCCCGCTCAGCCGGTCTCGATCACCTGGGCGCCCTGAGCTTTGAGGTCCACCAGCCACTCGTCGATGCGGATGGAGGCGGCCGTGAACTCGTGCCGCATGGCCTCGAGCACCCCGTGCGCATCTTTGGCGAGCGCCCAGGCGAAGAGCGCCGGGCCGGCCCCGGAGATCGAGCAGCCGAGGGCGCCGGCCCGCATGGCGGCCATGCGCACTTCCTGAAAGCGCGGGATCAACGCCTGACGCTGCGGCTCGATGACCACGTCCTCGAACGAGGCGCGAATCATGTCGAGATCGTTGGTATAGCAGCCGGAGATGAACCCCGCGAGATTGGCGGTCTGCCAGACGAAATCGGAGAGCTCGACGCTGCGCTTGAGGATCGCCCGAGCCTGGCGGGTGGAGAGAAACATCTGCGGGTGCGCGATGACCGCGCGAATCCCCTCCGGCACCGGAATCTGCTTCACCCTGGGATGATCGATCCCGACGGTGAGGACGAGTCCGCCGAAGAGCGAGGGCGCGATGTTGTCGACGTGGAGCGAGCCGCTCGCCACCGCCTCACCCTGCATGGCGAACTTCAGCAGCTCGAGCTTGCTGCAGGGCTGCGGCAGCAGCGCATTGGCGGCGACCACCGCTCCCACGGCGGAGGCGGCCGAGCCCCCGAGTCCGGAGCCGAGCGCAATCCCCTTATCGATTCGCATCGCGAAGCCGAAGCCCGGCTGCAGCGCCTCCTGCATGGCGAGCAAGGCGCGGCCGGCCGTGTTCCGCGCCGGGTCGGTCGGCAGCCCACCGGCCACACCCGTGATGTCGGTGATGGTGACGCCTCTCGCCTCGGTACGGCTCACCGTCACCCGGTCGCCGAGCGCCTCCACGGCGAAGCCCAGGATGTCGAAGCCGATGGCGACATTGCCGACGGACGCCGGCGCAAAGGCGGTGGCCCAGTGGTGCCCGCTGCTCAAAGTCGCGCTCCAAGATAGGCGCAGAGGCGCAGGAGGTCGGCGAACACCCCGCCCGCCGTGACCTCGGGTCCGGCCCCCGGTCCCTGCACGATGAGCGGGTTGTCGCAGTAGCGGCGCGTGGCGAATCGAACCACGTTGTCGGTGAGCGCGATGTTGGCGAACGGATGCTTCGCATCGAGCTCGACCAGACCCACGGTCGCCACCCCCGATGCCGCGCGTGCCCCGGCCGGCCTCGCACGCTCGCAGTTCAGCCGGCCCACGTAACGCAGCACCTTGCCGCGGGCGCGAGCGCTCTCGAGCCGCTCGCGCATCGCAGCATCGTGCTTCGGCAGGCGGGCCATGAACTCCTCGATGGAGCCGGTCTCGAGCCCCGCGGGCACCAGACTCTCGACCTCGACATCGGCGAGCTCGAGCGAAAGTCCCATCTCCCGGCCGAGGATGATCAGCTTGCGGGCTACGTCCATGCCGGAGAGGTCATCGCGCGGATCGGGCTCCGTGTAGCCCCGCTGGCGCGCATCCCGCACGATGTCGGAGAAAGCGGTGCGGCCGTCATAGATGTTGAAGAGGTAGGCGAGCGTTCCGGAGAAGATTCCCTCCACGCTCGTGATCTCATCTCCTGTCTCCCTGAGATCGCGCAGCGTGTGCACCACCGGCAGCCCCGCGCCGACGGTCGCCTCGTAGAGGTAGTGCGCGCCGCTCGCGCGGCGCGCCTCGTGCATGGCGCGGTAGAAGGCGAGATCCGCGCTGTTGGCCTTCTTGTTGGGAGTCACGATGTGCACGCCGGCACCCAGCCACTCGGCGTACCGGCCGGCGATCTCGGCGCTCGCCGTGCAGTCGATGAGGACCGAATGCGGCAGGTAGTCGACCCGCACGTGCTCGATGAAGCGGTCGAGGTCCGCCGCGACGCCCCGCTCCTCGTACTCCTCGCGCCACCGCTCGAGCGGGATACCGGTCTCGGCGAGCACCATGCGCCGGGTTCCGAGAATGCCGCGCACCCGCAGATCGATCTTGAACTGCTCCCGCAGCCGCGCGCTCTGCGAGGCGAGCTGATCGAGGAACACCCTGCCCACCGTGCCGGGTCCGACCACGCCCACGGAGATGGTGTGCGGGGAGAGATAAAGACCTGCGTGCACCGCTCGCAAGGCGCGCGTCGCGGATCGACCCTCCACCACGACGGAGATGTTCCGTTCCGATGCCCCCTGGGCGATCGCGCGCACGTTCACACTGGCGGCGCCGAGGGAGTTGAAAACTTTGGCCGCGACGCCCGGGGTACCCGCCATGCCGTCGCCGACGATGGCGAGGATCGCCAGATCCGGATCGATCTCGACGCTCTGGATCTGCCCCTCCTTCAGCTCCCGCTCGAATGCCTCGCGGACGAGCGCGGCGGCGCGCTCGGCCTGATCGTGCGGAATGGCGCAGCAGATCGAGTGCTCGGAGCTGCCCTGGGAGATGAGGATGACCGAGATGCCCTCCTCGCGCAGCGCGCCGAAGAGCCGGTGCGCAGTCCCCGGCACGCCGATCATGCCCGCGCCCTCGAGGTTGATGAGCGCCACCCGCTCGATGCTGGCGATGCCTTTCACGGGCAGCGCCGAGGTCGGCTGCGCACAGATGATGGTGCCGGGCTTCTCCGGCGCGAAGGTGTTGCGGATCCAGATGGGAATGGCGCCGCCCACCGCGGGGGCCATGGTCTGCGGGTGAATGACCTTCGCCCCGAAATAGGCGAGCTCCATCGCCTCGTTGTAGGTGAGCGAGTCGATCACCGTCGCATCGGGCACCCGGCGCGGATCGGCCGACAGGACGCCGTCGACGTCGGTCCAGATGTGGATCTGCGCGGCATCGAGCAGCGCGCCGAAGATCGAGGCGGAGAAGTCGCTACCGTTGCGCCCGAGAGTCGTCTGGACACCACGCGCATCAGAGGCGATGAAGCCCGTGATGATCAGGGTCCCCTCGAAGTCCGGGTCCACGAGGTCGGTGACATTCGCCCGCGACCGCGCCCACTGCACGCCGGGACCGAGCGGCCCCCACTCGGCCACCACGACCCGCCGGGCGTCGATCCACTGGACCGGGCCGCGCCGGCTGCCGCGCTCCTCATAGAAGCGATGAAAGAGCTTGGTCGACCAGATCTCGCCGTAGCCGGCGATGAGGTCGCTCACGTTGCGCGCCGCCGCCCGGGTCAGCTTCACCGTGTGCAGGATGCCCTCGAGATCGTGGCAGTCCCGGTCGAACCCCGCGAGGTACAGCCGCGCGGACTCGGGGCTGAGCAGCGTCTCGGCGATCTGCGCATGACGCGAGCGCAGGGTACCGAGCTCGATCCGATAGCGATCGTCCTGATTCTCGGCGAGCGCCACCAGACCCAGCAGGGCATCGGTGACGCCCTTGCAAGCGGAGAGCACGACGCCCACGCGCGCGGGCGGCAGGGAATCGATGATGGCGGCGACCCGGCGGAAACAGCCGGCGTCGGCGACGCTCGAGCCGCCGAACTTGTGCACGACCCAGGGAGCGAGATTGGGCATGGAATTGGAGAAGAGACCTGAGGAAAGGCGGTGCGACTCTACTGACGCGCCCGAGTGCGCGCAATGATGTTTTGGTGCTCCACCGGGCATAATTCACACGATGGATTCGATACTGGGACCTCTCCTCCCCCTTTTCGAGCGCGAGCGGGCCGCCGGGCGCGCGATGGCCCTCGGCATCCTCGTGCATACGGCGGGCTCGACCTACCGCAAGCCGGGGGCAATGCTGCTCATGGCGGCCGGCGGGGAGTACGCCGGCCTCCTCTCGGGGGGGTGCCTGGAAGGGGATCTCGGGGAGCGCGCCCGCGCGGTCGTCGCGACCGGCCGGGCCGCGCTCGTGACCTACGACCTGCGCAACTCGGACGACCTCGTATGGGGACTCGGTATCGGCTGCGAGGGCGCCATGCACATCCTGCTGCTGCGCGTCGGGCCGCAAGAAGAGTGGCAGCCGCTGGCGCACCTCTGCGCGGCGCTCGCCAGCCATAGTCCGGCCGCCTCGGGCGTGGTCGTGGAATCGCGGGATGAAGGGGTGCCGCTGGGCGCTCTCCTGCTCCCCGGAGGTCGCACGTACCCTCTGGAGGCGGCGGCTCTGCGCGAGCCGAACACGCTTGCCGCGCTGGCCGCGGCACCGGGCGCGGGGGCAGTCAGCTGGGTCGAAGGGCCCGGCGCCCGCTGGCGGGTGCTGCTCCTGCCGCTCGCCCTGCCGCCCCGGCTCCTCCTGCTCGGGGCCGGGCCCGATGCTCTGCCGGTGGCGGACTTTGCCGCCCGCCTGCACTGGCGAGTGACCGTGGCCGACCACCGGCCGGCATACGCCGTGCCGTCTCACTTTCCGTCTGCGGAGCGCGTCGTGCTCGCGCGTCCAGAGGAGATCGCGCAGTCACTGGATCTAAGCCACTTCGCCGCCGGGGTGGTGATGAGCCACCACCTGCCGTCGGATCTGGAATACCTGCGGGCCCTGAGCGCGAGCTCGCTCGCTTACGTAGGGCTGCTCGGCCCTCCCGCAAGGCGTGAGAAGCTGCTGTCTGAATTGGGTCCCGAAGGGGGGCAACTGCGCCCGCGTCTGCGGGCACCCGTCGGCTTCAACCTGGGTGGCCGTACACCCGAGGCGATCGCACTTGCGATCGTCGCCGAGATCCATGCGTTCGTCCACGGTATGCCGCAGGCCAGGAGCTGCACATGAACGAGATCGAGATCATTCGCTCCCAGCTCGCCGTGGAGCAGGCTCACGCCGCCGAAGTCGCCAACGCTTGCGCAGCGGCCTCAGGCGCCACAGAAGGACGTTCCGGCTCGGGCGATGCGATCACGCCATTCCGCGAGGCCTGCGTGAGCTACCTCGTGTGGGTGCTGGCGCGATTCGAGGAACGCGATCAGACGCTATCGGAGCTTCTCGCCGGACGGCAATTCGGCATCCTCATCGGTCAATCCGGCACGAGCCGCGAGGCCCTGGCGCGGCTCGAGGCCGCGCTCGCCGCCGGCGATTCGGAGGCCGCGCACGCGGGGTGGCGGGAGTTCGCCCGCTTTTTCAACTCGGTATGGAGGCCGCGCCGTGCGGCGCTCGAGGCAGCGCTCACCGAACACGCGACCGTCGCGCAATGGCGCGCGGTCTGCGCGATCGATGCCGACTCGATGCTGGAGGAGCGCAACCGTTACGCGCGCGTGGCCGCGCAGCTGCCCGCGGGTATCGAGCTGCAGCGGGCGCCCCCGCCACCATGAGCGCCGATAGCGGCGCTCCCGACCTCCATGCCATCGTGCTCGCGGCCGGTGTCTCGAGCCGCTTCGGCTCGGCCAAGCAGCTGGTGCGCATCGGCGACCGGCCGCTCCTCAGCCTGGTCGCTGGCCGCGCCGCCGAGGCCGTGGGTCACGCGCTCATCGTCGTGCTGGGCGCGCGCGCCGCCGAGCTCGCACCGCTCCTCAAGCACTCCCCGGGCTCGGTGGTCGTGAACCGGAACTGGCGCGAGGGAATCGCGAGCTCCATTCGCACCGGGGTCGCCCGCCTGCCGCCCTCGTGCGCCGGCGTCATGTTGGTATTGGCCGATCAGGCCTGCGTCACGGCGCAGGATCTGCGGCGGCTCGCCGGCGCCTGGCGCCGCCAGCCGCTCGCCGTTGCCGCCGCGCAGTATGGAGCGACGATCGGCGCGCCGGCGATCTTTCCGCAGCATGTCTTTGCCGAGCTGCGCGAGCTGCGGGGCGACAGCGGCGCCAGGGTGCTCCTGAAGCGACATGCGCAACGCCTGGTGAAAGTGCCGATGCCGGCCGCGGCGTTCGACCTCGATACGCCGGACGATCTGCTCGAGATCACGTCAACGGCAAGTGAATGAGCCACCCTGGGCCACCCTGGGCCACCCTGGGCCGCCCTGGGCCGCCCTGGGCCGCCCTGGGCCGGCGGGATCGATGGAGTGTGATTGGGGTGGCTGCTGAAAGCGCCGCAGGCGACTTTTAGCCGATCGACTTAGGATGCCTGAAATTGTCGGATTCATCCTCGCCCTCGCGCGGGGCGAGGCAGGCCCAGTCCTTCTCGAGGATGATCCGAAGCTCACCGCTTCCCGTCGCCTGGCTGGCGCTCAGGGTCACGAGATCGGTGCCGCACCAACGCTCGGAAAGCGGCGACGGAACGAGAATATCGATGAGATTTGATCCGTAATTTACTGAAATATCATCATTTTTATTATCAACCCGCAGCCGATAGCGCAGCGCGGCCCCGCCAGGGAATGAGATGCTGTCCTCGACCTCGCCTCGCTCGGCGAGCGTGCGCATCTCGCCCTGCGTGAGGCGCAGCCGCAGCGAGTCACCTTTGATTCTGAGCTTCACGAGCCGGTCTTCCGATGCCTGATGGGCTGCGATTATCGCACTCTTGATAACCCGCGGCACGGGATACCAAACCACACGGTATTTAGCGGCACGACGGCCCGGGCCTATAGTCCGGCCGCATGTATCGCTACGATGAGACAGACCGCGCGCTGGTCATGCAGCGCGTCGAGCAGTTCCGGGATCAGACCCGCCGGTATCTGGCGGGCGAGCTCACGGAGGAGGAGTTCCGCCACCTGCGGCTGCGCAATGGCCTCTATCAGCAGCGCTTCGCGCCGATGCTGCGCATCTCGGTGCCCTACGGCCTGCTCGAGTCGGCACAGCTGCGCACGATGGCGCACATCGTGCGCAAGTACGACCGGGGCTACGGACACTTCACCACGCGGCAGAACATCCAGCTCAACTGGCCGAAGCTCGAGCAGGTGCCCGATTTGCTGGCGGAGCTCGCCGAGGTGCAGCTGCACGGCATCCAGGCCTGCGGCAACGATACCCGCAACATCACCAGCGACTACCTCGCGGGCGTCGCAGCCGACGAGCACATCGATCCCCGCCCTTATTGCGAACTGCTGCGCCAGTTCATCACGCTGCATCCGGAGTTCTACTGGCTGCCGCGCAAGTTCAAGTTCGGCTTCACCGGCGCTGCGGTCGACCGGGCCGCCACCCGAACCAACGACGTCGCAGTGCATCTGGTGCGGCGCGAGGACGGAGCGATCGGCTATCGTTTCTTCGTCGGCGGCGGCCTCGGCCGGCTGCCGATGCTCGGCCAGGAGATGAACGCGTTCGTGCCGGAGGCGGACCTGCTGAGCTACGCGTGCGCGATCCTTCGTACTTTCAACCGCTTCGGCCGCCGCGACAACATCCACAAGGCGCGCATCAAGATCGTGCTGCGCGAATGGGGCTACGAGCGCTTCCGGGCCGCGATCGAGGAGGAATTCGCCAGGATCAAGGCGAGCGTCGAGGGCGAGGAGCTCCTCCTCCTGCCGCAGGACATCGAGCGGGTGCGCGCCCACTTCACGGCACCGGCCTACGAGCCGCCCGCGCAGGCGGGCGCCGCTGTAACCGCCCTGGCCGCGAGCGACGCGGGCTTTGCCGCCTGGATGAAGCGCAACGTGCGCGCGCACAAGATGCCCGGATACCGGGTGGTGTTCGTATCGCTCAAGGCACCGGATCGGACGCCGGGCGACTGCACCGCGGAACAGTTCGAGGCGCTGGCCGATATCTGCGACGCCTACAGCTTCGGGGAGCTGCGCTCCACGTACGATCAGAATCTGGTGCTCGCGGATGTCCCCGAGCGCGAGCTACGCGAGGTCTGGCGCAGGCTGAATGCCGCCGGACTGGCGACACCCAATATCGGACTGGTCACCGACATCGTCTGCTGCCCGGGGCTCGATTTCTGCGGCCTCGCCAATGCAGGCTCGATCGGGGTGGCGCAGGACATCTATCGCCGCTTCGATACACTGGATGCTCAGTATGAGGTCGGCGCGATCCGTATCACGATCAGCGGCTGCATGAACGGCTGTGGGCATCACAGCGTCGGGCACATCGGCATTCTTGGCGTCGATAAGCACGGCGAGGAGTGGTACCAGGTGACCCTGGGCGGCAGCGCGGGGAATGACGCGGCGGTGGGCGAGCGCATCGGGCGCGCACTGGCGCGCAATGAGATCGCGGACGGTGTGGAGCGGTTGATTCGCGGCTATCTCGAGTTGCGTTGCGATGAGGACGAGACCTTCCTCGAGTGCTACCGGCGCGTGGGCATGGCGCCGTTCAAGACGCGTCTGTACGAGAACGAGTCCGAGGCGGCCGCAGCATGACGATGACGATTCTGCGTGATGGTCAGCTCGTCGAGGACAACTGGACGCTGATCGAGGATGGGAGCCGTGACGTAAGCTCGGACGCCACATCGGCCGGACGCAGAGTGATCGTGACGCTCGCCCGGTGGGGGACGGAACGGGAGGCGCTGCTGTCTTCCCATACGGCCGTGGGGGTCCTGGTGCCGAATACTGCGGATATTGAAGCGGTGTATGCGGAGATTCAGGACCGACCGCTGATCGCGTTGCAGTTCCCTGCGTTCGCGGACGGTCGGGCGCTATCGCAGGCGGTGGTGCTGAGGAAGAGGCTCGGGTTCCGGGGGGAACTGCGGGCGGTGGGGGATGTGATCCGGGATCTGGTGTTCTGGCTGGGGCGATGCGGGTTCGACAGCATCGCGCCGCGGAAGGATCAGCGCCTGGAGGATTGCCGGGCGGCACTCACGGAGCTGACGGTGGCGTATCAGGCGGCGGCGGATGCGCACACGCCGGTTTGGATTCGCAGACGCGGGCACGCGCGGGCTCAATAAAGTTCGGGCGTCCGCGCGGGACCGGCCTTCGCTACTTCACGGGCAACTTCAGATCGGCGAAGAGCTCGGCGACTTCGTCGGCAGTTTGCGCGCGGTGGGCGCGCTCCACCAGGCGGCGATCCAGATGGGGGGCGATCAGGTGGGCGAAGTCGTACATGTATTTGCGCAGCAGGGTACCGCGGCGGAAACCCAGCCAGGTGGTGTGGGAAGGGAGCAGGTGTGAGGCGTCGATGACGGCCAGGTCGGGGTCGTTCTCCTCGACGGCCATGGGCGCGACGATACCCACGCCCATCCCGAGGCGCACGTAGGTCACTATGACGTCGGAGTCGTGCGCGGTGATCGCTACGTTGGGTGTGACGTTGGATCGGGCGAAGGCGTCGATCAGGGAGGATGGGCCGGAGAAGCTGAACGTGTACGTGATGATCGGGTACGCGGCGAGCGCTCGATAAGTGAGCCGGCCGGCGCTGGCCAGGGGATGGTCGCGAGGGACGATGACGACCCGGTTCCAGCGGTAGCAAGGCAGTATCGTCAGGTCGGAGAAGAGACGCTCGGAGCCGGTGTTGATGGCGCAGTCGACGCGGTCCTGGGCCACCATCTCGGCGATCTGCTCCGAGGTTCCCTGGTGCAGGTTGAGCCGCACGTTGGGGTACCTGGAAAGAAATTCCCGGATGACCCCGGGAAGGACATAGCGGGCCTGCGTGTGGGTGGTGCCGATCGAGAGGCTTCCCCTGCCCTCGTCGCGCAGCTCCGTCGAGAGCGCACGAATGCTCTGGGCCTCCTGCAGGATGCGCAGAGCACGGTCGATCACCTTCTGGCCGGCGGGCGTGATGCGAGTGAGGTTGCGCCCCTCGCGCACGAAGATCTGGAAGCCGAGCTCGTCCTCCAGGAGCTTGATCTGCTTGCTCACCCCGGGCTGGGAGGTATGCAGCTTCTGCGCCGCCGCCGTGATGTTGAGGCCGCTCTGGGCCACGGCGGCCAGATAACGGAGCTGGTGCAGCTTCATCAGAGTTCCCCAGCGACTCGTGTCGACCCCGAGCCATGAAGCGTAACGACACGGTGACTCAGGCACAGGGAGGTGCCCGGCCGCCGCAGGTGGCCGAGTCTCGGGCAAAAACCACGCTTTTTGCCCGAGACGGCGCTGGGCCGGGCAGGAGCCCGGATCCAGCGCTTGCGGAAGAGAAGACTAGCGCAACCGCGGCAGGCCCCGCGAGTCTTCTCTTGCGGCCGATTGATCATGACTTCAGAAGCAATCATTCGTTCTGCACATGGGGGGCCGTGGCTATAGTCGCCCGCACCATGGGAGACCTACTGAATCTCGATCTCGAGCAGAAGGCGGCGGGCGTGCGCGAGCAGCTCCTCGCGGCGCTGCGCGAGCACGGGCGGGTGACTTACTCGAACAGCCTCGGCGCCGAGGCGATGGTGCTCACCGACATCATCTGGACGCACGTGCCCGGGATCGACATGTTCAGCATCGACACCGGGCGGCTGCACCAGGAAACCTACGATCTGCTCGAGAGGCTCGAGCGCCGCTACCGGCGGTCGCTGCGCCTGGTCCATCCGGACGCTCAGGCGCTCGAGCGGCTGGCCTCGAGCCAGGGCATCAACGGCTTCTATCACAGCCTGGAGGCCCGGCTCGCCTGCTGCCGCGTGCGCAAGGTGGAGCCCTTCCAGCGCGCCATCGCGGGCTACGGGGCGTGGGTGACGGGGGTGCGCCGGGAGCAGTCGGCGACACGCGCCCAGGCGCGGCCGCTCGAGTGGGACCCGGAGCACGGCCTGCACAAGCTCAGCCCTCTGCTCGACTGGAGCGAGGCGGAGATCTGGCAGTACATCCGCGCGCGCCAGCTGCCGTACAATTCCCTCCACGATCGCCAGTTTCCCAGCATCGGCTGCTTTCCCTGCACGCGCGCGATCCAGCCCGGCGAGAGCCGCCGCGCCGGCCGCTGGTGGTGGGAGCAGCCCGAGTCTCGCGAATGCGGCTTGCACCCCCGCGTGCGCCATGCGGCCACCCAGGCCTGAAGGCGGATCAGGCGTCGATGGATTATCTACCGGTCTTTCTGCAGCTGCGCTCTGCGCGTGTAGTTGTCGTCGGCGGCGGGCGCATCGCCTCGCGCAAAGCGGACCTCCTGCTGCGGACAGGCGCGCGCGTGGTGCTCGTAGCGCCTCAGCTGCACGAGGATCTCCGTAGCCGTGTCGCCAGCGGCGAGCTGACGCACCTCGCCGAGAGCTTCGCACCCGCGCATCTGGACGGCGCCACCCTCGCGATCGCTGCCACCGGCCTCGAGCATGTGAACGCCGCGGTCTGCGACGCCGCGCGCGCGCGTAACGTGCCCGTCAATGTCGTCGACGACGCGTCGCTGTCAACTTTCATCTTTCCCGCCATTGTCGACCGCTCGCCGGTCGTGGTCGCCGTGGGCTCGGCCGGCCAGGCTCCGGTGCTCTCACGGTGGGTGCGCGAGCAGATCGAAGCGGCGCTTCCTTCGAGACTCGGCGCCCTCGCCCGCTTCATGGGAGAGCGGCGCAGCGGCGTGCAGCGCGCGCTCGGGGCCGCGGCGCGCCGGGCATTCTGGGAGCGCATCGTGCGCGGCCGGACGGCCGCCCGGGTGTTGGCCGGTGATGAGCCCGGCGCGCGGCGCGCCTTCGAGGCGCAGCTGCTGGTCTCGCAGCTCACCACCTCGGCCGTGACCGGCGACAGCGCGCTCGGCGAGGTTTACCTCATCGGCGCCGGTCCCGGCGATCCGGACCTTCTGACTCTGCGTGCGCTGCAGCTGCTGCAGCAGGCGGATGTCGTGCTCTACGACAGGTTGGTGCCGCCGGCCGTGCTCGAGCGCACGCGGCGCGAGGCGCGGCGCATCTTCGTGGGCAAAGTGCATGGGGCGGCGGACGGCCACACGCCGCAGGCGGACATCCACGAGCTGATGATCCGCTTCGCGCGCCAGGGGCTCAAAGTGGCGCGGCTCAAGGGAGGCGACCCGTTCATCTTCGGACGCGGCGGTGAGGAGGTCGAGATCCTTGCACGCCACGGTATCCCCCATCTCGTCGTGCCTGGCATCACGGCAGCGCTCGGCGCGGCGGCTGCCGCCGATATTCCCCTGACGCTGCGCGGACTATCGCAGAGCGTGACGTTCGTCACCGGACACGTTGCGCAGGATGACTCGCTCGACTGGCGCTCCCTCGCACGCGCGCGGCAGACGGTCGTCTTCTACATGGGCGTCGGCAAGCTGGAGGCCATCGTGCAACGGCTGCGCGCGGCGGGCGCGCCCGACACGCTGCCGGCGGCGCTCATCGAGCGCGCGACGATGCCGGAGCAGCGAGTCGTCCGCAGTACACTGGCGCAGATCGCCGGCCGCGGCGGCGCGGGCATCTCGTCTCCGGCGCTGCTCATCGTCGGGGAGGTCGTGGGCGCCGCGGCAGGGGCCGAGACCGCGCCGGTGCCGGTGCCGGCCGACACCGCCGCGGACCTAATTCAACCGACTTGAGCGAAAAGAGATCGAGCATGCGTGAGGGGTTCGTCGAGGCGGTCGGCCATACGCCGCTGATCAAGCTGCGCCGGGTCAGCGAGGAGACCGGATGCGAGGTGCTCGGCAAGGCCGAGTTCATGAACCCCGGCGGTTCCGTCAAGGACCGTGCCGCGCGCGCGATCGTGCTCGCGGCGGAGCGCAACGGGGAGCTCGCCCCGGGCGGCACCGTCGTCGAGGGCACCGCGGGCAACACCGGAATCGGCCTGGCGCATGTCTGCAATGCGCGCGGCTACCGATGCGTCATCGTGATGCCCGACAATCAGTCGCCGGAGAAATACCGCCTGCTCGAGACCCTCGGCGCCGAGGTCCACAAGGTTCCGACCGTTCCCTACGGCAATCCCAACCAGTACCAGAAGGTCTCGCAGCGGCTCGCCGCCAGCCTGCCCAACGCCATCTGGGCGAATCAGTTCGACAACACCGCCAACGCCCGCGCGCACATCGAGACCACGGGGCCGGAGATCTGGGAACAGACCCAGGGCCGTATCGATGCCTTCGTCGCCGCCTCGGGCACGGGCGGCACCTTCGCCGGCGTCTCCGAGTACCTGAAGTCGCGCCGCCGTGCGATCCGCTGCGTGCTGGCCGATCCTCCGGGCAGCAGCCTCTACGAGTACGTACGCAATGGGACGCTGAAGGCGACAGGCTCGAGCTCGATCACCGAAGGCATCGGCATCGGACGGATCACGGCCAACCTGAAGGACGCGCCGATCGATGATGCCTTGCACATCGAGGATTCGCAGACCGTGCGCTTCGTCTACCGCCTTCTGCGCGAGGAAGGCCTCTTCCTCGGCAGCACGAGCGGCATCAATGTCGCCGCGGCTGCCCGCCTCGCGCGCGAGCTCGGCCCAGGTCACACCGTCGTCACCGTGCTCTGCGACGGCGGCGCAAAATATCAGTCGCGCCTCTTCAGCCGCGAGTGGCTGCAGCAAAGAGATTTGCTGGCGGCCGCCGGCACAGCCGCCTCCCGGCCGCCGATCGCGCTCGATGAGGTCATGACGGCCTGATCGGCTGCCGTACGGCCTTCAGGCCACCGATTTCTCGGGCTTCTCCTTCGCCGCCTTCTCGGCCTTCTCGGCCTTCTCGGCCTTCTCGGCCTTCTCGGCCTTCTCGGTCTGTCGCGCAGGCGGCTTCTGACTCTCGGCGGAGGCCGCGGGGGCCAAGAGCGCCGCCTCCAGCGCCTCCGAGACGCGCTCCACCCAAACGAGCTCGAGCATCGAGCGGGCGCTCTGCGGAATGTCCTCGAGATCGCGCCGGTTGCGTGCCGGCAGGATGACCTTGCGGATGCCGGCTCGGGCTGCCGCGATGGTCTTCTCCTTGATGCCGCCCACCGGCAGCACCAGACCCCGCAGGCTGATCTCACCGGTCATCGCCACATCGGGCCGCACGGGGCGGCGCTTCAGGAGCGAGGCGAGCGAGATGAACATGGCGACTCCGGCGCTCGGTCCATCCTTGGGGATCGCCCCGGCGGGCACGTGCACGTGGATGTCGCTCTGATCGAAGAGCTTCGGATCGATGCCGAGCTCGGCCGCCTGCGCCTTGACCAGGCTCAACGCCGCCTGAGCGGACTCCTTCATGACATCGCCCAGCTGACCGGTCAGGATCAGCTTGCCGTTGCCCGGCATGCGGGCCGTCTCGACGAAGAGGATGTCGCCGCCGACGGGCGTCCAGGCCAGGCCCGTGGCGACACCGGGAACCGAGGTCCGCTGCGCAACCTCGTTCTCGAAGCGTGTCGGCCCCAACACCTCGGCGACGTCCTCCGCCTCGAACCGCAGGCTCTGCACCTTGCCTTCGGCGATGCGCATGGCGGCGCGGCGCAGCAGCGCGCCGATCTGCCGCTCGAGGCTGCGGCAGCCGGACTCGCGCGTGTACTCGCGGATCACCCGCGAGAGCGCCGCGTCGGAGAGGCTCGCCTGCTCGGGTTTCAGGCCGTTCGCCTTCATCTGGCGCGCGACCAGGTAGCGCTTGGCGATCTCGAGCTTCTCCTCCTCGGTGTAGCCGGTGAGCTCGATGATCTCCATCCGGTCGCGCAACGGTCCGGGGATGGTCTCCAGCACGTTGGCGGTCGCGACGAAGAGCACGTGGCTCAAGTCGAAAGGCAGCCCGAGATAGTTGTCGCGGAAGGTCGAGTTCTGCTCCGGGTCGAGCACCTCGAGCAGCGCCGAGGCCGGGTCGCCCTGAAAGCTGACGCCCAGCTTGTCGATCTCATCGAGCATGAACACGGGATTGCAGGTGCCGGCCTTGCGCAGCCCCTGGATGATGTTGCCGGGGAGCGCGCCGATGTAGGTACGGCGGTGGCCGCGGATCTCCGCCTCATCGTGCACCCCGCCCAGGCTCGCGCGCACGAACTTCAGTCCGAGCGCCCGCGCGACGCTCTGGCCCAACGAGGTCTTGCCGACTCCCGGAGGTCCCACGAAGCAGAGAATGGGGCTCCTGCCCTGCGGGTTGAGCTTGCGCACGGCGAGGTATTCGAGGATGCGCCGCTTGACCTTCTCCAGGCCGTAGTGGTCCTCATCGAGAACGCGCCGCGCGCGCTCGATGTCGATGTCCTCCGCGTCCGCTTTGCTCCAGGGCAGCGCCACCATCCAGTCGAGGTAGGTTCGCACCATGCCGTGCTCGGGGCTCGCCTCGCTCATGCGCTCGAGGCGCCTCAGCTCCTTGCGCGCGTGCTCCTCGGCTTCGGCGGACATGTGTGCCTCGCCGATCGCCTTGTCGAGCTCGGCGATGTCGCCGCCCGCGCCCTCGCCTTCGCCCAACTCCTTCTGCAGCTGATGCAACTGTTCGCGCAGCACCGCTTCGCGCTGGCGCTCCCCGAGCGCGGCCTGCGTCTGCTCGGTGATGTCGCGGGTGATCTTCAGCACCTCCACGCGGTGCGCGAGAAGCTTCACCACCTTGTCGAGCCGCTCCTTCAGGCCGAGGGTCTCGAGCAGCTCCTGCTTCTCCTGCGGCTTGATGTCCATGAAGCTCACGATCAGGTCCGCGAGCTGGCCGGGAGCGTCGATGCCGCGCAGGGTCCGGGCCAGCTCCGCCGGCACCTGCGGCAGCAGCGACAGCGCCTCCACCGCCCGCTCCTTGAGGAAGTCCGCTCGCGCCTCGATGTCGGCGCCGCGGTCCTGCGGCTCCGCGAGGCTCTCGATGCGCGCCGCGAGGAATGGAGTCTCCCGCAGGACCTGCAACAGCCGGAAGCGCCCTTCGCCCTGACAGACGAGGTGATGCGCGCCGTCGGGCGCGGTCACGTAGCGAACCACCGTCGCGAGCACGCCGACCTCATAGAGATCGGCCGCAGCCGGCTTCTCCACCATCGGGTCGCGCTGCAGCAGAAGACCGATCTTGCGCCCGGTCCGCACCGCTTCCTGGGCGGCGGCGATGCTTTCCTCACGCCCCAAGGTGACCGGCAACACGATGCCGGGAAAGAGCACGACGTTGCGCAGCGCCACGATCGGCACGGCGTCGGCCGGCAGCGGTGGCAGCTCGATTCGCGAGGGCGAAGGGGTCTGATCGGTTTCCGCCATGGTTATCTCTCTCTCTCCTGGGTCGCCTCCCGGCTCAGCCGGACCTCGAGGCAACCGTTCTCGTAGCGGCTCGACATCAGCTTGAGCGGCACGCCCGCGAGCGGGATGCGCCGCAAGAAGCGTCCATGTGGAATCTCGAGGCGCCGGATCACCGCCTCTGCGGAGCCAAGCTTCAGCGGGCGCATGGCGCTCAGGGTGAGCTCCGTCGGCCCGAGGGTCAGGGTGATGTCCTCGGACGCCACCCCGGGGAGCGCAAAGAGCAGGATCAGCCCCTCCGTTGTCTCCTGGATATCGACGGGCGGCTCCCACACGGCCGCGTCGGCTCCGGGCCCCACATAGCGCAGCAGCTGGCGTTGGAGCCGCTCGGCCCTGTCCAGGACCTCGCAAGCCTCCACCCACATCCAGCCGTATTGCCGCTCGCTGCTCATTCACACACCCGGGTCCGCAAAGACCGCACCTGGCTTCAGATGCGGCCGCAGGGAGGTAAGTCAAGGTGTGCTCATGCTCGCACGGGTGCAGATGCCTCCTCCATGTGGAAGATGCGTACGAGCGGGCGCCGGCACTACGCCGGCGCCCATCCAGAAAGCCGCGCCTACGGTACGGCCGCGCAGCCGAGCCGTGCTACTCGCTGCCGAGGCTCCTCGCCGGCTCGGGCAACGGCGGCAGGCGCGGGTGGTAGTCGCGCCAGGGAGCGCGGTGATACTGCGGGGGCGGATTGGCCTTCAGCTGCTGCATGGCGATTTGCACGGCCCGCTCGAGCTGCGGATCGTGGCCTCGGCGAACGAGCTCGGGGTCCTGCCACACCTTCACATCGGGGCTGACCCCGTGATTCTCGACGGGGAAGGTGCCGTTCAGCCCCTCGATCGCCTCCCGCGGCGCGGTGATGTGGCCGCCATCCATCAGCCGCGGATAGCCGTCGATGCCGACGAGGCCTCCCCAGGTGCGCTCGCCGACCAGCGTGCCGATGTGGTCCATCTTGAAATACCACGGCAGCGCATCGCCGCCCGAGCCCGCGTACTGGTTGATGACCATCACCTTGGGCCCGTAGATCGCCATCGGCGGGCTCACCGCCGGCCGTCCCCACCGGTTGAGGTCGAGCGCCATGGGCCGGCGCGTCAGGTACTCGATGATGTAGTCGGAGAGCAAGCCTCCGTGGTTGAAGCGCTCATCGATGATGACGCCCTGCTTGTCGACCTGGGAGAAGAAATAGCGGTTGAAGTTGATGTAACCGCCCCACTCGGTATCCGGCAGATACACGTAGCCGAGCTTCCCGCCGCTCAGACGATTCACGAGCTCGATGTTGTGATCGATCCAGGCCGCATGCCGCAGTCCTTCCTCCCGCGGAATCGTCTTGACGGTGATCTGCCAGGAGCCGCTCAGGCTGGGGCGCGGGCCCACGGTGAGGATGACCGTCTTGTTCGCGAGATTCTGAAAGGCCTCGTAGAGGTTCTCATGGGCATCGAGTGGAGTGCCGTTGACGGCGAGCAGGTAGTCCCCCGTCTTCACCTTGAGTCCGGGCTGCGCGAGCGGAGCGTAGAGGTCCGGATTCCACTTCCCGCCGGTGAAGATGCGGGTGATCCGGTAATCTCCATGCTCGATGCGGTAGTTGGCGCCGAGCAGCCCGACCTTGATCTCCTGCATCTTCGGCTCGAAGCCGCCGTAGATGAACATGTGGCCGACGGACAGATAGCTCATCATCTCCCGGAAGAGGAACGACAGCCCGTCGCGGCTGGCGATGCCGGGCAGGAAATGCGCGAACTCCTTCTGCGCCGCGCCGATGTCGAGGCCGTCGAAAGTCGGGTTGTAGAAGAAGGCGCGCTCGATCCGCCAGGCGTCCCGGTACATCTGCGCCCACTGCTCCTGCGGCACGACCCAGACGCGCAGACCGTGAGTATCCAGGTGATCAGGCTTGGCGCCCGGCTTGGCGTCGGAGATGAACCAGTCATCTCCGCGACGGTAAAGCATCTTCCCGCCCTTGGCGGCGAGTACGAAATTCGTGATGCCGCCCACCACGGTCCGGGTCTTGCGCGACCCGAGCTCGAACCTTTGGATCGAGAGCGGCGGGCCGAGCGGGCCGGAGTCGGACTCCTCGAGCACGAGCGGCGCCTTCGCGAGATAGAGCACGCCCGTCTTCCCCGCCTCGAGATCCACATAGTTGGCGGCGGGGATCGGCAGCGGCACCGCGCGCGACTCGAGGCCCTTGAAGTCGATCCTGACGAGCGGCGGCTGGTGTCCGCCGGCAGCGGCCTTGCCCTTCTTTTGGGCCTTTGGCTCGTGGCGCGAGGTCGCCTTCTCGTAGCCGCTGCGCGGCGCCACCGCAGAAGGCAGGCTCGCCCGCAGGGTCGTGACATACACCTGCCGTGTCACCGGGCGCTCCAGCTGCGTCATGTCGAGCCAGCCCGCGGCCAGCCCGACGTTGGTGCTCGAGCTGAAATACAGGTACTTGCCGTTGGCGTCGAACACCGGGTCGATGCAGTCGCTCGCGCCCCCCGTGACCTGGTGCGTCGATCCGTCCGCGAGCGAGTAGATGTAGATGGCGTGCAGATAATTCGGCATCACCCGGGTGTAGGCGATCCAGCGGCTGTCGGGCGACCAGCGGGCGCGCCGGGAATGCAGCGGATCGAAGTCATCGGTCGCCACCTTCACCGGGCGCGGTGAGGCCTGGCTGAGGTCGACGTACCAGAGGTTGAGCTTCTGATCGCTGAAGAGCAGCTTTTTACTGTCCGGCGACCAGCGGATCGCGTAGTAAAAGGCGTCATCCTGGCCGAGAGCAATGCGGCGCACGTCGCCGGTACCGTCCTCGTGCCTGATGTAAAGATCGTATTCCCCGGCACGATCGGAAAAGTAGGCGATGAGCTGCCCGTTGGGCGACCAGGCCGGGTTGCGGTCCATGACGCCGGGGCTGTGGGTGAGATTCTCGGCGCTGCCGTGCTTGGCCGGCACGGTGAGGATGTCCCCGTGCGCCTCGAAAACCGCACGGACTCCGTTCGGCGAGACATCTGCCGACATGATGTCCTTGCCCACGTCCTCGAACCGCGGCCGGCGTTGCGGCAGGTCGCCCGCGACCGCCACCGGCACCGCATGAGTCGCGCCGGTGGCGAAGTCGTAGATGTGCAGCTCGCCGAACTGCGAGTAGACGATGCCGCCGGGACCTGCCGAAGCGGAGGTGATGTCGAATCCGGAGTTGTCGATCAGCCGCTTGACCTGTCCGCTGTCCGTGTCATAGGCGAAGAGCGTGGTGGGGCCGTCGCGGTCGGAAAGGAAGTAAACCGTGTGCCCGACCCACATGGGATCGCTCTCGTTGGAATTGAGGTCGGGAATGCGCACCGTGTGCGAGTCCGACAGCCGCGTCACCCAGATCTCGGCGTGCTGGCCGCCCTTGTAATCCTTCCAGAACGGCTCCCATTGGAACCCCGGAACGTAGGCGATATGGCTGCCATCGGGCGAATAGGCGCCTGCCATTCCGGTCGGCAGCGGCAGCTCGGTGGGGAAGCCGCCCGTGACGGGGATCGTGAAGAGCTGGAACGGATCGGAAACGCTGTAGCGATGCGACGTAAAGAGTATGTTCTTGCCGTCAGGCGTCCAATCGACGGCAACGTCCGGGTCCGGGTGGTACGTCAGGCGCCGCGGCTGTCCTCCTATCGCCGGTACGACGTAGACATCCGTGTTCTTGTCGTAAGTGCCGCTGAATGCGACCATCGCGCCGTCGGGCGAGAAGATCGGCTTCGCCATGAGGTCCATGCCGCTCGCCAGCACATGCGCCTGCCCGCCCTTGCGCGGCACGCTCCAGAGCTCCCCGCCGTACTCGAAAACGATCTGCGTCCTCGACATCGTCGGATCGCGCAGGAGAAGCCTCTCGGCGGCTCCCGCCGAGCCGAGGGGCAGGAGAGCGAGCGCCGCTACGAGCCATGACCGCATGAAATAACCCCCGCATGCCGCCGGGCGGCCGGAAAGCTGCGTAGGATACGCCTAAGCGGACGCTGGCCGTCACTCCCTGCGCGCGCCGAGATCGGCGCGGGGTGCTACGCCCGCTGCTCGGGCTGGCGCGCACCCGCGGCGTCTACCAGGTATTCGGCTCCCAGTTTTGCTCTTTGCCGTCGGCGAGCTCGCCGGCGGTGATGGTGTTGGCATCCTTGAAGTAGTAGGGCGGCACGGGCAGGTTGAGCGGCGCCGGCGAGCCGTCCATGACGCGGCCCGAGAGATCGTAGCGCGAGCCATGGCAGGGGCAGAAGAAGCCGCCCGGCCAGTGCGCAGGCAGGCTCGGGTCGTTCACCTGCGGCCTGTATTTCGGGATGCACCCGAGGTGGGTGCAGATGCCGACCACCACGAGGTACTTGGGATTGACGGCGCGCGTGACGGGGTTCCACGCGGCGAGGTTCGGCGCCTGCTGGTCCTCCTTCGACAGGGGATCCTTCAGCTGCCTGTTGAGCTTCGACAGCTCCGCGAGCTGCGCCTCGGTCCGATGCAGCACCCACACGGGCCGCGAGCGCCAGGAGGCGCTCAGCATCTGGCCCGGCGCGAGCTTGGAGATATCGATGGTGACGGGGGCACCCGCCGCGCGTGCGCTCTCACTGGGCTCCAGCGCCTCGATGAAGGGCACCGCGGCCAGTGCCACGCCGACGGCGCCAACCGCCGCCGTGGTGGTAGCGAGCATCCGCCGCCGGTCGAGATCGGGCTCTTCGCCCTCGACCGGCTTGCCGGGCATTGCGGGTGCGTTCTCGGTCATGCTCGAGTCCTCCGCCAAACAGCCAAAGGAAAGGCAGCAACAATCCGCACATACTAGCGGCCCAGCTGTCGCGAGTCACCTGCCGCTCAGGCCTCCCAGCCGGAAAGGCGTTCCGTGAATGCCTCGAGGAAACGGTTGGCCCTGCTTCCATCCATTACCCGATGGTCGATCGTCAAAGTCGCGTAGCAGCGCGAGCGTGCCACGATACGATCCTCTGCGCCCTCCTCGAGCACCACCGCCCGCTTCTCGAGCTTGCCGAGACCGAGGATCGCCGACTGCGGCTGCGGGATGATGATGGGCGCGGCGAGGAGACTGCCGCTCACGCCGTGATTGGAGAGAGTGAACGTACCGCCGCGCACGTCCGCGGGCGTGAGCGCGCCATCGCGCGCCCGGCGCACCAGGTCCTCGAGCCGGCGGGCGGTCTCGAGCAGGTCCAGGGACTCGGCGTGCTGCAGGACCGGCACCACCAGTCCGCCTTGCGCCGCCGTGGCGATTCCCAGATTGACGGTATCGTAAATCTCGAGCTCGGTATCGGTCCAGCGGCTGTTCGCCTCCGGCACTGCACGGATTGCCGTGACTGCCGCCTGTGCGAAGTACGCCGTCAGTGTCAGCGCGACGCCTCGACGTGCGAATTCCTCACGATGCCGCTGCCGATGCGCGAGCACCTCGCCCATGTCGACCTCGAACACCGTGGTCACATGGGGAGCGGTATGCAGCAGGCTCTCGACCATTCGGGCCGCAATGCGCTTGCGGACTGCCGAGTGAGGCACCCGATGACCCGCAACACCGTCCGCACCGCTCGCATCAGTCTTCCCCTCGACGGCGGCGGCCCGCGATGCTGTCTGTGGAGCGCCCGGGGCAGACGGCGACGCTTCCCGCAGGACATCGGCCACGGTGATGCGGCCGCCTTCGCCCGTACCCCGCACCTTCGCGGCGTCGAGCGAATGCTGCGCGAGCAGGCGCCTCACGGCCGGACTCAGCTGCCGCGCCGCCGCGCCGCCCGGTGAGCCCGAGCCCGCCGCAGCGGCGGCGGCGGCGATCGCAGCCTCGCGCGATGCCGTGGCGGGCGCGCCAACGGCGCCCTCCGGCACCGCCGCCACCGCCGCTACCGCCGGGGTGCCAGGCGCGCCGGCTGCCGCGGCGATACCGATCCGGCCGAGGAGCTCGCCCGGGGCGACTTGCTCCTGCTCCTGCTTCAGGATCTCCGTCAGTACGCCCGCGCCCGGCGAGGCCACCTCGACCGTGACTTTGTCGGTCTCGAGCTCGATGAGCGGCTCGTGCTCGGCCACCGGCTCGCCGACGGCCTTCAACCAGCGCAGCACCTGCGATCGAGTCCCCTCTTCCTGTCCGGAGGGAGCCCTGATCTCCACACACCCTGCTGTTCTCGACATGACTCAGACGCTCGCGATCTGCTGGATGGCCCGCGTGATCGAGTCCACGGTGGGCACGGCCGCCTCGAGGAGCAGCGGGCTGTGCGGGCTCGGAATATCCGGCATCGCGAGCCGCTCGATCGGGGCATCGAGGCTGAAGAACGCCTCCTTGGCGAGACAGGCCGCGACCTCGGCCCCGAACCCCGCGGTCAGGTTGTCCTCGTGCACGATGAGGCAGCGGTGCGTCTTGGCCACCGATGCGAGCACGGCCTCACGGTCCCAGGGCGAGAGCGTGCGCAGATCGAGGATTTCGGCATCGACACCCGATGCCCCCGCCGCACGCTCGCAGCGCTCCACCATGGCGCCCCAGGTGACGACCGTGAGCTCGGTGCCCTCACGGATGCGCCGCGCCAGACCGAACGGCACGACGTACTCGTCTCCGGGATAGGGACGGCGAGCCCACGCACCATCCAACAGCGCGCGATGCTCGAAGAAGAGGGTCGGATCGTTGCCCCGCAGCGCGCAGCGCAACAGCCCCACCGCATCCTCCGCATTCGAGGGCACCGCCACTCGCCAGCCGATGCCGTGCACAAAGGCGACCTCGTTCGTCTGGCTGTGCCATGGGTCGCCGCATTTGAAGAAACCGCCCGGGATCCGCACCACCATCGGGGCGGCGAAGCGATTGCGCGTGCGCCAGCGCATCGTCCCGCAGTCGTTCAACTGCTCGGTGGCGGGATCCGCGTATTTGCGGAACTGGATCTCCGGTACCGGCAGCAGGCCCGAGAGCGCGAGCCCGACGGCGCGGCCGATGATGCCCTCCTCGGAGAGGCTGGTATCGAATACGCGCGAGGCGCCGTGCTTCTCCTGCAGGCCCAGCGTCGCCGCATGCACGCCGCCTTTGGGACCGACGTCCTCGCCGAACACGACCATCCGCGGATTCAAGGTGAGCTCCACATCGAGCGTGCGACGAATGGCCGTCAGCATGTTGATTCGCGCCGGCTCGGGATGCGGCTCGCGTGCCGAGGGCGCAAATGCGCAGCCGGCGGCAGCGAGGCCGCCCTGTTCCTGGACCTGCGCGATGCCCTCGGCCGTCGACTCGCAGAATACGTGGCGGGTCAGCTGACCGGGATCCGGGTGCGGACGCGCCAGCGCGCGCTCCACCGCCGCCTCGACGTCGCGGCGCGCATCGTTCCCGATGCCCGTCCACTCCTCTTCCGCGAGGAGGCGGGGTACGAGCCAGCGCTGCAGCCGATGCAGCGGATCCCGCGCCCGCTCGAGCGAGATCGTCTCGGGTGACTTGTAGGCCTGCGTATCCTGGCCGGAGTGTCCGCAGAGCCGCGGCACCGCCAGCCGCAGCAGCACCGGTCCACGATCCTCGCGCACGCGGCCGACCGCTTCGGCCACGAGCTGCGCGGCCTGGATCGGATCCGCACCGTCGCCCTCGAGAAGCGTCAGGCCCGAGAACGAGGCCAGGTTGGCGGCGATGTTGCCGCCGGGCGTCTGCAGCTGCGAGGGGACCGAGATGCCAAAGCCGTTGTCCTCGATGTAAAACAACATCGGCAGGCGCAATGTGCTCGCCATGGTGAGCGCGGACCAGAATCCGCCGGTCGCCACCGATGCGTCGCCACCCAGCACGACGGCGATGCTGCGCGCGTACGAGGCATCCTTCAGCGCTTCGTGATGGTAGCGGATCGCCTGGGCCCACCCTGCCGCCGGAGTGTATTGCGCACCGACACCGCCGCTCGCCGGCAGCACGGTGGCGCCGCCGCGTCCCGGCTTGTTGAAAACGACGCCGATATCGCGGCCGCCGCTGAAGGAGCCCTCGCGTGCGAGCGGGCCGGCGGCGGCATCCTCGAGATCCACGCCGAGCGCCAGCATGAGCGGGCGTGAGCGGTAGTACACCGTCACGCCGTCGTGGGGATCGGTCAGCTGCAGGCCGAGCAGGATCTGCGCGAAGTCGTGCCCGCGCGCCGAGAACTGGTACAGCACCTGCCGCTGCGGCAGGAGACGCGACTCCTCGAGATCGTCCAGGGCGCGGGAGGCGTGCAGCAGCTGGCTGACCCGCCGCCAGTCGGGCTCGCGGTGCGCAATCGAGGCCACCCCGCTCGGACGCGGGGCCGCGGAAGCAACGGCCGGCATGGAATTTCCCCTCTTGGGTTGACGCCGGGCATAGCCTAGGGCGGTCATGCGGAAATGAGCTTGCGTTCATTGCCTTATTTGGCCACGCGGTGGCAATATCCTTTCTTCTTTATTTGACATGAGCATTGGATCATGCCAAGGCCCCTCGACCGCCTCGACTGCCGCATCCTCGATGAGCTGCAGTCCGATGCGCGCATATCCAACCAGGAGCTGGCGCAACGCATCGGTCTGTCACCCGCGCCTTGCTGGAGGCGATTGCGCCGTCTGGAGGAGGAAGGCTTCATCGCGGGCTATGCGACGCTCCTGTCCGCGCTCGCCATCGGCCTGCCCATCCAGGCCTACGCGCTGGTGTCGCTCGAGAACCATCATCCGCAGACGGTGCATCAGTTCGATCAGCTGGTGCAGGAGCGGCCGGAGGTGCTGGAGTGCCACTCCATGAGCGGCCCCAACGATTACCTGCTGCGCATCGTCGCCGCGAGCATGGAGGCCTATGAGCAGTTTCTCTCCACGCGCCTGCTGCAGCTGGCTGGCGTGCGCTCCGTCAACACCAGCTTCGTGCTGCGCACGAAGAAATTCACGACCCGGCTGCCGGTGGCGGCGGCAGCGGAGGCCTAGGCGCCGAGCTCGTGCATGTCCTGGGGCGTCAGGCGCACCGAAGCGGCTGCCACGTTCTGCTCCAGGTGCTCGATGGAGCCGGTTCCCGGGATCGGCAACATCACGGTCGAGCGCGCGAGGAGCCAGGCGATGGCGGCCTGGCCGACGGTGATACCGTGCAGCTCGGCCACTGTCTCGAGCGCCCGTGAGGCGCCGGAGCTGCGCGCGTGCCGCCCGGAGCCGAGCGGCGCCCAGGGGATGAACGCGATCGCCCGGCTCTCGCAGTAGGCGAGCACCTCGCCGCAGTGGCGGTCCTCCAGGTTGTAGCGGTTCTGGACGGAGACGATGGGCGTCAGCCGCTCGCAGCGCTTCAGCTCCTCGAGGCTGACGTTCGAGACGCCGATGTGGCGGATCTTGCCCTCGCTCTTCAGGCGCACGAGCTCCCCGATCGAGTCCTCGAGCGGTACGTTGGGATCCGGCGAATGCAGCTGATAGAGGTCGAGCGAGGCGCGCCGCAGGCGCTTCAGACTCGACTCGCAGGCCTTGCGCAGGTGCTCCGGCCGGGCATCCCGGTCCCAGACATCGGGACCCGGACGCACCAGGCCGCCCTTGGTGGCGATCACGATGTCGGGTGAGTACGGATGGAGCGCGCGGGCGATCAGGTTCTCGCTGACTTCGGGCCCGTACGAGTCCGCGGTGTCGATGAAGTTCACGCCGACACGCACCGCCCGCTGCAGGACGCGCACCGCGGTGGCAAGGTCCGGCGGATCGCCCCAGATACCGCGGCCGGTGATGCGCATGGCGCCGAAGCCCAGGCGGTGGACCTTCAGATCGGCGCCGAGAGCGATCTCTCCGGCCGCCGAGGCATTCATGTTGGCATTCATCGACACCTCCGCCCATGGGGCGAGCAAACCGCATGCCGTCGCCGAGCGCGTTCCATGGCTCGGCGCCTCAGGACTCGAGATACCGGGAGAGCGGCTGCGGCGGGCCGACCTCGAGGCCCTGAACGTAATCGACACCGAGGCCCTCGAGCTGGCGGCGCACGGCCGGCGTCTCGACGCACTCGGCGACCGTGGCGATCCCCATGGCCTGCCCGAGCGCATGAATCGCCTTGACCATCGCCCGCGAGACCGGATCGTCCGCCATGCTGCGGACGAATGCGCCGTCGATCTTCAGATAATCGACCGACAGCTGCTTCAGGTACATGAAGGAGGACATGCCGCGGCCGAAATCATCGAGCGCGAAACCGCAGCCGAGCCGTCGCAGCGAGTTGATGAGCGCCGACGCCTCGCGCAGGCTGGAGATTGCGGCGGTCTCCGTGATCTCGAAGCACAGCGCGCTCGGCGGCACGCCGCAACTGCGCATCTGCTCGCGAATGAACTGCAGCAGGGAAGGATCGGTGAGCGTTGCCCCGGAAAGATTGATCGCAAGCACCCCTGCCTTCTCCCCGTGCCCCTGCGCGTAGAGCGCCCCGAGGCTCGCGAGCGCGTTGCGCACCACCCAGCGGTCCAGCCGCGGCATCAGTCCATAGCGCTCCGCGTGCGGAATGAAGTGCGATGCCAGGATGAGCCGTCCTTCGGCATCGAGCATGCGCGCCAGCACCTCCCCATGACGGCGTCCGCGTCCGCCCACCGGAACGACGGGCTGACAGTAGAGGGTGAACCGGTCCCGCGCCAGCGCCTCGTTGAGCCGCGCCATCCACTGCAGGCCGCCCGAGCGAAACTCGATGTCTCTGTCGCTCGCGTCGTAGACCTGCAGGCGGTCCCGACCCTTCTCCTTGGCGAGGTGGCATGCGGCCTCGGCGCGGCTGAGGAGCGCCGCGGGAGCCCCTGAATCCAGGCCGAACGGCACGATGCCCGCGCTCAGGTGCGGTTGAAAGTGAAGGCCCTGCCACTCGAAGCGATAGCCGGAAATCGCCGCGCGCAACGACTCCGCGGCCTGACGAGCCTCATCGAGCGTGCAGTTGCGCACGATCAGGCCGAACTCATCGCCGCCGAGCCGGGCCAACACGTCGCCGCAGCGCGTGCGCTCGGCGAGAATGCGGCTCGCCTCCCGCAGCAGTTGATCGCCCGCAAGCGGGCCGCATGCCTCGTTGAGGACCGCGAAGCGGTCGAGATCGAGGAAGAGCAGCGCATGCCGCGCGGAATGATCCTGTCCGGGCGCGAGCAGCGCCGCGAGGCGGTGCTCGAACTCCCGGCGGTTGATGAGCCCCGAGAGCGAATCGTGAGTCGCACGATAAGAGATCAGATGCGCCGCCTGGTGCACTTCCGTCGCGTCATAGAAGACGAGCACCGCGCCGGCGAGATGGCCGGCACGGTCGCGGATCGGGGCCGCGGAGTCCTCGATGTCGCGGCGGGTCCCGTCCCGATGCACGAGCACCGAGTTGTCCTCGAGACTCACCACCCGGTTCTCCCGCAGGCAGACCTCGACCGGATTGCTCTGGCGCTCCAGGGTCACGCCGTTCACCACCTCGAACACGCGCTCGAGCGGCAAACCCCGCGCCTGGGAGCTCGTCCAGCCCGTCATCTGCTGCGCGGCGGGGTTGATGTACTCGACGCATCCGCGATCATCCGTCGTGATGACCGCATCACCGATCGAGCGGATGGTCACCTCGGCGAGCTCCTTCTGATGAAAGAGAGCATTCGCCGTCTGGCGGACCTTGGTCACGCTCACTGCCGCAAGCGAGCAGGCGAGCAGAACGAAGAGCCCGTTGAAGAGCATGTCGTTGCGGCTCTCCCGCATGGCGTGCGCCGCGAAGGCCGCCACCGCGTTCTCCACCGTGACGGAGAGCCGGTCCAGTGCGCCGGCCGTGGGCGCGGTCTGCGCCAGCCAGCTGCGGCCGTCCGGATGCAGCTGGCCGCTGAGGACCCCGGAGACGAGCGGTGTGAAACGTCCGGTCAACGAGCGGTCCGCCTCCTCGATGGCCCGCCGCACATGCTCGTCGAGACGATGCAGCTGTGCGAACACACGCAGACTCTCCTGGGCCTCCCGCGCCACGGCGCTATCGCTGTCGAGCTGCGCGCGAGCGGCGGCCGAAGGCGCCTGGTTCGCGCTCAGGTAGAACGCCATGAGTCCGCTCTCGCGTCGCGTGTGCTCGGTGAGCGTCCATACCGTACGCTGCACAGCGGCATAGAGACGGGCCGGACGCTCCGGTGCATCGACGCTGAAGTAAACGGCTTCCCGCGCTGCCGCGGAGTCCTGGATGACCCGGGAGACCGCGCGTTGCCACGCATCCTCTCCGAGCGCGCAGGGGCGCGCTCGAAGACAGGTTGCGAGCTGTTGGCGCACGGCGCTCAGCGCCTGGAAGGAGGCCTGGGCGCTCGCGTGCCTCGCGAGCAGATCACGATTCATCAGCGAGCGCGCTGCGATGAGGCGCGTGCGGTCCATGGCCCGGCGCCAGAGCAGATCGCCCTGACGGTGCGCCCGCTGCAGCTGCATCAGGCGGCCCGCATCGGGGTGCTCCCCTCCGAGGAGCGCGCTCCCATAAGTCAGCTCGAGCTCGAGCAAGCCGCCTGCAGCGATGAAATCGTTCGTGGTGGCGTCAACCAGCGCGATCTGCCTCGCCTGCTCGTATCGGTGCAACGACCGCCAGCCCGTGCGCACCGCGAGCACGATCACGAGCATCGAGAGCAGGATGATCGCGACGTTGATGATCCGCCGAGCATCCGGCCGCAGGACTCCCCGCGGCTGGAGCCGCTGCAGGAGCGCCGCTGAAGAGGGTGCGGATTGCACGGTTTGGCCGGGTGACCGGGGCAGTATAGGCGCGGCTTTGCGCGACCGCCATGTGGCCCCACCGGCCGCCCGCGGCGGTCAGTCTCAGCGCAAGGGCAGCTCGGCCGAGCGGGTCACGGTGCGCATGGCGAAGCTGGATTGCACGCTCACGACGCTCGGCAGGCGCGTCAGATGTTGGCTGTGGATGCGCTCGAAATCCGCGAGATCGGCGACCACGATCCGCAGCAGGTAATCGTGCTCGCCGGTCATCAGGTAGCACTCCATCACTTGCGGAATCCTGCGCACCGCGGTCTCGAACGCCGTCAGACCCGACTGGCTCTGCCGGTCGAGCGTGATGCTCACGAACACGTTCACGGGATAGCCCGCCTTCTGCTGGTTGATGAGCGCGGTATAGCCCTCGATGAGGCCCGACTCCTCCAGCGCCCGTACCCGTCGCAGGCAGGCGGACTCCGACAGGCTGACCTCCGTCGCAAGACGGGCGTTCGTCATGCGCGCATCCTGCTGCAGCAGGCGCAGGATGACACGATCGTAGCGGTCTAGCTCCATGGACGCAGGATTCTGCCACAAATTAATGCTTCTGGCGCAGATTCTGCTCCCGAGGCGCGCCCGGACCGCCAGTTCGCAAGCTCCCGCCTCCTCGCCCATCCTAATCTGGCAGGCATACATTCAACCGGGGGCTGAGCCATGCTGATCGGTGTTCCGCGCGAGATCAAAGTCCACGAGTATCGGGTCGGCCTGGTGCCTGCCGGCGTGCGCGAGCTCACGGGGGCTGGCCACCAAGTCATCGCCGAGACGGGCGCGGGCGAGGGCATCGGCCTCTCCGACGCCGACTACCGCGCAGCGGGCGCCACCATCGCGCCGAACGCGGCCGACGTATTCGCCAAAGCGCAGCTCATCGTGAAGGTGAAGGAGCCCCAGCCGGCCGAGTGCCAGATGCTGCGAGCGGACCAGGTGCTCTTCACCTACCTGCATCTTGCGGCCGATCCTGTCCAGGCGCGTGGACTGATGGCATCCGGCGCCACTGCGATCGCCTACGAGACCGTCACCCGTAAAGGCTCCCTGCCGCTCCTCACGCCGATGAGCGAAGTGGCCGGACGCATGTCTATCCAGGTGGGTGCCACCTGCCTCCAGAAAGCCAACGGCGGCCGCGGCGTACTGCTCGGCGGCGTCCCCGGCGTTCCCCCGGCCAAGGTAGTGATCCTGGGTGGCGGCGTCGCCGGTACCCATGCAGCGGAGATGGCCGTTGGTCTGCGCGCCGATGTAACCGTAGTCGACCGGTCGGTCGATCGCCTGCGGGAGCTCTCGAGCCTGTTCGGCGGCTCGTTGCACACCGCTTACTCCACTGCCGAATCGATAGAGCGGCTGGTGCGTGAGGCCGACCTCGTCGTCGGCGCCGTGCTGATCGCGGGCGCCGCCGCCCCGAAGCTCGTGAGCCGCGCCATGGTCGCGACCATGCAGCCGGGATCGGTGCTGGTCGACATCTCCATCGATCAAGGCGGTTGCTTCGAGACCAGCCATGCCACGACCCACGCGCAGCCGACCTTCGTGGTCGACGGCGTGGTGCACTACTGCGTGGCCAACATGCCGGGCGCCGTCGCACGCACCTCCACTTTCGCGCTGACCAACGCCACTCTCCCCTATGTCAGGATGCTGGCCGACCACGGCTGGCAGGCGGCGCTGAAGCAGGATCCGGGCTTCGCCTGCGGGCTCAACGTGCATGCGGGGCAGATCACGCACCAGGCGGTGGCGCAGGCGCTCGATCTGAAGGCGCATCGCAACCCGGTGAGCTCCGCGGCCGCGTAGCGCCCCATAATCGGCCGCCGCCGCTGGCGCGGCAGAGCCGCTGCCGGTACGCTGGACGCCCCAATCACAGGAGGCTCCGAATGTCCCTGAGCAAGCTCGCCCTGCCGGCGGTGCTGCTGGCGGCCTACGCCGGCACCGCGTTCGCCAAGCCCGTCACCTACGTGTGCGACCCTGCGCACACTCATCCGAGCTTCGCCGCCGATCACATGGGTGGCCTCTCGGTCTGGCGCGGCACGTTCCGCAAGACCTCCTGCACGATCGTGCTCGACCGCGCACGCCGCACCGGCACGGTGAATGTCACGGTCGATACCTCCTCGATCGATTTCGGCCAGGCGAAGCTCAACAAGGATGCGCAGGGACCGATCCTCTTCGACGTGGCCAAGTACCCGACGGCGACTTACAAGGGCAGGCTCGCGGACTTCGTGCGCGGCAAGCCCACCAAGGTGCTGGGCCAACTCACCCTGCACGGCCTCACCCATCCGCTGACGCTGACCCTGCGCAGCTTCGAGTGCAAAGAGGTGGCGATGATGCATCAGTACCGCTGCGGCGCGGATGCCGTGGGTCACTTCGAGCGCGATCGCTACGGCATGAGCTTCGGCAAGCAGTTCGGCTTCCAGATGTGGGTGCGCCTGAAGATCCAGGTGGAAGCGGCGCGGCAAGGCTGAGCTTTGCCCGGGCTTTTCGGCGTATCGATATTCCGAGGAAATCTGAGAACGACGGAGCGGCAGCCGGCCGTGAGGCTGGGCATTGTGTAAACTTTGGATAGAACCCCGAATGAGCATCGATGCCCGTGCCCCCTTCCGTATCCGATGAGCAACTGATCGAGGCCCTGCTTGCCGCCGCCGTGGCGGCGGGCAGGGCAACCCTCGAGATCTACCGCGCCGGCTTCACCGTCACCCAGAAAGCCGATCAGTCCCCTGTCACCGCCGCCGATCACGCCTCCGAGAAGATCATTCTCGAGCATCTGGCGCAGCTCGCGCCCAAGGTGCCGGTGGTGGCGGAGGAAGCGGCCGCGGCCGGCTCCATGCCGCAGGTGGGCGAGGAGTTCTTTCTCGTCGACCCGCTGGACGGCACCAAGGAGTTCATCCACCGGCGCGGGGAGTTCACGGTGAACATCGCCCTCGTCCGCCACCGGATGCCGGCTCTCGGGGTCGTCTATGCTCCGACGAGCGGCGCGCTCTACGCTGGCGATGTAGCCGCCAAGCGCGCCTTCCGTTGCTCTCATCCCGCGGACGCTGCAACACCCGGACCGCGCGAGCCGCTTCGGGTGCGGGCCGCCCCGACGGCGGGGATTACCGCGGTGGTTTCACGCTCGCACTCGACGCCGGAGACTGAGTCCTACCTGCGTCACTACGCGGTGAGCGAGCGGATCTCCGTCGGCTCATCGCTGAAGTTCTGCCTGGTGGCCGCCGGAGAAGCGGACCTCTATCCGCGCCTCGGCCCGACGATGGAATGGGACACGGCCGCCGGTCACGCAGTGCTCGCAGCCGCGGGCGGCACGGTGCTCGCCCCCGACGGGGCGCCGCTCGCCTACGGCAAGCCCGGATTCCGCAATTCGTTCTTCATCGCGAGCGGCACACTGACTCCCGTGCCGCTCGCCGCCTGAGCCGCCCGTGAGCACGAACACCCAGACGCGTCTTGCGCTCTCGCAGCATCTCAAGCACCTCGAGGCGGAATCCATCGCGATCATCCGCGAGGTGGCCGCGGAGTTTCGCAACCCGGTGATGCTCTACTCGATCGGCAAGGACTCGGGGGTGATGCTGCACCTCGCGCTGAAGGCCTTCTACCCCTCGAAGCCCCCGTTCCCGCTGCTGCACATCGACACCGGCTGGAAGTTCCGCGACATGCTCCGCCACCGCGATTCGATCGCGGCGCGCCACGGCCTGAAGCTTCTCGTCCATACCAACGCCGAGGGCGTCGCGCGCGGCATCAATCCGATCACCTCCGGATCGCAGCTGCACACCCAGGTGATGAAGACGGAGGCGCTGAAGCAGGCGCTCGACAAATGGGAGTTCGACGCGGCCTTCGGCGGCGCCCGCCGCGACGAGGAGAAGAGCCGGGCCAAGGAGCGCGTGTTCTCCTTCCGCTCCGCCGGTCACGTATGGGACCCGCGCAACCAGCGCCCGGAGCTCTGGAGCCTCTACAACACGAAGATCAACAAGGGCGAGACCATCCGCGTCTTCCCGCTGTCCAATTGGACGGAGCTCGACATCTGGCAGTACACCCGCGCGCAGCAGATCCCGGTGGTGCCGCTTTACTTCGCCGCCCCACGCCCGGTGATCGAGCGCGACGGGCTCCTCATCATGCGCGATGACGATCGCATGCCGCTCGCGCCCGAGGAGCTCGAGCAGGTGCGCATGGTGCGGTTCCGCTCGCTCGGGTGCTATCCGCTCTCGGCGGCGATCGAGAGCGAGGCCGCGACGCTCGATGAGATCATCGAGGAGATGCTCATCTCACGCACCTCGGAGCGCTCGGGCAGGCTCATCGACAGCGACGAAGCGGCATCGATGGAGAAAAAGAAGCGCGAGGGGTACTTCTGATGGAGGCAAGAGCTTGACCGCTTATGCGCACGATCAGGTGACGGTGAGCCCGGGCGGCCGCGGGGGACCTACGAAGGGGCTGCTGCGCTTTCTCACCTGCGGCTCGGTGGACGACGGCAAATCGACGCTCATCGGCCGCCTCCTCTACGACACCAAGCTCATTCTCGAGGACCAGCTCGCGGCGCTCGAGCGCGACAGCCGCAAGCACGGCACCACCGGGGACGACATCGATTTCGCCCTCCTCGTCGATGGCCTGGAGGCCGAGCGCGAGCAGGGCATCACCATCGATGTGGCATACCGGTTCTTCTCGACGCCGCGCCGCGCCTTCATCGTGGCGGACACACCGGGCCACGAGCAGTACACGCGCAACATGGCGACGGGTGCCTCCAACTCCCACGCCGCGGTGATCCTGATCGATGCGCGCAAGGGCGTCCTGACCCAGACCCGCCGGCACAGCTACATCTGCTCGCTCCTCGGCATCCGGCACGTCGTGCTCGCGGTCAACAAGATCGACCTGGTCGACTTCTCCGGCGAGCGCTTCCACCACATCGTCGGCGATTATCTCGGCTTCGCGCAGGCGCTCTCCTTCAGCTCGATCACACCGATTCCCGTCTCGGCACGCTACGGCGACAACGTCACCGCGCGCTCGGCGCGGACGGGCTGGTACGAGGGACCTACGATCATCGAGCACCTGGAAGGCCTCGATGCGACCGAAGGGCTCGACGGCAAGCCGTTCCGCTTCCCCGTGCAGTGGGTCAACCGCCCCAACCTCGACTTCCGCGGCTTCTGCGGCACCGTCGCCTCCGGCGTGGTGCGGCCGGGCGATCCCGTGATCGTCGCGGCGTCCGGGCGCGATACCCACGTCGCGCGCATCGTGACCGCGGATGGGGATCTGCCTGAGGCGCGCGCCGGCGATGCCGTCACGCTCACCCTGTCCGACGAGGTGGACGTGGCGCGCGGCGACATGCTTGCGCAGCCGCAGGCCCGGCCCGAGGTCGTCGATCAGTTCGCCGCGCAGGTGCTGTGGATGATCGAGGAGCCGATGCTGCCGGGACGCTCGTACCTCATGCGGATCGGCACCCAATACGTGCCCGCGCGGGTGACGAGCCTCAAGCACAAGACCGACGTCAACACCCTGGAGCACATCGCCGCCAGGACGCTCGGGCTCAACGAGATCGGCCTCTGCAATCTCGCGACGGCGACTCCGGTCGCCTTCGATCCCTACTCGGAGAACCGCGAGACCGGCGCCTTCGTGCTGATCGACCGCTTCACCAACGCCACGGCCGGCGCCGGCATGATCGCCTTCGGGCTGCGCCGCGCCACCAACATCCACCGCCAGGCGTTGCTCGTCGACAAGGCGGCGCGCACGCGCTTGAACGGCCACCGCCCCGCCATCCTCTGGTTCACCGGGCTCTCCGGCTCCGGCAAGAGCACCATCGCCAACATCGTGGAGCGGGAGCTGCACGCCCAGGGTACGCACACGTACATGCTGGACGGGGACAACGTGCGCCATGGCTTGAACCGGGACCTGGGCTTCACCGATGCCGACCGGGTGGAGAACATCCGGCGCGTGGGCGAAGTCGCGCGCCTCTTCGTCGATGCCGGAGCGATCGTGCTCTGCTCGTTCATCTCCCCCTTCCGCGCCGAGCGGCGCATGGTCCGGGAGTTGGTCGAGGAGGGCGAGTTCATCGAGATCCACGTCGATACGCCGCTCGAGATCTGCAAGCAGCGCGACCCCAAGGGTCTCTACGCCCGGGCGCTCGCGGGCAAGATCAAGAACTTCACCGGCATCGACTCCCCTTACGAGGCACCGGAGCACGCCGAGGTCGTCGTCGACACCAACCAGGGCTCCGCGGAGGATGCCGCCCAACGCATCCTCGCGGCGTTGCGGGAGCGACAGGTCATCTCCTGACGTCTTCCCCGCCCTGAGGGGCGAGGTTTCCGGCGCGGAGAGATCCGATGAGCGCCGCTGCCGTCGCGCCGGCGGCTCCGCGACCGTTCAGACGAGCAGCACGATCTTGCCGATGTGCTCGCCGGATTCCATGAGGGCGTGGGCCCGCGCCGCCTCGCGCAGCGGGAAACGCGCATGGATCACGGGCCGTAGCGACTTCGACTCGACGAGCGGCCAGACTTCCCTGCGAAGCGCGGCGGCGATCTCGCCCTTGCTCTCCACCGTTTGCGGCCGCAGGGTCGCGCCGCCGACCCAGAGACGTTTCATCATGAGGCCGCGCAGGTCGATCTCGGCCTTGGCGCCGCGCTGAGTCGCGATGATCGAGATCCGGCCGTTCACCGCGGCCGCGGCCATGTTGCGCGCCAGGTACTCGCCCCCGACCATGTCGAGAATGACGTCGGCCCCACGCCCTCCCGTGGCCTCGAGCGTCCGCGCCGCGAAATCCTCCTCCTTGTAGTTGACGGCGACATCCGCGCCAAGCGTCCGGCATGCAGCGCACTTCTCGGCAGTCCCGGCCGTGACGATGACACGCGCGCCAAACGCCTTGCCCAGCATGATCGCGGTGGTGCCGATACCGCTCGAGCCGCCGTGCGCCAGCAACGTCTCGCCGGGACGAAGTCGTGCGCGCATGAAGACGTTGTAGTAGACGGTGAAGAAGGTCTCCGGCAACGCTGCCGCCTCCTCCATCGACAACGTCCCGGGGACGGGAAGGCATTGGGCCGCTGGCGCGGCAACGTATTCGGCGTACCCGCCCCCGGCCACTAGCGCGCAGACGCGCGCACCGACAGCAGGAGTACTGACGTCGGCGCCGGCCCGCACGACCTCCCCCGCCACCTCGAGACCCGGGATGTCGGTCACGCCGGCCGGCGGCGGATACAGGCCCTTGCGCTGCATCACGTCGGGACGATTGACGCCAGCCGCCGCGACCCTGATCAGCACTTCCCCCGGACCCGGCTCCGGCACCGGCCGTGAGCCCGGCCGCAGCGCCTCCGGCGGGCCCGGGGTGGCGATCTCGATCGCAGTCATCGCAGCAGGTATGTCACTCATGGGCACTGATTCTCCCTCGGAGCCTTCCGCAATGCCAGCGGCAATCGCAACGCGAATGAATGGCATGGAGGGAGTCAACACCGGGTTTCCGGGCTCGCATTCCCGTGACTTCGGCAACGAGGACACTCGCCATTCTTGCCGCTCTGACGCTGCCGCTTGCCGCTGAGCGTGAGGCGTTCGGCGGAGCGCTCGCAGCCGCACTTACGCCCTCGCCGGCCTCGCGGAAATAGGCTGGACCGATGACGGCCGGAGTGCTATCGAGGGCGTTACGGACAACCTCTTTGGAGTCCTCGCATCGCTTCTCTATCGTCGCCGTATCGTGATCCCACTCGCGCGGAAGGTTGAGCTCGGTCAAATTGCCGATCCGCGCCTCAATCCGACCTTCAAGGTGAAGGGAGCCGCAGTAGTGCTGCATCCGTTGGAGATTGTGTCGCTCGCCAACTTGGGCGAGTGTGTCGGGTCGCTCGCCGATGAGGCCGATGCGATCGTGGCCGCCCTGGATGAGCTGTTTTCCGGCGCGTTCGGGTAGCTAGGCGCTCTGGCCCGGGAATTCAAGGTCCCTGAATGAGCTTACCGGGAGGTCCTTGCAGTGGTGCCGGCCGGTCCCGCTCGCGGGACGCGCCGCCCTTGGACGGCGAGAGTGCCCGATCGGCCCGCCACCGTGCCGGATGCGATCTCGCAGCGCGGCAGCCGCGATAGATCGAGGCCGCGCACGTAGGATCCCAGGTCCGTGAGATTCGATCCCCGCGCCCGCCAGGTCCGCAGCAGCCGCTCGAACCCCTCGAGGTAGGCGCCGCCCTCGAGCTCCGCGTGCAGCGTGAATACGTGATCGCGGCCGTCCGCGGTGAGGGCAAGCAGATGCTCCACCGGGTCGGTGGCCATAAGCTCCTCACGCCCGATCAACTCATCAAGCGTGGGCAGTGTCGTCGGCAACTGGGGCACGTCGACCTCGCTGCCCCCGACCACCGGCACGAAGGGTTCCTCCCCTCTCGTGTCCGACGCATGTCGAAATCCAAGCTCCCGCTCCAGCCCGGGCACGCTGCGATTCACCTGCCAGCCCGCCGCGCCGTGCGACTGCGGCGGCCGATCGAATACCCGAATGAACTCCTCACGCGCGAGCACGAGCTGCCGCCGGGTCCACGGCTCGCTGGCCCGCGCCACCCCGTCCTGCCACTTGATGTGGTCGTAGGTGTGGACTCCCACCTCGAATCCGCGCCGCGCGATTTCCCGAAGCGTGTCCGCACAGCGCCGCGCGATGTGGGGGCCCGGAAGGAGCACGCCGTACATCAGGGTTTTGACGCCGTAATGCTGAGTGACCGAGGTCCGCCGCACCTTTCCCAGGAACCCGCGGCGAAACACCCGCTTGATCGCCCTGCCCGTGTGATCGGGTCCGAGGCTGAACAGGAACGTTGCCCGAGCGCCCGCGCGCTCGAGCGCCGCGGCGAGGCGAGGCACGCCTTCTCGCGTGCCTCTAAAGGTATCGACGTCGATCTTGAGCGCGATGGTGCCCATATCCCGCGCTCTCAGCCGGATCCTGGATCAACCCAACGCCGCCGGGCGCATTTCGAGCTCACGCGACAGCCGCGGGAGATCGAGCGGCCCGTCCGCGCTTGCGGCGGCAAGAATTCTGAGGACGCCGCCATCCCGGCAGGCCGCATAACAGCCCCCCTGTGCACCAAAGAGTCTCGGCCGCTCCGACGGTGTGATGGCCTTCGGCTCCATCCGCGTGCGATGCAGCCACCAGGTCCGCCCGCTGACCTCGGTGAACGCGCCAGGGAACGGAGGCGCCACGGCGCGCACCAGATTGTGGATGCGAACCGCCGGCTGGCTCCAGTCGATCCGTCCGTCCTGCGCCGTTCGCCTGCCGAAGTACTGTCCGGGCTCGATGAGCTGCGGCCTGCGCGGCGCGTCGCCCTCGATGAGGCCCGGGAGGGAACGGGCCAGCACGATCTCCGCCGCGGCGGTGACTTTGCCGAACACCTCGCGCGCATCGTCGTCCTCGAGTATCGGCACGGCGAGCTGATCGACGATGTCGCCGGCATCGGCGCGCTCCACCATGTAGTGCAGCGTCGCACCGGTCTGAAGCTCTCCGTTGAGGATGGCCCAGTTGACCGGCGCCCGCCCGCGGTACTTCGGCAGCAGCGAGCCGTGCATGTTGAGCGCGCCCCGGCGGGCGCTGCTCAGGATCGGCGCGCCGATTATCGAGCGATAATAGAAGGAGAAGATGAAATCGGGCGCGAGCTGCGCCACCCGCTCGCTCAGCTCCTCTTCGCGGACGCCGTCCGGCATCATCACCGGCAACCCGTACTCGCGCGCCGTGTCGGCAACGCTCGCGTACCACCGGTTCTCCTTCGGATCGTCCTTGACCGTGACGACCAGAGGCACATCGATCTTGGCGGACAGCAAGACCTTGAGGCAACGGACGCCTACATCGTGATAGGCAAAGACGACCGCCCGGGCGCTACTCACCCGTCGGGCCTTGCGCGCGCTCGGCGCGCAGCATCTCCGTGTGGTCGATCTCCGAGCGCAGGCCTTCGACGCGCTCGATGTGCCGGTTTTGTGGGCTCGACTGGCGGGTCCAGCGGAGCGACGCCTCGTCTCCTTCCATCAGCGCGGAGACGGTATACCGCGGGCGCTGCCTCACCTGTTCATAAATGCGTCCGACGTACTCGCCCACGACCCCAAGACCGATGAGCAGTACTCCGATCAGGAAGAAGGCGATGCCGAAGAGGGTGAATACGCCCTGAACCTCGGGCCCGATGAAGATGCGCCGGATCGCGAGCACGATGACGAAGAACAGCGAGAGGAGTGCGAGCGCCATCCCGGCCATGGTGAAGAACTGCAGCGGCGCCACCGAGAAGCCGGTCATGAGATCGAAGTTGAGCCGGATCAGCCGATAGACGGAGTACTTCGACTGGCCGGCGGTGCGCTGCGCATGCGCGACCTCGATCTCCACGGGATGACGAGCGAAGCTGTACCCCAATGCCGGAACGTACGTGCTCACCTCCACGCAGCGATTGATCGCATCGACGATGGTGCGGTGGTAGGCGCGCAGCATGCAGCCCTGATCGGTGATCTGGATCTGCGTGGTGCGCTCGCGGATGCGGTTCATCAAGCGCGAGGCGACCTTGCGCCAGTAGATGTCATGTCGGCGCGCGCGCACGGTCCCGACGTAGTCGGCCCCCTGATCCATCGCGGCGACCAGCTTGCCGATCTCCTCCGGGGGATTCTGCAGATCCGCATCGAGCGTGATGACGTAATCGCCGCGCGAATGGGCGAAGCCCGCGAGAATGGCCATGTGCTGGCCGGCATTGCGGGTGAGCAGCATCACGCGCGTGGCGTCCGGCCGGCGCTCGAACTGCTCCCGCAGCACGGCCGCGGAGCGGTCGCGGCTGCCGTCGTCGACGAAAATCACCTCGTAAGGCCGCCCGAGCGCATCCAGCGCGGGATAGAGGCGCGCGAAGAGCGACTCGAGGCCCGCTTCCTCGTTGAAGACCGGAATGACGATCGAGACCGTCGCGGTCACTTTGCCGCGCTCCTCAGGATGTCGGTCGTCGCCTCGACGACGCGATCGACATCCGGCAGCTCCATCGCCGGGAAGAGCGGCAGCGTCACCGTCTCGTGGCCGATCCGCTCGGCATTCGGGAACTGACCGTCGTGATAGCCCATGGCGCGATAGGCCGTGAAGAGGTGAATGGCCGCGTAGTGCATGCCGACACCGATGCCCCGCTCGGCCATCTGCTCGATGAACTGCAGGCGCGTGATGCGCAGCCGATCGAGCGGCAGGAGCGGCGCGAAAATGTGCCAGTTGTGGCCCTCGTCGCCGCGCGCCGGCAGACGCACGGGCGCATCGCGTTCCCATAGCCTGAAATAACGCGCGGCGAGCTCGCGGCGCCGGGCGTTGAACCGCTCCAGCGAGGCGAGCTGGCCGAGTCCGACCCGCGCCGACACGTCCGACAGGTTGGCCTTGCCGGCGGGAAAGATCGTGTCGAACTCATCCGCCGCCCCCTTGCTCTGGCCGTGGAAGCGGTGCAGCTCGAGCCGGCTCACCTCCTCCGGGGAGCCGCCGGCGACGCAGCCGCCCTCGATGGAGGTGAGGTTCTTGTTGGGATGGAAGCTGAAGCAGACCAGGTCGCCGAAGCTGCCGATGCGCTTGCCGCGCCACGCGGAGCCGATCGCGTGGGCGGCATCCTCGATGACGCGCAGGCGGTGGCGCGCGGCGATGTCATACAGCCGCTCCATGTCGACCGGCAGGCCGGCGAAATGCACCGGCATGATCGCGCGGGTGCGCGGGGTGATGGCGGCCTCCACCTGGTCGAAGTCGATGTTGCGCGTATCGAGGCCGACGTCGACGAACACGGGCCGGGCGCCCACCCGGACGATGACGTTCGCGGTGGCGACGAAGCTCATCGCGGGAGTGATGACCTCATCCCCCGCCCCGATCCCGGCGGCGAGGAGCGCGTGCTCGAGGCTCGCCGTCGCGGAGGTCTGCGTGCGCACGGGGCGGCCGCCGAGGTACTCCGACAGCGCCGCCTCGAATTTCCTGACGTTCGGGCCGCTCGCGAGCCATCCCGAGCGCAGCACCTCGACCACGCCCTGGATGGTTTCCTCATCGATCGTCGGCCGGGTAAACGGCAGGAACGGCTTCATGATCTCGCCACCAACACGACTCCGAATACGATCACTGCGATGCCCGCCACTCGCTGCGCGTTGGGCACCTCCCCGAGCAGCCACCAGGCGAGGCCAACGTTGATGACGTAGCCCATCGAGAGCAGCGGGTAGGCCTGACTCACCGGCACGCGCGAGAGCCCCACCAGCCACACGATGACGCTCAACCCATAGCATCCCAGCGCGAGCCAGAGCCACGGCACCGAGAGCAGCTCGAGCCCGCGGCGCAGCGCCGGCACGTCGCCGCCGAACAGTGGCCCGGTGGCATCCGTTGCGGCCTTCAGACCGAGCTGCGCCACGGCATTGAGCAACACGCCGCCGCATAGGAATCCAAAAGCCGAGAGCCTCACGAGCGGCTCACCGCGACCGTGAAGCTGTCCCGCGCGATGACGTGTCCCGCCAGCCCCTGCCGGCGGTAATGATCCCACACGCTCGGCGCGAAGAATGCAATGGCATCACGGCTGGCCTCCCATTGCCGGACGAACTGCTCCGGCGTCGCCTGCTCGAGGCCGGGCTGGCGCATCTCGCCGAAGTGCAGCTCGCCCGCAAAGCCGACGAGGATCAGCTTGCGGCCGAGATAGGGTGGAATGGTCTGTCGGTACTGGCCGACGCTGTAGAGCGTCGTGCCTGGATGCACCTGCGGAGCCACAGCCTGAACGAGCGCGTATGCCGAGCGCGAAGGCGGTATGACCGTGTATTCACACAAGAGCGCCTGCCAGACGAAGACGAAAAGGAGCGCGACGGCCAGCGACCGGCCGATGCCTGCCGCAGGGTCACCGTCACTCCCGGAACCCGCCGCTCTCACCCCGTCCCAGCGCCTCCAGCTCGCCACGGCGGCGAGCAGCGACGCGACCGCGGCGGCAATGGCCCAGTCGATGGCCGCCCCCGGGATCATCCCGTTGCGATGGTGGGAATAGATGAGAAGCCCCGCGGCGACGAAGAGAGCGAAACCCGCCGCGGCGCGGGTCGTGCGCCCCAGGAATCCCGGCCGGCCGGCAATGGCAACGCCGGTGAAGGCCGCGAGCGGCGGGAACATCGGCAGGATGTAGGTCGCGAGCTTCGAGTCCGAAATGGAGAAGAACACGACCGTCAGCGCTGAAAATATCAATAGGAATTTCAGCGGCTTGAATTGGAAATCTGAGGCAGGCTCACGCCAGGCGGCGAGCGATGCGCGGCCCAGGGGCACGAGCCACGGGAAGGCGCCGATCGCCAGCAGCGGGAGGAAATACCACCACGGCTCGACGCGATGGGCCTCCGTCGTGAGGAAGCGCTGGAAGTGCTCGTGGATGAAGAAATACGGCGCGAAATCCGGATTGCGCAGCGAGACCAGGATGAACCAGGGCGCCGCCAGCGCCAGGAGGATCGGCACCCCGAGCGCGAAGTGCATTCGGCGCCAGGGCCTCAGGTCCCGCTCCAGGATGGAGTACAGGATGAGCGTCCCGCCATCGAGGACGAAGACGACGATGCCCTTGCTCAGGATCGCCAGTGCCGCGAGCGCCCAGGAGAGGAGCACCCAGTTGCGCTCGCTGCGCGAGCCGGGCGGCGCGCATTGCCCCCGGGTGAAGGCGAACACCGTGGCGCACATCCAGAAGGTGAAGCCCGCATCGAGCAGATCCAGATGGCTGACGATCCCGAAGTACGGACTCAGCGCGAGCAGCACGACCGAGGCGACCGCCGAGCGCCTGTCATACAGGCGCGCGACCCAGGCATAGATCATGGGCAGGCAGGCGAAGCCGAGCAGCACCGTCCACAGCCGCGAGCTCCAGTTGCTCAGGCCCACCACGGAGTAGATCGCCGCCGTCGCCCAGTACTGCAGCGCCGGCTTCTCGAAGTACTTGAGGCCATCGAGCCTGGGGGTGATCCAGTTGCCGGTCGTCACCATCTCCCGCGGAATCTCGGCGTATCGCCCCTCGTCCGGGTCCAGCATCGGCCGGATCTGAATGGTGACCAGCCACACGATCGCGAGCGCGACCCAGCCCCACCACCTGAGCCCGCCCACGCGCGTGCTCGAGCCGCCAGCCCCCGTCGTCGTTCTCATTCCGTCTGCGCCTCTCGTGTGTCGTCCTTGGGTCGGCGCTCAGCCGCCCGCCAGGGCGGCGGCGCGGGCGCTGAAGTTCTCCTGCTTCACGTAGAACTCGATGGTGCGGCGGATGGCCGTGTCGAGATCCGTGCTGGGCCGCCAGTCAAGATCGCGCTCGGCCGCGTGGATGGCGGGCACCCTCACCTGGATGTCCTGGTAGTACTTGCCGTAGTAATCGCCCGCCGAGACCTCGACGATCTGCGTGGCGCGCGCGCTCTCGCGCAGCACGGGGAATTCCTGGGCGATGCGGATGGTGCGCTCGGCGAGCTCGCGGATCGAGACGCAGTTCGCGGGATTGCCGATGTTGAAGATTCGCCGCGAGGCGCGGCTGCGCGCGTTCTCGATGATGGTGAGCAGGCACTCGATCGCATCGTCGATGTAGGTGAAGGAGCGCTTCTGGCGGCCGCCGTCGACGAGCTTGATCGGCCGGCGGTAGAGCACGTTCGACAGGAACTGCGTGAAGACGCGCGAGCTGCCCTCTTTCGGCTCCTCGACGTTGTCCAGGTTCGGCCCGATGAAGTTGAACGGGCGAAACAGCGTGTAGTCGAGGTTGTCGCGCACGCCGTAGGCGTAGATGACGCGGTCGAGGAGCTGCTTCGAGGCGGCGTAGATCCAGCGCTGCTTCTCGATCGGGCCGTAGACGAGCGAGCTCGTCTCCTCATCGAGCACGGCATCGGGCGACATGCCGTAGATCTCCGAGGTCGAGGGGAATATGAGGCGCTTGCCGTACTTGACGCAGTGGCGAACGATGGCGAGGTTCGCCTCGAAGTCGAGCTCGAACACCCGGAGGGGATGGGTCACGTACTGCGCCGGATTCGCGATGGCGACGAGCGGCACGACCACGTCGCATTTCTTGACGTGATACTCCACCCATTCCTTGTTGATGGTGATGTCGCCCTCGACGAAGTGGAAGCGGTCGTTCTTCGGCAGCGACCCGAGCTTGTTGTCGGAGAGGTCGATGCCGAAGACCTCCCAGTCGCGTTCGCGCAGGACCGCACTCGTCAGGGCGCTGCCGATGAAGCCGTTCGCCCCTAGGATCATGATCTTGAGTGGCATGGGAATCCTTAAGCCGCGGACTGGGCCCGGCACTTGCTAAAAACCGTGAATTCTACCGTTTCCGCGGGCGCTAAGCACTGGCGAAAGCGGATCGCCGCAGTTCTCAGCAGCAGCGCCTGATGCCGCTTGCACCTGCCCGCTTCCGGCTCGGCATGGAACGTCCGCTGCGCCCGGCGAGGGCGAGCGGCTGCAGCCTCGCCGAGAGTCGTCCCCGGAAAGCACCCGCGCGGCGACCCACGCGGCGTAGAAACGATAGCCGAGCACCCAGAGGCACAGGGCGGCCGTGACGATCCACAAGGCATTGATCGGCTCGTGACGATGTAGAGCAATTCCGCCCAGAGCGACCGCGCCGGCGCCCCCCAGGAGAATCCCGGTGAACTTCTTCATCCGTCCTCCCCTGCCGCCGGCCGGACGGTCAGGCGAGCAGTGTCTTCATCGCCCGACGGTAGCGCGCCACGATGACATCGCGTCCGCGATGGCGCCCTCCGCTCACCACCTTCTCGCCCGCGCGCCATACGCAGTCGATGACGTCGCGCCCAGCAGCAAAAATCCAGCTATCGAGAATCTCGTCCTCGCGGCGCTCGATCAGCGCGGGATGTCCGGCATCCAGGCTCACCAGATCGAGCGGTGCGGCCACGGCCAGCCCGACACCTGCCCGGGTCCCCGCCGGCGCGCCGCCAAGCGCCTGAGCGCCGCCCGCGAGCGCCGCGTCGAACAGGCTCCGGCCCGTCGAATGACCCGACTGACCGGCGAGCACATTGCGCATTCGCCGGGTCAGGCGCTGTGAATACTCCAATGCACGCAGCTCCGCGCCGGCTTCGATCAGCACGTTGGAGTCGGTCCCGATCCCGATCCGGCCCCCGCAACCCTGGAATTCCAACGCCGGGAACACCCCGTCGCCGAGACTTGCCTCCGTCATGGGACAGAGCCCGATCACGGCGCCCGCCGCCGCGATGCGCTCGAGCTCCTCCGGTATCGCGTGAGTTGCATGTATGAGGCACCATCGGCCATCTACCGTCGCGGCTTCGAACAAACGCTCGATCGGACGGCGTCCGCACCAGGCGACGCATTCCTCGACCTCGCGGACCTGCTCGGCAACATGAATGTGGACGGGGCCTCCCGAGGCAAGCGACACAACAGCTGCAAGCTCCTCCGGCGTGACGGCGCGCAGACTGTGCGGTGCAACGCCCACGTTGCCATCCGGCAGCTCACGAGCCGCCTTGCGGCTCGATTCCACGATTCGGGCAAAGCGATCGAGATCCGTTGCGAAGCGCCGCTGACGCGCGCTGGGGCCCGGCGCCCCGAAGCCGCTGTGGGCGTAGAACGCCGGCAGCAGCGTGAGTGCGATACCGGTCTCGGCGGCAGCCGCGGCAACGCGCCCGGCCAGCTCGCCCGGATCGGCGAACGGCACGCCCAACTTATCCTGGTGCAGGTAGTGAAACTCCCCGACGCGCGTGAACCCGCCTTCCAGCATTTGCGCGAACGCCAGGGCCGTGACCGCCTGAAGCTGATCCGGGTCGATCCGCTCCACGAACCGGTACATGAGCTCACGCCAGGTCCAGAAGCTGTCCTGCCCGGGCCCGCGCCGCTCGGTCAATCCCGCGATGGCGCGCTGGAAGGCGTGACTGTGCAGGTTGGGCAGCCCGGGAACGCCCACCGCGTGGCGCTCCTCGCCCTCGCCCGGGTCGGCGTTCGGCTCCACGGAGCGGATCACTCCGTCCTCGCTCGTGATACGCACGCGCCTCGCCCACCCGCCTGGCAGCAGGGCCGACTCGAACCAGAGCTGCAGCGCCCCCTCGCTCATCCGCGACCGCAGCCTACTGGCGCACCACTCGCTCCATGCGCTGCTCGTTGCGGATGGACCCGGCGATATTGACGAGCTGCTCCGCGATGCGCTCCAATACATCGTCGATGGAGAGGACTCCGGCGAGCGCCCCCGAACGGTCCACCACTGGAACCCGGCGCACTCCCGCCTCACGCATGTGCCGCAGCACCGCCTCGATCGACTGGCCGCCGTCGATGACGAGCGGATCCCGGGTCATCACGTCGCTCACTTTGAGCGCGCGCACGTCCGCTTCCTGAGCCAGCACCGCGACCACGAGGTCGCGATCGGTCAGAACGCCGACGACTCTCCCACCCAGGGCCGCGTCGCATACCACGAGGTACCCGACGTGCTTCTCGCGCATGACATGCGCAGCCGCGATGAGATCGTCGGTCGGGGTGACCGTCACCACCGCATGCTTGCAGACGCTGCCGGCATTCATGGAGCGCTCTCCAATGGTTACCCAGGTCTCATTGTAGACTCAAAATCTCAGGCCCACCCGGATCGGCACGAAGTCCGTCGGCTGCGCGGTCTGGATCCGCGTGAAACGGGCCTCGACGAAGAACGTCTCGCCGTTCCTAAGGGCGAAGTCGAGTCCCAGCCCCGCGTTCCAGGAGAAGCCGGTGGCATTGTCGGTGGCGACGACCTCTTGTCCTGGTACCAGGCCGTAGGCGCAGTAACCGAACCACGGATCGCAGAAGTAATCCCCGAACGCGACCGTCTGCGTGAGCGCGATGCGTCGGTGAGCGACGCCGATGCCCGCCAGCGCAAAGCCGGTGAGGTAAGGCGTGAGCGGCACCTTGTACTCGCCGTCGACGTCGAGGCCGAAGATCTCGCCGAATCCGTCATTGATCTGCGTCTGGTCGACGGCCTGGTTGATGGCGATAAGCTTGCGCGTGGCATCGAAGCGGCTGTAGTTGAGGTCGGCGCGCAGAGCGAACGGCGAGCTGAAATCCGGCTGCCAGGAGAGACCCCCGCCGACCGTCCAGCCGCTGTCGAGAAAGTCGGCGATCTGGCCGCTCGTGGCCGCATAGCCCGCATCCAGGTGCCAGTGCACATGCTCCTGAGGTCCGTAGTAGCGCTCGTAGTAGTTCTGCGCCTGCGCGCTCGCCCATGCTCCGAGGAACAGCAGGGCACCGAGCGGATAGAGATAGCGTTTGCTCATGTCGAATTCTCCGGTTCCTTCAACCATGCGGCTCCGCACGATTTGTGCCGCTCACGCCCGATGGAGCCTGCGCCGCACCGCCTGCACGATGTCCTGCATCTCGCGGATGCGCAGCGCGTTCGCGCAGAAGAAGAACGCGCCCGCCCCCGCCACGATGACAGCGGCGAGCGAGGCCGCCTTCGGCCAGAACCGCTCGACCGCCCAGTCGGCGAGAAGGTAATGGTTGCCGGCCCAGCAGATGCCGGCGAGGACCGCGCAAGCCACCGAGAGACGCCGCAGGAGCGTCAGCATCGCACGCGACTCGAGCCGCCCCAGGTGCCGGTGCATCAGGGTGTAGAGAACGAGGAAGTTGGTCGTCGCGATGCAAGCGGTCGAGAACGCGAGTCCCTGGTGCCCCCAGCCCAGCCGCACGGTGAAGATCCAGTTGAGGAGAAGATTGAGCGCGACCGCGGCGAAGCTCACGACCATCGGCGTCTTGCGCCGATCGATGGCGTAGAACGCGTTCACCAGCACCTTGAGCGCGGCATATCCGCACAGCCCGATGGCATAGAACCGCAGCGCGGCGGCCGATTCGTACGCATCGTACGCACTGAAGCGTCCGTGTTGGAACAATACCGACATGATGGGCTCGGCCAGCAGGATAAGTCCAATGCTGGCCGGGAGGGTCATCAGAAACGCTAGGCGCATGCCACGCGCGAGCTCCGTGCGAAATCCCGTGATGTTCCCTCCCGCCGCCATGCGCGCAAGCAGTGGCAGCGATACCGTCCCCAACGCGACGCCGAAAATGCCGAGAGGCATCTGCATCAATCGAAAGGAGAACTGCAGCCAGGTGACGGGCCCATTGCCGAGCCTCGAGGCGAAGACGGAGTTCACCAGCACGTTCACCTGAGTGGAGCTCGCCGCGATCACCGAGGGCCCCATGAGCCGCAGGATCGCCTTGACCCCCTTGTCGCGCCAGTGAAAGTCGGGGCGGAACCGGTAGCCCAGGCGCCGCAGCGACGGCAGCTGCACGAGAAGCTGCATCGCCCCGCCGATCAGCGTGCCGAAGGCCAGCCCGATCGTCGCCCGCCGCCCGAAATGCGGATCGAGCAGCCAGCCGATGCCGACACCGGCAATGATCGAGCCCAGGTTGAAGAAGCTCGAAGCGGCCGCGGGAATGCCGAAGACGTTCCTCGCGTTCAGCATCCCCATCACCAGCGCCGCGAGCGAGACCAGCAGGATGAAGGGATACATGATGCGAGTCAGAGTGATGGTGAGCGCCGCCTTGGCCGGATCGAACCCGGGCGCCAGCACCGAGACGATCCAGGGCGCGCAAACGATCCCCAGGATCGTGAGGAAGCTCACGATCACGGTGGCGGCGGTCGCCACCTTGTTCGCCAGCTCCCAAGCGGCACGGTCACCCTGCACCGCGGTCGTCTTGGTGAACACGGTGATGAAGGCCGTCGACAGCGCACCCTCGGCGAAGAGATCCCGCAGCAGATTCGGGATGCGGAAGGCCATGATGAAGGCGTCCATGACCTCCCCGCCGCCAAAGAGCATGCTGAACACCTGATCGCGCACCAGGCCGAGAATGCGGCTGCCGAGCACGGCCAGCGCGACCACCCCCGCGGCCCGGGTATTGAGCTTCTCGTGGCTAGGGGCCGCCGAGGCGGTACCGGGCGCCGCGGCGGGAATGTCCGTTTGTGGCATGCGGGCGCCACGGTACCATACCGATCCTCAATGGATCTTGAACGCTACATTACCGGCGACTGGGGCACCTCCCGGCTGCGCCTTTCCCTCTGCCTCGGCGAGCGCGTTCTCGAGACCCGCGAAGGACCGGGCATCGGCGCGCTGCGCGAGCCGCCCGCCGAGGTGCTGCATCGACTGACGGCCGGATGGCGAGATGCCCACGGGCCCCTGCCGCTCGTGCTCTGCGGCATGGCGGGCTCCCGCAACGGGTGGCGAGAGGCCCCATACGTTCCCTGCCCCGCGGACCTGCGCGCGCTGCGTGAGGCGGCGCTGCGGTTCGAGGCGCAGGGCGCGCCCGTAACCATCGCCCCCGGCCTCTCCTGCCAGGGTCGGCTCGGCACCCCGGAAGTCATGCGCGGCGAGGAGACCCAGATCGCCGGTGCCCTGACTCTCCATCCGGCTCTCGGCGCCGGCCGCCATCTGCTCTGCCTGCCCGGCACCCACACCAAGTGGGCCTGGCTCGAGGACGGCCAAGTGCGCGATTTCCTGACGGCGCTCACGGGCGAGCTCTTCGCATTGCTGCGCGACGGGAGCACCCTGACGCGCGCGGCGAGCGCCGCTGCTGCGGCAAGCGCGGGGGCCGTCAGCGCCGATGATGGCTTCGAGCGCGGGCTCGAGACGGCCGCGACCCTCGGGAAGGCGAGCCTGCTGCACGCCCTCTTCTCCGTTCGTTCGCGGCAGTTGATCGACGGATGCTCCCGCGACTGGGCGCTGTCGTATCTCTCAGGACTGATGATCGGCACCGACGTACACGGCGCGATTGCGCTCTTCGGCGCCCGCGAGCCAGTCGTTCTGATCGGCGATGGCGCGCTCAACGAGCGCTATGCGCTGGCCTTGCGCCACGAAGGCATCTCGGCCTCCTCCCTCGACGGCGAGCACTGCGCGCTCGCAGGACTTCGCACGCTATGACAACCGTGAACACTGTTCCCCAACATTGGCCGGAAGTGATTCTGCCCCTCGTTGCGATCCTGCGCGGCATCCGGCCGCAGGAGGTGCTCGAGGTCGGCGCGGCGCTTCACGATGCCGGGATCGGTGCGATCGAGGTGCCGCTCAACTCCCCCTCGGCGCTCGAGAGCATCGCGCGTCTCGTCGGGAAATTCGGCGACCGCTGCCTCTGCGGCGCGGGAACGGTGCTGAGCCCCGCCGATGTCGATGCGGTGCATGCCGCGGGCGCGCGCCTGATCGTGACACCCAACACCGTGCCGGCCGTGATCGAGCGTGCCGTATCGCTCGGAATGATCGTGATGCCGGGGTTCGCCACGGCGACCGAGGCGTTTGCCGCGCTGGGCGCGGGCGCCGGACTGCTCAAGCTTTTTCCGGCGGCGAGCTATGGTCCCGGCCACCTCAAGGCGCTGCGCGAGGTTTTGCCGGGCAGCGCCGGCGTGTTTGCCGTGGGCGGCGTGGGCGTATCCAACCTTGCGCCGTGGCGTCAGGCAGGTTGCGCGGGTCTGGGTGTCGGAGGCGACCTCTATCGTGGCGGCCACCCCGCGGGCGAGGTGCACCGGCGCGCACTCGCCCTGGTGGCCGCCTGGCGCGCGAATCAGTGACCGGCGGGCTGCGGGCGAAAGTCGGCAGCCCAAGTCCAGGCCGGCCGCAGCCGCTCGACTTCCACCGCGACGGGCTCTGACAGCTTCCAGGGGCGCGGCAGCGCATATTTGCGCGCAATTCTTACAAAGGCCTGCGCTGCCGGGTCGCCGCCAGACATTGTCTCATCGGTTGCCGTCCATTGGCGCGCCCAATTCGCCTGCACGACGACCTGCTCACGCAGCAGCTGCGAGTAGGAGGCTCGCCCGCCTGCCGCCGCGGCACGCCGCGCGGCACGATCGGCTTCGCGCGCCAGCTCCTCGATACAGCCGTCGGTGAGCCGGATGCGTACTTTCAGTGACTGGAGCTCCTCCCGAAGCCACCGCGCCGCGGTGCCCTGCGCCAGGAGAAGGACGCGAACCCCCGAGTTGAGCCATGTCATACGCGATCCCCTCTTGTCAGTCGTTGACGTGCCGCGGTCAAGCATGCACGCGGTATGCCAACGTGCGGTCACGCTTCAGGTCCGGTCCGGTGAGGGCCCTACAGCCAGGGAGTCAGATTGCGCGGCGCTCGGCCGGCCGGCGAGCCATGCGACATAAGCTCACGCCGCCGCGCAGGCCACCGCGACCAGGGGGCGGCGAGCACTCTGCGGCGCATCACGGTGAAACCGCAGATCTTGCGCCCGCTCTCGCCGCGGCGAGGATTATCGTACCGGCTCGCTCTGGAGGCGACGATGCAACTCATCATCTGGCTCGGTATCGCGGCGGCGGTCGTGCACGCAGCGATGTTCTCGGGCCTCAATCTCGCGGTCTTCAGCTTGAGCCGCCTGCGGCTCGAGATCGAAGCGAGCAGCGGCAATGCGAGCGCGGCGACCGTGCACGAGCTGCGCCGCAACTCGAACTTCACGCTGGCCACCATCTTGTGGGGCGGGGTTGGAGCGGACGTGCTCATCACTCTCCTCTCGAAATCGGTGCTGAGCGCAGCGCTGGCGTTCGTCTTCTCCACCTTCATCATCACCTGCGTGTGTGAGATCGCCCCGCAGGCCTACTTCTCACGGCATGCGTTGCGTATGGCGGCGCGGCTGGCGCCAGCGCTCAGGCTCTACGGCATCCTTCTGTATCCGCTGACGCGCCCTACGGCGCTCGTACTCGATCTCTGGCTCGGGACCGAGGCGAGACACCGCTCGGAGACCTTTTGTGCCTGCTGAACGTGCGTCCCCGAACGGAGCGAGACGACGTGGTCGACGATGATGTCATTCTGCTCTGGGGAGCACGCAAGCGCATCGTCACCGGCGCCGATCTTCTCGGGCGGCTCCTCCGCGGCATCGCGCGGCGGCAGGCCGCGTGAGCCTGCGCGCGATCCAGGGGGCAGCCTCACCGGTGGGGGGTAGCCTCACAGGTCGCCCGCGAGGCGTACGACATAACGGCCGCGCGCCCCACCCGCGATCAACTCCTCGCAGGCCTTCGGCACTTCCTCCAAGCCGATGACGGCGCGCACGATGAGACGCTCGATCCCGGGCGGCTTCCATTCTCCGGCGAGCTTCTCCCAGACGGCGAGCCTCCAGGCTCGCGGCACGTCGACGGAGTGGATGCCGAGGAGACTGACACCACGCAGAATGAGCGGCATCACCGTGATGTGGAGGACCGGCGATTGGGCGAGACCGATGCAGGCGATGTTGCCCCAGGGCTTGACCGTGCGGGTGAGGTACGCCAGCGTCTCCCCGCCCAGGTTGTCGATCGCCCCGCCCCAGACGGCCGTCTCGAGAGGCTTGCCGGCGGTGGCGAGCGAGGCGCGCGGCACCACTTCGTCGGCGCCGAGCTCGCGAAGATACGAGGCCGAGTCCGGCTTGCCGGTAATGGCCGCCGTGGTGAACCCGGCCCGCTTGAGCAGTCCCAGCGCGATCCCGCCGACGCCGCCGGTCGCCCCGGTGACTGCGACCGGGCCGAGCTGCGGGACCTGATGATTCTCGAGGAGCCTGCGCAGCGCGAGCGCCGCCGTGAAGCCCGCGGTGCCGAGCGCCATTGCCTCGCGCAGGCTCAATCCGGCGGGGAGCGGCACGAGCGCCGCGGCTGGAAGCCGGGCGAGCTCGCAGAGCCCGCCGTCGAGCGATTCGCCGAGGCTCGCGCCGGTGGCGAGCACCCGGTCGCCGGGCCGGTAGGCGGGATCGGAGCTGGCCTCGACCACGCCCGAGAGGTCGATCCCGGCCGTTCTCGGATACCCACGGGCAATGGCGCCCTTGCCCGTCACGGCGAGCGCGTCTTTGTAGTTGAGGCCCGAGTAAGCCACCCGGACGAGCACGTCCCCGGGGGTGAGATCATCCAGCGTGAGCGACTCGAGACGCGCAAAGCGTCCCGAGGCCTCCTGAAATACGCGTAACGCCTTGAAGCGGGTCATGGAGCGCCTTACGACTGCGAACGGCCTGTTCCCAGACTAAACTGCGCCGCGGCGCGAGGCAAAAGCGCGACGCCGCGCCGGCGTTGGCTCGCGAGGTGGAGCCGGCGCGCTCCGTCGCCGACTTCATTCTGGCGCCGGTCATGTTGGCCGTCGCGCGGGTCGCTTCCGGCGCGATGCATCCCAACGCGGCCGGGCTGCGGTTCGCCATCTGGGTCACTCTCGGGGTGACGATCACCGGGACGCTCGGCGGTGTCGCGCTCTATCGGCTCGGCGGCGCCGGATTGCCCCGTCCCGACCTCCTCGCCCGGATCGAGCGCAACAGCCGGCGATCGACTCCCCCCGCTCGCCAACACGCCGCGCCAGAGCTGAATCAGCCGCCGCGCTCGGCCGCGGCGCGCATCTGGCTCCAGAGCGCCGCGACGTGCTCGTGCTCCGTCGCCTCGACTCCGAACGACACCCTGACCATCCAGCGGTCCCCGAGCATGGCGGGCGTGAGAAACGCGCGGCCCGACTCGTTGATGTGCCGCACCCAGGCGAGCGTATGCGTATCGAGAGCCTCGCCCTCGAGCCCTGCCGGCGCGTACCGCACGCAGACGGTCTGAAACGGCACCGGCGCCAGGCGCTCCCATCCGGGCGCGGCATCGACCTGCGCGGCGAGCCATCGGGCGTGCTCGAGGTCCCGGCGCAAACGCCGCTGCAGGCCGCTCACCCCCTGCTCGCGGATGAGGAGCCAGAGCTTCAGCGCCCGGAAGCGGCGCCCGAGCGGTATGCCCCAGTCGCGGAAATTCCTGACCCTGGCATCCGCCGCGGTGCGCAGGTAGCTCGGATTGGTCGACATCACGCGCACGAGGTGCTGGGCATCACGCACGAAATACGTGGAGCAGTCGAAGGACGCGCCGAGCCACTTGTGAGGATTCAGCACCAGGGAGTCCGCCGCCTCGATCCCGTGCCAGAGGCGCCGGCACTCCGGGAGGATCATGGCGGAGCCCGCCATGGCGGCATCGACGTGCAGCCACAATCCATGCGCGCCCGCAACGCCCGCGATCTGTTCCAGTGGATCGACGGCGGTGGTGGCCGTGGAGCCCACCGTCGCGACGACGGCACAGGGCGAGTGCCCCGCCGCGCGATCGGTCTCGACTGCGCGGCGCAGCGCCTGTGCGCTCATGCCGAAGGCATCATCGATGGCGACGGTGCGCAGGTTCTCGCGCCCGAATCCGGCGAGGAGCGCCGCCTTCTCCACGGAGCTGTGGCTCTGGCTCGAGACGTAAACCACGAGCGGGCGCTCACTCGCCTGCAGCCCCCCGCGCGCCGCGGCGTAATCGGTGGTGCGCTCGCGGGCGCAGATCAGCGCCACCAGGGTCGCAGTGGAGGCCGTATCCTGGATGACGCCGCTCCAGTTGTCTGAAAGACCCAACATCTGCCGCAGCCAGTCGGTGGCGAGCTCCTCGAGCTCGGTGAGTGCCGGGCTCGCCTGCCAGTTAAGACCGAGCTGCGCCAACCCGGTGCTGAGAAAGTCACCGAGTACGGCGGCGAGCGAGCTGTTCGAAGGAAAGTAGGCGAAGAATCGGGGGTCCTGCCAATGGGTGCATCCGGGCAGTATCAGGCTGGTCAGCTCATCGAGCAGACCGTCGAGAGATTGCGGGTCTGCAGGGGGAGTTGCCGGCAGCGCGCCCCGCACATCGCCCGGGGCGGCGCGAGACATCACCGGCAGCTCACCGCGCGCGGTGCGCGCCCGATAGTCCGCGATCCAGTCGATGACCTCGTGTCCCCGCCGCCGGAATTCCTCGACGTCCATGACCGCTGATCAAGCGCGCATGACGCGCACGCGCAGCTCCGCAAGGCCGGTCCCACGGGCGGTCATGAGGTCGGTGAGGCTCACCGGACCCACGCCGGCCGGTGTGCCGGTGAAGATGAGGTCGCCGGGCTTGAGCTCCCAGGCGGTGGAGAGGTGCGCGATGATCTCCGGAATGCTCCAGATGAGGTCTCGCACCCTGCCGTGTTGGCGGCGCACGCCGTTGACCTCCAGGGTGATCTCGATCTTGGAGATGTCATCGATCCACGCCGCGGGCGTGAGGCCGCCCACGGGCGCGGAGCGGTCGAATGCCTTGGCGATGCACCACGGCCGCCCGAGCTTCTTCGCCTCGCTCTGCAGGTCGCGGCGCGTCATGTCGAGCCCCACGGCGTAGCCATAGATGCAGCGCTCGACATCGGCGGGCGTGAGGTTCGTGCCGCCTTCCCGCAGGGCGACCACCAGCTCGACCTCGTGGTGCAGCTCGCGCGTGAGCGTTGGATAACGCAGCACCCCGGTCTCGCCCTCGTTCACGGAGAGCACGGCATCGGGGGGCTTCATGAAGAAGAAGGGCGGCTCGCGGCCGGAAGAGCCCATCTCCTGCGCGTGGTCGGGGTAATTGCGGGCGACGCAGTAGATGCGGTGTACCGGAAACCATCCGGTGGAGCCGACGATCCGCACGGCCGCGTGGGGCGGCGGAGCGAAGATGTAGCGCATGCGCTTACTATAATCCCAATCGTTACCGCGGCGGAGCCGTTCGAGCGGGACCCCCTTTCCGCCCGGGAGCTCAAGGCCCGAAGGAGGCACCCCATCGCCCTCGGTATCCCGAGAATCCCTCCGCCTGCGGATCCCTCCGCTTGCAGATCGCCCCGCCCCGGGTCTGCTTCCATCGCCGCCCATTCCGCCCCGACGCTTCGAAGGGAGCGCACGGGGGCGTGAGGTGCTCTCGGGCGCCTCAGCCCCCGCCGCAATCACATCGTCAGTACGACGCGGAATTCCGCTTTGCCGCTCATCATGCGCGCATAGGCTTGCGCCACCATCTCGAGCGGATAGGTCTCGATCATGGGGCGCACCCCGGACAGCTCGGCGAATCGCAAGGTGTCCTCCGAGTCGGCGGGCGTGCCCGAAGCCCAGCCCTGGAGGGTGCGACTGCCGGAGATCAGCTGCAGCGGGGAAACCTCGATCGGCTCGAGTGTCGCACCGAGCACGATGAGCTTGCCGTTCGGCGCCAGGCCATCGATCACTTCCGACATCGCCTTGGAGCTCGGGGCGGTCGCGAGGATCACCTGGGCGCCCCCTTCTCGCTGAAGCACCTGTGCGGCGCGCTCCGCCCTGCCATCGATGTAGAGGCTCGCTCCGAGCTTCTTCGCCAGCGGGGCGTCCTGCGGACCGCGGGCAATGGCCGCGACCCTGTAGCCGAACCTGCTGGCGAACTGGATCGCGAGGTGGCCGAGACCGCCGACGCCGAGCACTGCCACGAGGTCCCCCGGAAGCGCGCCGCTATGCCGCAGCGCGTTGTAGGTGGTGATGCCGGCACACAGAAGCGGCGCCGCCTCGGCGGCGTTCAGGCTCTCGGGTATGGCGGCGAGCGCCTCCACGGGCGCGATCATGTACTCCTGATAGCCGCCGTCGTAGCTGATGCCGGCGACCTTGAGATTGCGGCAGTTGCGGAAGTCCCCTCGCCGGCACTGCGGACAGGTGTTGTCGTGGCCCCCGTGCCAACCCACGCCGACACGTTGTCCCTGACTCCAGCCGCCGACGCCCGCCCCCAGCGCATCGATCACGCCAGCGACTTCATGGCCCGGGACACGGGGATATTGGATACCGGGCCACTGACCGTCTTTGGTGAGCGCATCGCTGTGACAGATGCCGCAGGCCTGCACTCTGATGCGCACGTGCCCGGCGCCGGGCTCGGGAATCTCGCGCTCTATGAGTTGGAAATCCGCTCCCGCCGCGCAGACCTGCACCGCCCTCATGGTCTTCGCGGAACGCTTGGTGGTTGTCATGAAAAACGCCTCCCCGATGCTGTGGCATCGCCATATCGCGTGAGTCAGTCCGGTCCATTCTACGCGCGCGCGGGCGATCATCGGCCTGCGGCGCGAGCCGCGCGGCGATGTGCGCGGGTCCGCTTCCTGCTGCTCCGGCGCGCACAGCCAAAGCCGGAGTAATCCCAATGGCACGCTACGGGAAAAAGGCCCAGAGCAAGGTCAAACGCGCGATGCACGAGCGCAAGAGCGGGACGCTGCGCAGCGGCCGCTCCGGACGGAAGGTCAAGAGCCGCAAGCAGGCGATCGCCATCGGCCTCTCGGAGGCGCGCCGCGCGGGAGCGAAAGTCCCGGCCAAGAAAAGCCGGAAGAAGCAGTCAGGGCGCCAGAAGCCGCCGCGCTAGCCGCCGAATTCCTGGCGCAGGATCTTCGCCGCCTCGGCCATCGCTCTCATCTTGCCGAAGGCGACCTCGCGCGGCAGGTACTTCATACCGCAGTCCGGAGCGATGATCACGTTTTCGGGGCTCACGTACTTCAGCGCCCGGCGGACTCGCTCCGCGACCGTCTGCGGCGACTCGACGGTCATGTCGGAAAGATCGATGGCGCCGACCATGATCTGCTTGCCGCCGAGCTTCGAGAGCACCTCGCAATCCAGGTGCGACTGCGCGGTCTCCACCGAGATCTGACGGCACGGGCAGGCGGCGAGCTCCGGTAGGAACGAGTACCCGGACGGGCGCTGGTGAATGATGGCGGCGTAGCCGAAGCAGATGTGCACGGCGGTACGCCCGGTCACACCCTCCAAGGCGCGATTGAGCGCCTGCAATCCGTACAAGCGCGCCTTCTCCGGGCGGGCCTGCATGTAAGGCTCATCGAGCTGCACGATGTCGGCGCCCGCGGCGAAGAGGTCCTGGATCTCCTCGTTGACGGCGGCGGCGTAATCGAGCGCCAGCTCCGCCTCGCTCGGGTAGAACTCGTTCTGCGCCTGCTGGCTCATGGTGAAAGGTCCCGGCACGGTGATCTTGACCGTGCGGCGCGTATGCCGCTTGAGAAACTCGAGGTCCGCCACCTGCACCGGATGCAGGCGGCGGATCTTGCCGACGATGCGCGGCACGGGGTTGGGGTGTCCGGACCGATCGAGCGCCGTGCCGGGATTATCGAGATCCACCCCTGACAGCGCCGTCGCGAACCGGTTCGAGTAGCTCTCCCGGCGCATCTCCCCGTCGGTCACGATGTCGAGTCCGGCCTCCTCCTGCGCCTTGATCGCCAGCACCGTCGCATCATCCTGCGCCTGCGCCAGGAATGGCTCGGGAATGCGCCAGAGCTCGCGCATGCGCACGCGCGGCGGGAAGCGGCCGGCCAGTTTCTCGCGGTCGATCAGCCAGTCAGGCTGCGGATAGCTTCCTACGAGCGTCGTCGGGAAGAGCATGTCGCGTCCCCAGGGTTCGGAGTCGGCGGGCGGAACGGCGCTCGCGGCCGAGCTCGAGCGTCGCCTGATTTAAGCGAGCCCGACGGATTTGCGCAAGTCGGGACGCTGCGCGGCTCCCAGATCGTGCCGATCGAGAGAGCGCCAAACGCGACGCTTCATCTCCTCGTCGCAGATCCGGCAGGCCGCCCCGCCGCGTTGAAGGCCGCCCGCTCCCCGTGTCTTCGCTACTTCCCGCGCACGAGCAATACCGGAACCGCGGAATGGCGCGCGACGTATTCGGAATCGCTGCCTAGAAGCAGCCGTTGCACGCCGCTTCGGCCGTGGGTGCCGCACACGATGAGGTCCGCGGGCCATTCAACGGCCTGGTCGATGAGGAGGCTCCCGGGCTGATGGGTCATCTCCTCGAGCAACACCGTCTCGGGCTCGACCCCTTCCTTGCGGGCACGGTCCCGGGCCGACTCCAGAATCGAGCGGCCCTCCTCGAGCCGCGCCGGCTCGGTCTCCCCGAGGTTGGCGCTGGGAACGTTCGGCGAGACCACCAGGCCCTCGTCCACGACATGGACGATCCGCAGCTTCGACCCCTGCTCCTTCGCGAGCCTGATGGCCTCATCTAGCGCGAGCACCGAGGGGTAGCTGCCATCGATCCCGACCAGGATTCTTGCGTACATCTCTCAATCCTCCGCCCGGGATCTTCCGTCATAGGCCAGGCACGCGACATAGTGGGTTTCCGCAATCATCGCTATCCTCAAGCGGTCCGAGCGGGACGTCCCGCGCAGCTGCCGGGCACGCTGGTCGAACGCGCGCAGCCCATCGGCCGCCGTGCCCGTACCGGCACGCTTGAGCCAGCCCCGCGGGAAGCGGGAACGCGGCTCGAGCTCGACTCGAAGCTGAACCTGACATTCACCGCGGCCGGCGTCCTCGAACCGCCACAGGAGACGAAAGCCACTGAAGCGCGGGTCGTCCGAGTCGCTTCGATCTGCTCGGGCCGATGCATGCGGGCCGCGGCTCGAAAGCGCATCTGCACGGGACCGAAGCCAACGGCACGGCGCTGGGAAGTGCGCGTGATCTCAGAATTGCCCCCTCGCCCGGGAGTCAATGGGACGAATGCACCAGACCTTCCGGCGTGTTGGCCGCTTCGCGAGTCATCACGATGATGCTGATTCGGCGGTTCACCGGGCTGAACGGATGCGCCCGGTCCATGGGCGCCGAGTCGGCGAGCCCGACGATGCGCGCGATCTTGCCCTCGGGCAACCCGGATGCCACGAGAATGCGCCGTGCGGCATTCGCCCGATCCGCTGACAGCTCCCAGTTGGTATAGCCTGGCGAGCCGATGTAGGGCGTCGCGTCTGTATGGCCCGTGATGCTGATGCTGTTCGGCACCGACGCCAGATACGGTGCAAGCTTGCGAAGAATGGCGACCGTATAACTCTTGAGCTTCACGCTGCCGACATCGAACATCGGCCGGTTCTGGGCATCGATGATCTGGATCCTCAGACCCTGCGGCATGATGTCGATCAGCAGCTGGTCCTTGAAGGGCTTCAGGGCCTGACTCTTCGCCACCGCCTCGCGGAGCTGACTCAGCAGCGCCTCGAGCCGCTTGTGCTCCTCCGCCCGGGGAGAGATCGGCTGTCCCGCGTGGGTCGGCGAGGGCTGGTTGCCCGTGCTCGGCGCGGGCTTCTCAGGCGCGCCCGATGAGGGCGCGGCGGCGGCACTGTGCGGCCCCGCCCCCAGCTGCGTCGGCGTGCCCATGAGGCTGGTGCGCGGCGCATCGAGGCCGCCCCCGAGGTTGATGGGACTCGTGCTCGCTCCGCCCGGCCCGTCCATGCCCGGCGCCGGTTGGACGCTCTTTCCCTGCTGCATGCTCGGATTCTTGAAGTACTGGAAGATCGCCGCCCGCTCCTGCTTGGACACGGATGCGACGAGCCACATGACGAGAAAGAAGGCCATCATCGCGGTGACGAAATCCGCGTAGGCGATCTTCCAGGCGCCGCCGTGATGGGCGCCTTCGGCGCGCCGGTAGCGCTTGACGATGATCAGCGGACGGTTGTCCTGGGGGGACTGACCTGAAGATGCCATGATCGTCCCGTCAGGCCGCTGCTTTCGCCTTCAGATGCGACTCCAGATCGCCGAACGAAGGGCGCACGTCGGCGAACAGAAGCTTGCGGGCGAACTCGATGGCCACGGTCGGGGGATAGCCGCGAACGCTGGCGACGAGCGCCATCTTGACGATCTCGAACGCCTTGCCCTCTTCGGTGGCGCGGCTCTCCATGGCCGATGCGATGGGACCCACGAAGCCGTACGAGACCAGGATGCCGAGGAAGGTGCCGACGAGCGCCCCCGCCACATTGGCGCCGATGGTCGCCGTATCCGCTCCGGCGAGGGATGCCATCGTGTTGACGATCCCGAGCACCGCGGCGACGATTCCGAATCCGGGCAGCGCATCGGCGACCTTCTGCACCGCGTGCGCGGGCTCGTGCGCCTCCCGGTGGTGCGTCTCGAGCTCGTACTCCAGCAGACTCTCGAGCTCATGCGGATTCATGTTGCCGCCGGCCATGAGGCGCAGGCAATCGGTGATGAACTCCATCAGGTGATGATCGGCGAGGATGCTCGCGTACTTCTTGAAAAGCGCGCTCTCGCCCGGCCGCTCGACGTCGGCCTCGATCCCGAGCAGGCCCGCCTTGCGGATCTTCTGCAACACATCGTGCAGAAGCTTGAGCAGCATCACGTAGTCCTCGCGCTTGTAGCGGGGACCCTTGGGCAGGGCAACTATGCCGGCCACGGCGGACTTGACCACCTTCAGCGGGTTACTGATCAGAAACGCGCCGAGCGCGCTGCCGCAAATGATGAGCGCCTCGGTCGGATGCCACAGGAGCAGGAGATGCCCGCCACCCATCAGGAACCCGATGAGGACACATCCCAGGACGACGACCGCGCCGACGATCAGAAGCATTGCTTACCTCCACCCACCAGCCTAGCCGTTTCCCGATCCGCGATATTGGACGGGGTTCGCGCTTCCGTAGCACGGCATTTAGCCATCGGCACTTAATACGCGCACGGCGCGATTCGCCGCCGACGGAAGCGGCGCCCTCGATTCCGTCCGCGCCCCGATCTCGTCCTCACGGGGCAATCGACATTCTCGCTGCCCGGCTGATCGCGCAGATCGGCGCGCACGACGTCACCTGATTTCGGCTCAGGTACAGCGCTTGCTGCGTCCGGTTCACGCCTGAGGTGGACCTGCACCCTGGCGATATATAGCCATAACGGCTCCGGGAGGGTCCTCGCATCCATGAACAACTTGGGGACGCGGCCGCCGAGAGTACTGTTGATCGGGCCTTACGACCCGCATTGCGGCGAGTACACGTTTCTCGCGCCTCCGCTCGGTGTGTGGCGGCTCGCCGGCGTGCTGGAGTCCTGCGGCGCGTACGTCAAGGTGTTCGATCCGAACTGTTGCGCGATCGCGCCGCAGCGGGCGCTCGAGCGCGAGATCCTGCAGTCGCACTGGGACCTCATCGGGGTGTCGACGACCGGCATGACGCTGCGGTTCGACCTCGAGCTGGCTCACGTTGCGCGCCGCCTCGCGCCCGGTGCGCTCATCGTCGCCGGCGGCATGGAGGCGACATTCCGGCCGGAACTGATGTTCGAGCTCGGTCCGTTCGATCTGGTGGTGCTGGGAGAAGGCGAGCGGCCGTTGACCGAAATCGTCCGACGCCTGCGCGGCGGCGAGCCGCTCGGCGCTCTGCCCGGCACCGCCGTCAAGGTGGACGGCACGATCGTCAAGCGCACGCAACGCGCTCTGAACCGGGAGGAGCTGCGCGCGGCCATCTTCAGTACGCCCTACTCGAGAATGCCCTACCCGGCATACTGGAGCCGCCTGGAGCAGGCGTACCGCGTCGGCCAGCTGCCGGTCAAGGCGGCTCGCGAGGCCCGTCTGGCGGAAATCCGCTCCGTGCGGCTGATCACTCTCAACTACTGCCCGATGGGCTGCAGCTTCTGCTCCGCGACGAACTTCCTGCACGAGGCCGAGGGCCGCGTCGCCGCCGTGGCGCGGCTGCAGGCGCAGGAGTGCCTCACGATGATCGAGCGCATCGTCGCCGCCCATCCCGGGGTGCGCACCATCATCTTCCAGGACGACATCTTCACCTTCACCCAGGATCGGCGGCTCCTGCCGCTCTGCGAAGGCATCGTGGCGGCCAAGGCCCGCGGCGCGCTGCCGCAGGAGCTGCAGTTCATCAGCACGAACCGCATCGACGCGATGTCGGTGGAGCGTCTCGCGGCCATGCGCAGCGCCGGCTTTCGCGTGCTCGGGTTCGGGATCGAAAGCTTTTCCCGGCGCGTGCTCGCCGAATTCAACAAGGCGGCGATCCACCGCCACATCGAGCCGATGCTCGAGGCCGCGCTCGGCCTCGGCATCACCCCCTTCCTCGATCTCATCCTGAGCTCCCCCCGGGCGGGCCTGGAGGATCTCGCCGAGACGCTGCGCGAGGGCTATCGCTGGCTGCGCCGCGGCTGCGAGATCGGGATGTATCCCTATGTCATCCCCTTCTCCGGCGCCGCCTTCGCCCGCGACAGCTCCCTCGCCGCCCACACGATTTATGCCCGCAGGCGCGTTGCCGGGACCGAGCTGGAGTGGGAGCAGCCGGCGAAGATCCTGCCGATCGATCCGGCCGTACGCGAGGCGGTGCTGCGGATCGAGAGCGACTTCGAGCGCAGGATCGCCGCCCTCGAGGAGAGAGCGGCGCATCTGCCCTCCCGGGTTCGCTCTCTCGTCTGGATTCTGAGCTCGCTTTCCGTGCTCGCCGCGCACGGACTGCCGATCGCGGATGCGCGTGAGGTGGAGGCGGAGCTCGATGCGCGCCTGCCGCGGCTCCCAGGAGCGACGGTCCTGCGGGCCGTCGCGATCGCATGACGACCCGCCGCTTCGTCAGCCTCGCCGCGCCGCTCGCGGTCTGCGCGCTGCTCGGCGGCTGGATCGCCCTCTCCGCGGCGAATGCCGAGGCCGCGAGCTTCTCGATGCTGGTGTATGCGCTCGCGAATCTGATCGTCTACACGGACGCGCTCGATTTCGCGCTGCGGCTCTACATGAGGCGGCGCCACACCGCGACGGCGCGCGGCACCGGGCGGGAGCGCGAGATCTCGATCGATCTCGCCACCGCGCTGCCGGCGGGCGCGCAAGCGGTCGTGCCCATCGAGCCCTACGCCATCATCGCCTCGGTCCACAATCTGGAGGAGCGGATCGAGGAGTTCGCCGCCAACTATGCGCCCTACCGGGAGCACATGTGGCTCATCAGCGACGGCTCCACCGACCACACGCTGCTGCGATTGCGCCAGGCGGGCTGGCGCTGCTTCGATGACGGGGTCAATCGGCGCAAGCCCGCCGCTGTGCGCCGCCTGCTCGAGACTCTGCCCGATTACATCGAGACCGTGATGGTCATCGATCCGGACATCCGCATCCTCGAGCCGGGGGCCGGCAGCGAGATCGACCTCGAGCAATTCATCGGCGAGTTCCAGCAGTCCGGAGCCGCGGCGGCCTGCCCGCGCGTGATGATCGAGCCGGACGGCTTTCTTGCGCGGTTCCAGTCGTTCGAGTACGCGCTGGCGTTTCGGGCCGGCCGGCAGAGCCTCGCGGACTACAGCATCACCTCCGGCGTCTCGGTCTATCGCCGCGACGCACTCGCCCAGGCGCTCAAGGAGCACTCGCTGTCGGTGTACGCGGAAGACTTCGAGAACGCCGTCATTCTGCTCGATCGGGGCGAGCGGATCTATTACGACGGCCGGCTCGTCGTCGGCACCGAAGGGCCCGGCTCCTTCACCCGATGGTTCTCGCAGCGCGTGGGCTGGTACCACGGGCTGCTGAAGGTCTTCATCGAGCGCCTCGGCTCCGTGTGGCGCATCGCGAGACGCACGCCCTTCGCCTTGTACCACTACATCGTCTATGTGGGGGGGCTCACGATCTGCCTGCACCTGCTCAAGACCTTCAGTGCGCTGCTGCTGCTCGCGAGCTTCCTGAGCGGCATCGAGAGCCTATTCTTCGCGCACGGGCAGCCGCAGCTCCATACCTGGACGAATCCGGCGTATTTCATGGCTGCGATCGGCAGCTATCTGGTCCTCGGGGCGGTGGCGATGTTCACGGTGGTGCCCAAGAGCGAGCGTGCGTACGCGGCGCCCATCGTGCCGCTGTATCTTTTCTACGCGCTCGTGCACATCGCGCCCATGACGGTCGGATATGCGAACTGGATCGCGCTCAAGCTCATCGGCCGACGGTTGTATCGCGATCACTACGAGCCCGAGCCCGGCGATGCGCACGAGCCCCAGGGCGTGCATGGCGTACATATGCTCGCGACGAGGCGATGAGATGACCGCTGGCGCAGCATCCTCCTTGACGGGCTGCCGCCCCGCTGAGTACTGGGAAGCGCGTGCCCGGCGATATGCCGTGGAAGGGGACGGTCTCGCCGCCGTCTGCAGTTACGGAATGCCGGGCTTCTACAACAGGCTCATCCATCTCTCCCAGCGGCGCGCGCTCGAGCCGTGGCTGAGAACCGCGGCCGGTGCGAAGGTGCTCGACGTAGGATGCGGAATCGGCCGCTGGAGCCGATTGCTGGCATCGCGCGGCGCCCGCGTCACCGGAGTCGATCTGAGTCCCACCATGATCGCCGAGGCCGGACGAAGGGCGGCGGCCGCCGGGCTCACGAGCCGGTGCCGCTTCATCGTGCAGGACTGCGCGGCGCTCGAGATCGGCGGATCGTTCGATCTGATCCTGTGCGTCACCATGCTTCAACACATGCTCGATCTCGGGGCGATGCGCTGCGCCCTGCGGCGCATGGCGCAGCATCTGGCGCCCCAGGGCCGCCTCGTCATCCTGGAGGCGGCGCCCGCGCGCACGGAGAGTCGCTGCAACACTGCGGTATTCACGGCACGCCACCGAGCCGTTTATCTGCGGCTCTTCCGCGAATGCGGCCTACGGGTCCACGCGGTCTCGGGAGTAGACCCCGCCCCGTTCAAGGCGTGGCTGCTGCCGCATCTGCCGCGCCTCCCGCGGCCGCTGCGGATCATCGCGCTCGCCCTCGCGACCGCTCTCTCCGCGCCCCTCGATGCTCTCTGCGGGCGGCTCCTGACCGAGCGCTCCTGGCACGCCGTGTTCGTCCTGCGCCATGGCTCGGGAGACTGACCGTGAGCCTGAGCCGCCGCTCCATGCTCTCGGTTGCCGTATTCCTCGGCGTCGCGGCGCTCATCTTCGCCGGCTGGTCGCTGGAGTCACGGCACGCCGGCGGCCGGCGGCTTTCCAACCGCATCGAGCTGAGCGTCACCAACGGCGCCGACCGCGGCCCGGGCACGCTGCGCGAAGCGCTGTTCGTGGTCGCCACCGCGCCGGGACCGGCGCGCATTTCCCTCGATGTGCCGCGGATCACGCTCTCGAGCGCGCTGCCGCCGATCGTCAACTCGCACGGCGTGCGCATCGTGGCGCGACAGGCCGGCAGCGAGATCGATGCGCGCGGCTTGAGCGGCGGCCCGGTGCTCGACGTCGCGGCGGCGAATGTATCGCTCGAGGGCCTCGCCATCCGCAACTGCCGGGGCGCGGCCATACTGGTGCGGGCGGTCCACGTGAGCCTCCAGAGCACGACGCTGACATCGTGCGACGTGGGAGTGGACGTCGCCGGCAATGCGCACGACCTCCTCATCGAGCACAACCGCTTCACGGATGATCGCATCGGGGTCCGCTTCTCCGCCTCGAGCCCCGACACCACCGTCACCGCCAACCGGTTCTCGGGCGAGCGCGACGCCGGCCTCTGGGCCGTGCGCGGCGCAACCAACCTGCGCGCAGGGGCGATCAGCGTTCGTGACAACCGGTTCGATCAGGATCACACCGGAATTGTCACCGGCAATATCAACATCCTCATCGAGCGGAACCAGATCGCCGGCTCGCAGTCGGCGGCCGTCGATCTGGTGGGCGGCGGGGCCATCGTTCGCGGCAACCGCGTGAGCGGCGGCGCGGGGATGGGCATCCTCGCCGATGGCGCGCATGCCGTGCTGATCGAGCACAACGAGATCAATGGGCTCACCGCGTACGGCATCATGGTGCGCGGCTCGAGCGATACGCTCGTGCGCGCCAACCGGCTGTACGACTGTGCCTACGGCATGGCGTTCGTGCTCGGCGATGCCCGTGACCCGAGCACGGTGGTGGACAACATCATCATCGAGCCGCGCTATGACGGCATCGACGTCATCGGAGATGCCCCGATCCTGCGGCGCAATCATGTCCTCAAGCCGCATGCCTTTGCGCTTCGCGTGGAAGACTTCGAGGGTCCCGACGGGCGCAAAGTGGCGAGCGCGCCCTTCCTCGACCACAACTCCTTCGGTCCGTCCTCGGCGACCGTCGCCGCCCGACAGGGCGGCAGCTGGTGGCGATGAGAGTCTCTTAACGTCTTCCCCTCCTTCAAAGGAGGGGATTTCCAGAATCAGGAGGCTAACGTTCTAGCCCGGAAACAACCATGTACCCTTACCCAACGCACACTCGCAGCCGAAGCCACCGTGCCGTTGCACTCGCTTTCCACGAGCCGCCCGACAAATCATCGATCGCCTGCCGATGGCCTGAGGGCCGATATGCCGACGGGCTGTGTATTAACACAGGTCCGCGATACCTTGCAATTGAGAGGCGGCGCTTCCTCTCCAGCATGAATGCTGGAGAGGAAGCGCCGAGGATCGGATGAAGTCTCCCGACAGCACCCAGCTCCTCCCCGTGCCCACGTGGATCGATCCGCGCGTGCACCTGCTCGATGACCTGTGGCTGCTCGCGATCTTCTCGATGCTCTTCGCCGCGGGCCTTCCCTGGATCCTCGGCTCATTCGATATCAAGGTCGGCGCGGCACTGCTCGGGCTGCTCGCCCTCGCCGGGATTCACGTCGGATTCACGATGCTCACCGCGCCCGCCCCGGGGGTCAACCGCTGGCGCAAGCGCGCGCTGGCGATCCTGCACGCGGTGGGCGTGGTGGTGGTCGCCCTCATCTGGCATTACGCGGGCGGGGTTCACAATCCGGCATTCCTGCTCGTGTTCGTGCTGCCCGTCATCGGCGCGATCTTCCTCTCCCGCTGGCAACCCTATGCCGTTGCCATTCTGGCCATACTCGCGGTGTCGGCGGTCGCGCTGATGGAGTCGCCGGAGCTGCGCTGGTATGCGAGCGGACTCGCTCCGCGGGCCTCCTGGCTCACCGGCCCCTTTGGCGGCCCTTCCGCGGCAAGCGGGCCTTTCCCAGGGTTCTATGCCCCTCCCGGCTACTTCCTCGTGCTGCTCGAGGGATTCGGCGTGCTGATGATCGCATGCGCGTTTGCCGCCGAATACCTCGGCACCGTCTTCGACCGCCTTCACGCCGACCTGACCGCCGCACGCGCGGAGGCCGAGCGCGGGCGGCAGCTGTGGGCGAGCCTCATCGAGGAGTTGCCGCTTCCGGCCATGCTGGTCGATGCGCGCACCCATCATGTCGTATCGGAAAGCGCCGAGCTCGCGCGTCTCACCGCCGGCGGGGCGCCCGCGGTCGGCCGCAAGCTCACGGAGGCGGTCGAGTTCTCCTATCCTGAGATCGTCGAGGAGCTGGTCAACGGGACGGGCGGCGAGGCACAGCATGTCGTATTTCGCCGCGGCGGGGAGGTCTGCCTCGCGCGGATCCGGGTGCAGCACATCCCGTACAAGGGGCGGCGTCTCGCGCTGATCCTCATCGAGGAGATGACGGATGCCTTCGCCGCACGGGCCGCGCTCGACGTGGCGGAGCAGGCGATCCTCGTCGACGCGCAGGACCGGGTGCTCGCTTTCAACAGGCCGGCGCACGCGCTCTTCAGCGCGGCTCGAGTCGGTGCTGACGCCTCGACGCTGCTCGCGCAGCCGGATGCCCCGCCGCGCTGGTGGGAGCCCGGACTGACCGGCCGGCGCAAGATGCACGTGCGCATCGTGCCGCGCATCTTCCAGGTGACCAGCACGGCCGTAGCGCTCCCCGGCGAGCAGGAGCGGCTGTGTGTGGTCGCTTTCCTGCCGATCGCGCGGGCGGAGAGCCTGGACGAACCCCTCCTCGGCGCCCGCCTCCCGGGCGCCTCACTGCCGAGGATACGATGAGACCTTTGCGATACTCGCCCCTGCTCGTCCTCGCGGCGACCTGCCTCTCGCCCCAACCCGCCGCCGCGGCCGCTTCCCCCGCGGTCCCTCCTCCGCCACCGGCGGCCCCGTCCACCGACAGCCTGATCTTCAGCGCCAACGGCTCGACGCTGACCGGCGCGAACGGCGGCGGCGGCGGCTCGCTCACCTGGCTGCATGATTTCAACTCCGGCGTGCTGGGCGTGGCAGGCGAATACCAACGGCTCGCGGACGCGCATTGGGCATTCGGCTCGCTTTCCGGCTCGGTCAACACCGGCAACGCGGCCGCGAAATGGAGCTTCTCCGGCGAGGTCCACCTGGGCAGCGGCGACATCGACTTGTATCAGGGTGCTCACCACTTCAAGTACCAGGTGGAAGGCGCCGGGGTGGCCGGCACGTTCGGCGGCCGGGTCACGGTACAGCTCCAGGCTCATCAGTACGATATCGACACGTCGCACGGCGCACTGCCCAAGGTGGCTCTGGGTGTGCTCTGGACACGGCAACTGCAGACGACCGTCTCGTATTCGCGGTCGGTCACCGGAAACCTCGGTACCGAGATCGAGACGCTGCAGATCAATCACTACGGCAGGGCGGTGAATTGGCTGCTCGGGGGAGCGGCAGGCCATGTGGCACCTCCGGTCGTCAACCTCTACACCGGATTGACGGGGCCGGCGCCGCAGTTGCGCGAAGGATATCTCGGCCTCTCCAAATCCTTCGGCCGCACGGACTGGTCGATCCTCGGGGATTACCTGAAAGTCGCCGGTCAGACGCGCATCACGCTCACCGTCGTCTGCACGCTTCACGCGGGATGATCGGCCCCATGAGCCTCAACCTCCCTCAGTTTCTCAGGCGTCGCTCGACCTGGCTTCCGGCGCTCCTGGTGCTCGTGACGGTCGTGGCCGCAGGATCCCGACTCATCGTCCTGAGCGTGCAACAGCGGGCGGAACAGGCTCGCAATGCCGCTCAGGCCGCCGCCGCACACGGCGCCCGAGCCATGGAGCGGCAGCTCCAAGAGCTCGCCGCACGCGCGGCGAAAGCTGCACGGGGCGCCACGCCCCCTGCCACCCAGGGCACCTCGAACGGACCGGCCAAGTCCGGTTTCAGAGTGTTCGAGGCGGCGAACGGCGGCGGCATCCTCGCCTACGGCCGCTCCAACGCCGAGGTCGCCAAGGCGATCATGCGTGAGTGGCAGGCCGCCGCGCGCGGCGCGCCCTCGGCGGCTTTGCTGGGACCGGTTCGCGAGGGCAGCGAGTGGCTGATCGCGGCGCGCGCGCCGCTCACCCGTCAGGCCACGCGCGGCGCGGCGCCGCACGGGGGATGGGCGGTCGCCTATGCAAACCTCGATCGCCTGTTGGCCCGCGCGCAGCTCACGCGCGCGGTGGGCGCCGGCAGCGATTTCGCGCTCGTGCAGCGGGATCCCGCGGGGGGATATGCCAGGACGTTCGCCGCATCGCGAATCACGCCGTTGAGCGACCCGGCCGTCGGCGTGATTCACGCGCCGCCGGGCTTCCCATTCGCCTCACCTGGCGCGCTGGCTTTGGAGATACGCCCTCATGGAGGCTGGTATCCGACGCGCACGCTCGCCACCGACATCGGCCTTCTCGCCGTGATCGCCTGGCTGCTGACGTTCACCGCCCACGACCTGACGCATCGGACACTGCGCCTGCGCGCCTCGCTCTCCTCGGCGCGCAGGCAGCTGCATGCGGCCAACCAGCGTCTCGCGCACGAGATCGAGCAGCGCGAGAACCTGCAGCAGAGCGTCGATCGCGCGCGCTTCCATGATGCCTTCACCGGGCTGCCGAACCGCTACTACTTCATGGAACAGCTCGATCGCACGCTGCGCGGGCTGCGCACCCGCCGCGGCCGCCGCATCGGCGTCTTCCTGATCGGCATCGAGCGCTTCCCGCTGATCAACGAGACGCTCGGCCATACGGCCGGGGATGAGCTGATGGTGCAGGCCGGCCGCCGTTTCCAACGCGCGGCGCCCCCCTCCTCCGTGCTGGCCCGCTGGGGCGGCGATCAGTTCGCCCTGCTGGTGCCGGATCTCGGCTCGGGCGATGCGGCCCCGCGGCTCGCGAGCGAGCTGCAGGCGCTGCTGCAGGAGCCGTTCGAGCTCAGGCGCCACCGCCTCGCGATCACCGCCCGCATCGGGATGAGCTGCCTCGAGAGCTGGCCGCAGCGCGCGGAGCAGCTCATGCAGGAAGCGCAGGTCGCCCTGTCCGTGGCCCAGCGTCAGGAACAGATCGCGAGCATCGCCTACTCACCCGCCATGGCGGGTGACGCGGCGACTCTCGTCAGCCTGGAAGCCGACCTGTTTGTTGCCCTGGAGCGCCGCGAGCTGAAGCTCCTCTTCCAGCCGATCGTCGATCTGCGCGGCCGCAAGGCGGTGGGCGCGGAAGCGCTGCTGCGCTGGCGGCATCCCATCGAGGGCATGCTCGGCCCGGAGCGATTCCTGTCGATCGCCGAGGAGACCGGAATCATCGTGCCGATCACCCGCTGGACGATCCGCACCGTCTGCATGCTCGCCAGAGAATGGCGGCGGCGCCTGCCTGCCGGCACCGACTTCTATTTGAGCGTCAACCTGTCGGCGGCGGTGCTGCGCGACCCGCAGCTCAGCGACTACGTCTCGGGCCAGCTGGCCGAGAGCGCCATACCGCCGCAGGCGCTCAAATTCGAGCTCACCGAGGGCGGACTCATCAGCAACGTGGTGGCCGCCCGCGAGACGCTCGAGCGACTGCGCCAGACCGGGGTGGAGCTGATGCTCGATGACTTCGGCACCGGCTACTCCTCGCTCAACCACCTGCAGCTCTTCCCGTTCGATTACGTCAAGATCGACCGGCCGTGGGTGGGCGCCAGCCCCTCGCAGCACGGCGGCGCGAGCCTCGCATCGGCTATGGTCCAGCTCGCCTCGAGCCTCGGGCTCACGCCCATCGCCGAGGTGGTCGAGTCGCAGGCCACCGCCGATGCGCTGGAGGCGATGGGCTGCCACTTCGGCCAGGGAAACTTCTACTGCGGCCCGGTCGAGGCCGAGGAAGCTCTGCGGTGTCTCGGCGCCGGCGGTGCGGGCGTGCTGCCGCCGCAGGAGCTCGACTCCGAAGAAGACGATTCGCCGACCTTGATTCTGCCGGCCGGCTTCATCACCGAGGAGAGTGTCGAGTCCAGCTGAGTCAGTCGAGCACGAGGCGCGGAAAGTAGAAGGACACGGTCCAGTTGGGCATATCGACGATCTCGCTGATGCGCAGATCGCCGCAGACGCTGCAAAGCAGGTAGGCGTCGATCGCCGGCATGCCGCGCTCGCGCGTGAGCCAGTCGATCGCCGAGCGCAGGGCCGCGCGGGCCGCTTCCATCAGATCCGGACCGATGCCCGTCGTCACCCGGTAGCCCCGCTGATCGAGATGGCGCGTCACGGGACCGGATGTGAGCAACCGGGGAAACGCCAGCGGCGTCTGCTTCATCAGGTCGAATCTCAGCGCCACGCGCATGGGGCTCTCGAGCGCCGTGCCACAGACTTCGCCGTCGCCTTGCGCCGCGTGAGTATCCCCTACGGAAAACAGCGCGCCGGCCACTTCGACGGGCAGATGCAGCTCGCTTCCGCACGCGATGTCGCGCAGGTCCATATTGCCGCCGACCCGGCGTGGGGGCACGACACTATGGCATCCGGGCTCCGCAGGGGCGACTCCGATTGTGCCCGCAAACGGCTTCAACGGCACTCTGGCCCATGAGCCGAAAGCGGCAGCGGTCAATGCCTGACTGTCGTAACTCCACAGATGCAGCGCCGGCTCCTTGAAATCCTCCGCCAGGAGCCCGAAGCCGGGAATGTTCGCCGTCCAACCCCACCCGGATGGCGCAAAGGACAGCACTGTCACCCTGAGGATGTCGCCGGGCTCGGCGCCATCCACGTACACCGGACCTGCGACCGGGTTGACCCGGGCGAAATCCAACCGGCCGACGTCCTCGACGGCCGACGCCCGGGACAGCTGGCCGCCGGAGGCATCCGTCACCTCAAATTCGAGCGACTCGCCAGGCGCGATACGCACCACCGGCTCGAGGCTATTGTCCCAGCCGTAGTGCTGCGCGTGGATCGTATGACGGTGCGCCATGCCGTTGCACTCTAGCACGTGCGGTGGGCTAGACTCGATCGTCGCAGGCAGGCCCGCGGGGCCGCGAAAGCAAGTACATGTCACTCGAGCAATTCGGCTATCAGGACCAGCTCGATCGCGCGCTCACCCTGAGCGACCTGATCGTCTACGGGATGATCTTCATGGTGCCGATCGCCCCGTTCGCGGTCTTCGGGTTCGTGTGGCAGGACGCCAGAGGCATGGTCGCCCTCGCCTACCTGATCGGTCTGGCCGGGATGCTGTTCACCGCGCTCAGCTACGCAGCGATGTCACAGGCATTCCCTCTGGCAGGATCGGTGTATGCCTATGTGCAGCGGGGGCTGCACGAATTCGCCGGCTTTCTCGCTGGCTGGCTCATCCTGCTCGACTACATCCTGGTGCCCGCTCTGCTCTACCTCTTCTCGGCGATTGCCCTGCAACCGATCCTGCCCGCCGTCCCCGAGTGGGCCTGGCTCGTGGGTTTCGTCACGTTCAACGCGGCGGCCAATCTGCTCGGCATCCGTTTCACGGCGCGCCTCTACAAGGTGCTCCTCGCCCTGGAGCTCCTGACGCTCGCGCTGTTCGTGATCTTCGGGGCGCTGGCGCTGCATGCAGGCGCGGGAGCCGGCCGGCTGACGCTCGCCCCGCTCTACGACCCGCGCCACTTCTCACTGAGCACCGTGGCGGGCGCGACCTCCATCGCCGTCCTGTCGTTTCTCGGCTTCGACGGCATCTCGACACTGTCGGAGGAGAGCGCTGGAGCGCGAAACGCCATCGCCAGGGCGACGCTGCTCTCGCTGGTGTTGATCGGAGCGCTCTTCATACTGCAGACCTGGATCGCCGCCGATCTCGCGCGCGGCATGCGGTTTGCCTCCGCGGCGACGGCGTTCTATGAGATCGCCGCCCGCGCCGGCGGCCCCGCTCTCAGTCTGACGGCGATCCTGGCCGTGGTGATCTCATTCGGGATCGCCAACGCCATGGCCGCCCAGGCCGCGGTCGCCCGCGTGCTCTTCGCCATGGCGCGCGATCGCAAGCTGCCGCCCGTCCTCGCCGCGGTGCATCCCCGCTTCAAGACGCCCTACGTCAGCACACTCCTCGTCGCAAGCATATCGTTGCTCGTCGGGCTGCTCTTCACGCATCGCATCGACGACCTCACTCGCGTGGTCAATTTCGGCGCGCTCACGAGCTTCGCGCTCCTGCATCTGGCGGTCGCCTGGCATCACTTCATCCGCCAGCGCAGCGGCGCTTGGCTGCGGCATCTGCTCCTGCCGCTCGCCGGCTTCGCCGTGATCCTGTATGTGCTCTACGGAATGGATCGCACCGCCAAGGTACTCGGCGGCTGCTGGATTGCCGCAGGCATCGTCTACTACATCGGCCTTGCGGCCTGTGCGCGCGGCCGCCCCAGGCAGGCCGGGGCGCCCCCGCCGTCCGCCCGTGGCGCGCGCCATGCGCCTCGATCTTGATGTAAGCTCCTTCGAATGCGTGTCCGTAGGAAAGGATCAAAATGAAGTTGGCAGCTCGACTCGACGGCGCGCAGAGCGCGGCCTTTGGCGTTCTGACGGGGGTATTCGGCGCGATCTGGCTGGCGAACGCCGCCTTTCAGGCCATGGCGTGGCTGGCCGTCCCGGCGGCCAAGGCGAACCTCATCCATGCATTCGCAAAGCCCGCCTCGAAGGTCCCGGAAGGTGTTCGGCCGTTGCTGCTGGCGGCGGTGCACGGCACCGAGGCGCTCGGTCCGCGGATCGTCGCAGGCTGCATGGTCGTAATCGCGTTGCTGCTCGGCGTCGCGTTGTTGGCGCGCAGGCACGTCGGCCTCGCGGCGAAGGCCGGTATCGTCTACAGCGCGATCTGCTGGGTATTCCTCAACGGGTTTGGGTTTCCCTACGCCGGCGGCCAGACAGACCCGGGTGTGTTCGTGGCCTATGCGATCGCCTTCCTCTTCGTGCTGTCAGTGGCGCCGGCCATCGAAGGCGCGAAGACCGCAGCGCCCGGCTCCTCGGAGCGGCTGTGGCAGGCGGGCCGGATCAGCTTCGGGCTGTTGTGGCTGTTCGATGCCGCCCTGAAGTGGGTGCCGGCCTTCCTGTTTCATTTCACCAGCCAGATCACCTCGGCCATCCCGGGGCAGCCTGCCTGGATCGCGGCCTGGCTCGGGTTCGTCGCCACGGTCATCCACGCCATCGGGGCGGTTCCGATCGCCATCCTCGTGGGACTTTCCGAGACCGCGATCGCGGTGGCGCTGTTGAGCGGGCGCTGGCTGCGCCTCGCCATTCCATTCGGCATCGCCTACTCTCTGGCCGTCTGGTCGACCGCGGAGGCGTTCGGCGGCCCCTACTCAACCGCCGGAACAGGAGTCCGCGGCAACGTCCTCGGCAATGTCCTGATGTACCTCATGCCGTTCCTCTTCCTCTGGGTGGGCCTGCGGCGGCAGTCTGAGAGTTAGGACCGACTCGCGCCCGATGCCGCACCCCAACGCGGGCGCGATCGCGGCGGCCGTCTTCGGAGACGGCGGCGGCTGCGCGCTCCCCGGCCGCAGCGGCGGGAAGTCCGGGGCCTGCCCCACGATCAGTACCGTCGGTCCGTTCGCAAGCTCATGGAAGTGCCCGTCGTCGGGATGCGGCGCGATCGCCCATTCGTAGAGCGTCCGCGCATCCTCCAGGACCGGATGATCGGGATAGCGGTAATAGTCCTTCTGCATCTGCTCGTCATAAAGCCCCACGCACCCGTGCGATGCCGCGTAGCCCGAAACGTCGCGCCCGTGGATCCAGACCGCGACCCCACGGCTGTCGATGAGGAATCTCAGCGCGTAATGCATGGGATACGGCTTGCCGGAGTCGGCCATATCGTAGAGCGATGAGCTGTGCAGCCGGTCGTAGGCGGTCACCCTGAAATTGCCATCCGGCGTGCGCAGCGCCGGCACGGTGTTATTTCCCGAGGTGATCGGAAAGGACATGACCCGCTTGCCGTACGCGTAGGCGCCCAGGAACTGTTCCGTGAGGTTGATGAGAATGACTTTGGCGTCCTCGGCCGCGGGTGCGTAGGTTGCCGGCAAGGGCGTGAAGTCTCGCACCTGCCGCAGGTCGTCCGGCACCTTGATGCGCACCCCAGGATAAACATGACGCCGGTCGATGCGGTTGAAGCGCAGGACCTCCGGCCAATGCGAGCCAAAGAGGCCGGTGAGCGTGTTGCGGCGCGCGATACGGTGACAGCTCCACGCAATGCCGGCATCGCCCGGATAGTGAATCTCGCAGGTATTCGGGACCGGCGCTGCGAACGCCGCCGGCGCGAATCCCAGCGTCAGCAGCGCGAGCATCGAACGCGCGCAAAGCGAAGCCCGCGCCTTCGAGGAGAAGCCCTGCCGCAATTCCCACGATTCCATGTCACCGACCTCCAGCGCCAACTCTGCCATGCGCCTCGCCTGCCGCCCGTGCGCAGAAGTACTGATTGCCCGGCGGGGTGACTTCGGTTTTTGCTTCGGGTGTTTCCGCCCAGCCCGCCCCCGGGGCCCACGATCACCCGTCGCGCGCGTTCCAGGCGCGCATCCTGAAATTGGAGATGCCCATGAGCTATTACCTGGCCAAGACCGTTTCGAAGGATTTCGACACCACTGTCGCCGATGTCACGGCCAGGCTCAAGGAACAGGGGTTCGGAGTCCTGACGGACATCGACGTGCAAGCGACATTCAAGACGAAGCTCGGGGTGGACAGTCCCAAGTACCGCATCCTCGGTGCCTGCAATCCGCGCCTGGCTTTCGAAGCGCTCAAGGCCGAGGAGCGGCTCGGCGTCCTCCTGCCTTGCAATGTGATCGTGCGCGAGACTCCGGACCACCGCGTGGAAGTTGCCGGCGTGGACCCCGTGGCCAGCCTGGAACGGACGGGCAATCCGGCTCTACGCGCGACAGCGGAGCAGGTGCGGGAGCTTCTGTCGGCGGCGATCGCCCGCGTCGGAGAATCGCACTGAACGTCTGACTTCCTCGAGCCAAACTCCCTCGAGGGGGGATGCCGCAGGCCGCGATGGGTGGAATCCGCGAAAGTGCTGGGCCACCCCGTGGGCGTAGTAAGATCCCCGCATCAATTCCATCGAGCAGCAAGGCCGCCATGGCGTACGAGTACCGCAAGTTCTACATCGACGGCCGCTGGGTCGAGCCGGTCGAGCCGAGGGAGTTCACGGTCATAGACCCCGCGACCGAGGCGCCCGCCGGAGTCATTTCCCTGGGCTGCGCCAAGGACGTCGATCGGGCGGTCGCCGCCGCGCGCCGGGCGTTCGAATCCTTCGCCGAGACCTCGCGCGAGGAGCGGCGCGCGCTCCTCGAGCGGGTCCGCACGATCTACAAGAAGCGCTACCTGGAGATCGCGGCCGCCATGCGCGCCGAAATGGGGGCTCCGGCCGCTCTGGCCAAGGGGTCGCAGGCCGGTGCCGGTCTCGGCCACATCACGGCGATGATCGAGCTGCTGAAGACGTTCGAGTTCGAGGAGCGACGCGGCTCCGCCCGACTGGCGCTGGAGCCCGTCGGTGTATGCGCCCTGATCACTCCCTGGAACTGGCCCATGAACCAGGTCGCGGCGAAAGTCGTCCCGGCGCTCGCCGCCGGCTGCACCATGGTGCTCAAGCCTTCGGAGTTCTCACCCTTCAGCGCGGCGATCTGGGCGGAAATCATGCACGATGCGGGAGTTCCCGCGGGCGTGTTCAATCTGATCAACGGCACGGGCCCCGAAGTCGGCGCAGCCCTCGCCGCGCATCCCGACATCGACATGGTCTCCTTCACCGGCTCGACCCGCGCCGGCACCGAGGTCGCGAAGATCGCCGCCGCCACGGTCAAGCGCGTTCACCAGGAGCTCGGCGGCAAATCACCGGATATCCTGCTCGAGGATGCGGATTTCGAGCGCGCCGTGAAAGACACGGTACAGCACGTGTTCGAGAACTCGGGTCAGTCCTGCAATGCGCCGACCCGGCTCCTGGTACCTGCCGGCCGCCTGGCCGAGGTCGAGGCGCTCGCCAAAAAAGCAGCTGAAGAGGTGGTCGTCGGAGACCCCGCGTCGGAAACGACAGCCGTGGGGCCCGTGGTGTCGAAGATCCAATTCGAGCGGGTCCAGGGCTACATCGCCCAGGGCATCGCCGAAGGCGCCAAAGTCATCATCGGCGGCGTAGGCCGGCCCCCGGGAATCGAGAAAGGGTACTTCGTCCGGCCGACGATCTTCTCCAGCGTGCGCAACGACATGACCATCGCGCGCGAGGAGATATTCGGCCCCGTGCTGGCGATCCTGCCCTATCGCGACGAGGAAGACGCCATCCGCATCGCCAACGACACCAAGATGCGGGAAAATCTGAACACCCGCTCCATCAAG
>JABBNZ010000003.1:0-24052 GCA_019352035.1 Pseudomonadota bacterium | reverse complement strand
CATCGCCAACGACACTCCATACGGCCTGCAGGCATATGTCTGGTCCCGCGACCTCGCGCGCGCGAACCGAGTCGGCCGGAAGATCCGCGCCGGACGGGTGACGATCAACGGCGCACCCGGAGACATGAGCATTCCATTCGGCGGCTTCAAGCGCTCGGGCAACGGCCGCGAGTGGGGAGAGTACGGCCTGCGCGATTTCCTCGAGGTCAAGGCCATGCTCGGCGCCGAGGCGCAGGCCTGAACGCTGCAAACTGAAGCGGGATGAGCCCGTAGGCAGGCACACGGAGGTGCCCCGCCGCCGCAGGCGGCGGACGTCGAGCCAAAAACCACGCTTTGTGGCTCGACGGCGCTGGACCGGGCAGGATGCCCGCATCCAGCGCTTCATAACCAGCTGGGTAGGGGGTCCGAGAGAAGTGAATACACCGGCAGACGGCAGCGGGACTCTGGAGGCCGGCTCGAGCGCGGCAGCAGGCCCTCCCGCCGAGCAAGAAGCTCCTGAGCTCAGTCGCACGCTGCGGCCACGGCACGTCACGATGATCAGTATCGGCGGCATCATCGGCGCCGGACTCTTCGTCGGCAGCAGCGTCGCCATCGCCGCGACGGGGCCGATGGTGATCGTGACCTACGCGCTCACCGGATTGATGGTGTTGATCGTCATGCGGTGCCTGGGCGAGATGGCGGTGTCGCGACCGGACATCCGCTCCTTCACCGAGTTCGCCCGCGCCGCGTTCGGCAACTGGGCCGGCTTCACCGTCGGCTGGCTGTACTGGTATTTCTGGATCATCGTGATTCCCGTGGAGGCCATCGCCGGGGCCGTGATCCTGCAGCAATGGTTTCCCGCGATCCCCAAGGGTCTCATCGGCACGGGACTGATGGCGGCGATGACCGCCGTCAATTTGATGTCGACCCGCTCGTACGCGGAATTCGAGTTCTGGTTCGCCTCGATCAAGGTTTCGGCCATCCTCGTGTTCATCGCGGCGTGCGCCGCGTTCCTGCTCGGAACGCTGGGGCCCCATCAGGGCACGTTGCAGATGTGGAGCTCGCACGGGGGACTCTTCCCCAAGGGACCCTTCGCCATCGTCACGGCGGTGACGACGGTCTTCTTCTCTATGATGGGCTCCGAGATCGCGACCATCGCGGCCGTCGAGTCACCGGATCCCGCCCGCGCGGTCGCGCGGATGGTGTCCTCGGTCGTCGGCAGAATCCTGTTGTTCTACCTGGGATCGATCGCGCTCATCGTCTGCATCGTGCCTTGGGACAAGGTGCCGCCGGGCGTCTCGCCTTTCGTGATCGCTCTCGCCTCGATCAAGGTGCCCTACGCGGCCCCGATCATGACCGGCATCATCCTGACGGCGGTGTTGTCGTGTCTGAACTCCTCGTTCTACGTCGTCTCGCGCGTTCTGTTCGTCCTCGCATCGCGCGGCGACGCTCCGCGGGCGCTGGTGCGCCTCAATGCGCGCCGCGTGCCCGCGCGCTCCGTCCTCATCGGCAGTGTCGCCGGGTTCGTCGGGATCCTCGCGCACGCCCTGGCGCCCTCGGCGATATTCGCGTTTCTGGTGAACGCCTCCGGCGCGCTGATCGTGGTGATTTACGCCGTGACTTGCGCCGCGCAGATCCGGCTGCGGCGGGCGCGGGAGCGCGCCGGCCTCGGACCGCCGGAGCTGCGGGTGTGGCTGTTTCCGTGGGCGAGCTATGCGGCGATCGTGGCGATGGCGCTGGTGCTCATCGCCATGGCCCTCGATAAGGACATGGCGAGCGAGTTCTGGGCCAGTACGATCTCGATCGTGGTGGCGTTCGCGGCCTACCTGCTCTTCGGGCGCCGCCCGGCGGGTCCCGGCCGCGGCTGACGGCGGCCCCTTTTCAGGGGCTTGCCCGGTCGACCTCGTCAGCGAACGTCGCATCGGATTGCTTGCGCGGTGAAGCGGCGTCCGCGGTCAGCGTGTGCGATGCCAGGGTGCCGATATGATGGCGGCCTTTGACGGCGTACCACCACAGGCCCGCCCCGAAAATCACGGCAATGTACACGAACGCGCCCCAGGTGTTGTACCAGGGGGTGCCGTAGACGGCCTCGCGCGGCCATGCGAGATTGAGCGCCATCCCCGCTCCCCACAGCACCGCGACGATGTTGACGAGCATTCCCCACCGTCCCATGGTGAAGTAGCCGCCCGCCGCGAGATCCGCCGGGGGCCATTGCCCCGCCAGCCGCTTTCTCAGCAGCGGCACCGTCACCAGCAGGTACGACATGTAGATCATGATGACCGCTATCGAGGTCAGCACCGTGAAGATCTTCGGTTGTCCGATGTTGAGGACCAGGATCAGCTCGGCAATGACACCGATCCCGACCGCGGGAACGATGGGCGTCCGCGTCTGCGAGTTCACCCGCGCGAGCCTCTCCCCGAACGGCAGGGCATTGTCACGCGCCATGGCGAATGTCAATCGGATGGCCGCGGTATGCACGGCCAGCGAGCATACCGTCACCGCGATCACGATGCAGACGAGGAAGATCCTGCCCAGCGGCCCCCACATCACCTGCTCGACGATGTATTGCAGGCCGCCGCTGCTGCTGCCGATCCTCGGATCGGCGAGATTGGGCGCGGCCATGATGGCGAACACCAGGATGGCGCCGCCGATGACGAACGAGGCCAGGATGGCCCGCAGAATGGCGCGGGGCGCAGTGCGGCGCGGCTCCAGCGTCTCCTCGCCGAGGGAGCTGGCCGTGTCGAAGCCGTACATGACATACCCGGAGGCCAGCGACGCCACGAGGAAGGCGCTGAGATATCCCCCGCTCTTGCCGGCGCCGTAGGCGCCCGTGGTGAAGAAGACCGCGGGACCGCGCTTGATGTTGATTGCCAGGAAGAGCGCTATGAGGCAGGCGGCGATGAGCTCGATGAAGACACCGGCGCTGTTGATCCTCGCCATCAACCTCACGCCGAGCGCATTGACGACCGTGGTGAACACGATCAGGACCGTGCCGAGAATCACCGCGTTGGCCGCGAAATCGTAACTGCTGCTGCCGTCGCCGACCATCTGGAAGCCGCTCCACAGCCGCGGCAGGTTCAGTTGCAGCGCCAGCACCACGGCGGACAGGGTGACGATCGAGGCGGTGAGCATCAGCCAGCCCGACGACCAGCCCACGAGCCGGCTGCCCAGTATCTTCGACCAGTTGTAGACCGATCCGGCGATGGGATACTTGGCGGCCAGCTCCATGAAGCAGAGCGCCACCGCCAGCTGACCGACGAGCACCATCGGCCAGGACCAGAGATAGGCCGGCCCGGCCGTGCCGAAGCCGAAATAGAACAGCTGGAAGGTGCCGGTGAGGATCGAGATGTAACTGACGCCGGCGGCGAAGCTGCCGAACGAGCCGATGCTGCGGGCGAGCGATTCCTTGTAGCCGAAGTGCTCCATGCCGCTGTCGGTCCCCGCCGTGGTTTCTTTCTGTAACACGCCTTCGAGTCTCGGTGAGATGGATCGTGCCGAGGCAATCGGCTGGGCCATCGTACGCGTCGCGCATGGCCCGGACCAGCCTCGAAGCACGTGCGCGTGCGGCACGCGACGGGTCTTTTGAACGCGATCGACATTGCGGCTCTTGATCGCCGGCGCAATTGGTGCTCAAGTAGCGCCCGGCCACGCTCAGCGCCATCACGCACGAATGACCGCGCCGCTCACGCGCTTCGGCTTCCTCACCCTGCGCAACTTCTCGATGATCGCCTTCACCAGCGCGATCGAGCCGCTGCGCATGGCCAACTACCTCGCCCGGGAGACCATCTACCGCTGGTCGGTGCACTCCCTGGATGGGGATCCGGTGGCGGCGAGCAATGGCCTCGCCGTGGCGCCGACCTCGCGGATCGCAGACTCGCCGCCGCTCGACATCCTCTTCGTATGCGGCGGCGTCGATGTGCCGCATGCGGTCGACGAGCGGCTCATTCAGCTGCTGCGCCGCCTCTCGCGCCAGCGCATCGTCCTCGGCGGGCTCTGCACCGGCGCGTACGCGCTCGCCAGAGCGGGACTGCTCGACGGGTATCGGTGCGCCATCCACTGGGAGAACCTCTGGGGCCTGCGCGAGACCTTCCCCCGCATCGTCTTCACTCCCGATCTGTTCGTCGTCGATCGTGACCGCTGCACCTGCACGGGCGGGATCGCCCCGCTCGACCTGATCCTGCATCTGATCACCCCGCGCATCGGCCGGATGCTCGCGGCCGGCATTTCCGAACAGTTCATCGTGGAACGTATCCGCGACAGCAAGGATCGCCAGCGCATCCCGATCGCCGCGCGCCTGGGCGGGTGCCATCCGTCGATCATCCAGGCCGCCGCGCTCATGGAAGCCAATATCGAGGAGCCGCTGACCCTCGAGGAACTGGCCCACATGACGGAGGTCTCCCAGCGTCAATTGCAGCGGCTCTTTCACCGCAGTCTCGGTCTCACCCCCGCGCAGTACTACGTCACGCTGCGCCTGCGCCGCGGCCGCGAGCTGCTGCAGCAAACCGCCATGCCGATCACGAGCATCGCCGTCGCATGCGGCTTTCGCTCACCGGCCCATTTCAGCAAGTCGTATCGGGCGGCGTTCAGTCATCCTCCCAGCCAGGAGCGGCGGCCCCCGGCCGAAGCCGCGGCGTCCGGCGCTCCGGGACGTCTGCGGCGTCTTGCGATACCGACGTCTAAATGATCGTTCAACCAATGCCCGCCTCGACCCCAGCCACCCGAAAATACGCAACTCTTTGTTAAATCAGTATTTTTATCGGTACTTGAACTTGACCTTGCATCCTGCCAGCGCCTGACGGAAGATAGTCGCGCGAGTCGCGCCAGTCCATTGAGTGGCTGTTCAATGCCGCACTCCTGCGGGTCTCACAAGTCTCCACCGCCGGAGCGGGCCTCCCGCCCGGCACTGCGCGTCGGCATCATTCTGGCCGAGCACTTCACGTTGTCGGCATTCGCGGTATTCATCGATCACCTGCGGCTGGCCGCCGACGAGGGAGACCGCAGCCGCCCGCTGCACGTGCAGTGGTCGATCATGTCGTGCCGACGCGAGCCGGTTCGCGCCAGCTGCGGAGTGATGCTGCAGCCGAACAGCGGCCTGCTCCCCGCCGCCTCCCTCGACTATGTCGTGGTCGTCGGCGGAATCCTCCACGCCGGACCGCAGATCGACGAGGCGACGCTCCGGTACCTGCGCGAGGTCGGCGCAACCCGTACCCCGCTCATCGGCATCTGCACCGGCAGCTTCGTCCTCTGCCGCGCCGGCTTGATGGAGGGCCGGCGCTCGTGCGTCAGCTGGTATCACTATCAGGACTTTCGCGAGGCGTTCCCGGCCCACACCGTGGTCGCCGACCGGTTGTTCGTCACCGACGGTCCACGCATCACGTGCGCCGGCGGCGCGGGCACCGCCGCGCTGGCGACCCACCTGATCGAGCAGCACCTCGGGCCCGCGCAGGCGCAGAAGGCGACTCAGGTGCTGCTGTTCGACCGCCCCCGCCAGGGGAGCGACGCCCAGCCGCATCCCCCGCTGTCGGACGGGATCAGCGAGCCGCGCGTGCGCCGCGCACTGCTGCTCATGGAGCAGCACCTGACACGCCCGATCCTGATCGGCGCCATCGCCGAGGAACTCGGCGTATCGACGCGGCAGCTCGAGCGGCTCTGCCGTGAGAACGTCGGCATGGGACCCGCGTCACTGTATCGCCAGCTGCGCATGCGGTATGCGAGCTGGCTCATCCAGAACACGGACCGCTCGATGACCGACATCGCCATCGAGACGGGATTCGCCGATTGCGCGCATTTCTCGCGTCAATTCAAGGATGCCTACGGCATCTCCCCCTCCACGCATCGCCTGCAGCCCAATCGTATGACGAACACCGACGCCGCGCGCTCGCGCGTGTTCGACTGACTCTCAGCTCGCGCGGTCCGATGGGGGCGTGCCTTGCCAGGCGCGAGACGGGATCGGTTTGCGCCCGCGCGGCGCGCTCTAGCGCCGCAACCGCTGCATGCGGCGGGTACATAACGCGATCATGGCGGTTCCATTCAATCCCGTATCGGAGTCGTCGGCTCTAATCGACAGCCAAGAGGAGAATAGCTCATGAAGTCGAGTGTTCCGTACGCGGTCGCCGCCATCCTGGCAGGCTCGGCTTTCCGGGCGTTCGCCGCACAGCCCGCCGCCGACCCGCCACCGAATCCGAACGCCAGCGCCGCCACCAGCGCCGCCTCCGGCGCCGCCTCCGGCGCCGCCACCGCCACCAGCACGGCCGCCAGCGCGGACCAGCTCGCCACGGTCATCGTCACCGCGCAGCGCCGCACGGAGAACATCCAGGACGTGCCGATCTCGATGCAGGCGCTGACGTCCCGCACGATGCAGCAGCTCAATATCCAGACCTTCAATGATTATCTGAAGTACCTGCCGAACGTCACGGCCGCGAACAACGGCCCGGGCCAGAGCGAGGTCTTCATGCGCGGCGTCAGCGCGGGCTCGCAGGCCAGCCAGGGCAGCGGCTCGACCGGCCTCTGGCCGAACGTCGCCATCTACCTCGACGATCAGTCGGTGCAGCTGCCGAACCGCAATCTCGACATCTACGCCGCCGACCTGCAGCGCATCGAGGTCCTGGAAGGACCGCAGGGAACGCTCTTCGGCGCCGGTGCGCAGGCGGGCGTGATCCGCTACATCACGAACAAGCCCCAGCTCGACACGACCTCGGGAAGCGTCGAGGCCGGCTACGGCACGACGGCCCACGGCGACCCGAATACCGACGTGACGGCCGTCCTGAACCTGCCGGTCATCGCGGGCCACATGGCCGTACGCGCGGTGATCTACGACGCCCGGCGCGGCGGCTACATCGACAATGTGCCAGCCACTTTCGCCCGCCAGAACACCGACATCGGCATCCACTACGCCGGATACCCCGCCGTCAACGGTCAATGCCCGGACGGACAGCCGAACAACGGCTATTGCGTTCCGCCCGGAAGCCCCACGGTCAACAATTATCAGTTGGCCGCCAGGGCCATCAATCCCGTCACCTACCAGGGAACCCGGGTGGAGGCGCTCTACAAGTTCAATGACGACTGGGACCTGCTCGTCACGCAGTCCTACCAGAGTCTCAGCGCCCAGGGCGTCTTCTACCAGCAGCCGTACGCCTCCGACGGCACCGCGCTGTCGCCGCTCGAGGTGACGCTCTTCAACAACGCATCCAACAAGGACAAGTTCGAGGATACCGCCTGGACGGTGCACGGCAAGGTCGGCCCGCTGTCGCTCGTCTACACCGGCGGCTTTCTCGACCGCAATGTCGAGCAGACCGGCGACTACACCAACTACGCGCGCGGCGTGTACGCCGATTACTACCAGTGCTACGGGCCCAATTCCGCCACGAACGCGCTGACGCCGACCTGCTTCTCGCCGAGTTCCACCTGGCGCTCGGTGGAGCGCAACGTCCACCAGCAGCATGAGATCCGGCTCTCCACGCCCGAGAGCTGGCGCTGGCGGGCGATCGCCGGCCTCTACTACGAGAACAATGCGCTCTACGACCAGACCGGCTGGCATTACAAGAGCATTCCGGCCTGCACGTCGAACGGCGCGCCGGGAACACCGGGCAACACGGGCTGCCTGTCGAACGTCGGCACCTTTCCGGGGACCACCGTGCAGAATCCGGGGGTGCAGAACGACACCACCTCCTTCTACCAGGACCAGCTGCGCCAGACGCGGCAGATCGCCGAGTACTTCTCCACCAGCTACGATCTCGTGCCGCACGTCCTGACGATCACGGGCGGCATGCGCCACTTCCGCTTCCTCAATTCCGAGGCGGGAAGCGTGCTCTCGAGCTTCGGCTGCTTCCAGGCGGGCACTCCGCCCGGCGGCTGCCAGTCAGGCTCGAGCACCAACCTCAATGCCAAGGGCCTCTCGGACACGGAAGACGGCAACAAGGTGCGCGCCAACCTCACCTGGCACGTCCGCCCGGATCTGATGCTGTACTACACGTTCTCCCAGGGCTTCCGCCCGGGAGGCTTCAACCAGAACGGCGGCTCGCTGCACGGCACCGGGCCGGACGGGGTGGCGCAATACGTGGTTCCGAGGTCCTACACGTCCGACAACCTGACGAACAACGAGATCGGCTGGAAGACACAGTTCTTCGGCCGGGTCCAGTGGAACGGCGCGGTCTACTACGACAAATGGAGCAACGTGCAGATCGAGTTCTTCAATCCCGGCGTGGTCGGCAACATCTTCTACGACACGAACGGGCAGGACTTCCTCATCAAGGGCATCGAGACCTCGTTCGTGGTGCGGGTCATGACCGGGCTCACGGTGCAGGGCGGGGCGGACTGGAACAAGAGCAGCCAGACCAACTCCCCGGCGCTGATCGACAACAATCCCGCGAGCGCAGGCTACGGCAAGCCGATCACGCAGGTATGCAGCGGCGGCACCTGCAGCCCGGTGGGCAATCCCTTCGGGCCCATCGGCGCGCCGAGCGCCAATGCGCCGCCGATGCAGTTCAGCCTGCGCGCCCGCTACGAGTGGGACGTGGACGACTACTTCCCGTACGTGCAGATCGGGATCAGGCACACCGACCACTCCTTCTCGCAGGCGGGCGCCAATCCCGAGATCCTCTCGGGCGGGTCGGTCACGACCTCGCGCGGACGATTCGAGAACCCCGCCTATTCCACGGTCGATGCGGCCATCGGCGTCTCCAAGGACAACTGGCACGTCGACCTGCACGGGGAGAACCTGACCAACTCCAACGCCAGCACGTTCACCAGCACCGATCAGTTCATCATCGAGCAGACGCCGCTGCGGCCGCGGGTGATCGGGGTCTCCTTCGGCTACAATTTCAAGTAGGCCGGTCGGGGCTTCGGGCCCGCGCCGGCCGCAAGATGGCGGCGGCGCGGACGGTGACCCCATGGTGGAGCGTGAAGTTCAGCGCATTCGCGGGCTGCTCAAGGAAGGCCAGCTCGCGCAGGCGCAGCGCGCCTGCGAAACCCTCCTCGCCTCGGTCCCCGAGAATCGCGACGTCCTCTACCTCCGTGCCGCGGCCCAGCGGCTCGGGGGCGATGTCCCCGCGGCGCTCGCTACCCTGGCCGAGCTCGAGCGCCTGCACCCGCGCTTCTCCGGGCTCTACCAGGAGCGCGGGCACTGCCATGTCGCCCTGAGGCAGGCGCCGCAGGCGATCGAATCGTTTCTGCGCGCGGTCAACTTCAATCCCGCGCTGCCGGCGAGCTGGCGGCTGCTCGAGGGCCTGTACCGCATGGCCGGACAGCCGCAGCAGGCGGCGCAGGCCGCCGAGCACCTCGCCGCCCTCGGGCGGCTGCCCGGTGAGGTCGTGGCGGCCACGGCTCTGTTCTCCGATGGCGAGCTCGCGCCGGCCGAGCAACTCATCCGCGCCTATTTGCGCAAGCAGGGCGATCACGTCGAGGCGATGCGCCTGCTCGCCCGCATCGGCATGGAGCGCGACGTGCTCGATGACGCGCAGCTGCTGCTCGAGCGGGTATTGCAGCTCGCGCCGGATTACGACCTGGCGCGTTTCGAGTATGCGCAGGTCCTTGCCAGACGACATCTGTACCTCGAGGCTCGCACGCAGGTCGAGCGGCTGCTCGGGGCAGAGCCTGACAACCGCAATTACCGCACGCTCCACGCGCTGACGCTCGTGGGACTGGGGCGGCACGAGCAGGCCCTGCAGCTCTATCGCAACCTGCTGCCGGGCGCTGCGCAACCCGCGGAGCTGCACCTCTCGATCGCTCACTCGCTGAAGACCCTGGGTGCCGCCGAGGAGGCCGTGGCCGAATACCGAGCGGCGGCGCAGGCCCGTCCCGGCTATGGCGAGGCCTATTGGAGCCTCGCGAACCTGAAGACCTATCGGTTCACGGAAGAGGAGCTCGGGCGCATGCGCGCGGCGGAATCAGCGCCGCTCACCTCCGCCACCGACCGCTACCATTTGTGTTTCGCGCTCGGCAAGGCGCTCGAGGATCGCGCGCAGTACGAGCCATCCTTCGAGTACTACAGCCGCGGCAATGCGCTCAAGCGCGCCGCGAGCGGCTACCAGCCGGAACCGTTGGAGTGCGCCGCGCGAGCGCAGCGGCAGATCTGCACCGGTGACTTGTTCGCCCGGCATGGGGACTGCGGCTCACCCGCGCCCGACCCGATTTTCATCGTGGGGCTGCCCCGCTCCGGCTCCACGCTGATCGAGCAGATCCTCGCATCGCACTCCGCAGTCGAAGGTACGCAGGAGCTCGCCGACGTGCCGCGCATCGTCGCAAGCCTGCAGGGCCGTCAGGCGCAGTCGGACCGTCCGGCTTATCCGGAGGTCCTGACACGCATGACCGCGGAGGATCTGCGCCGGCTCGGCGAGCAGTACCTGCGCGACACCCGCGCCTATCGGGCCACCGGCCGGCCGCGCTTCATCGACAAGATGCCGAACAATTTCCGCCACATCGGGCTCATTCACCTGATGCTGCCCCACGCGAAGATCATCGACGTGCGGCGCGAGCCGATGGCCTGCTGTTTCAGCAACTTCAAGCAGCTCTTCGCCCAGGGACAGACCTTCACCTACGGTCTGGAGAACATCGGGAGGTATTACCGCACCTACCTGCAGCTCATGCGGCATTGGGACAGCGTGCTGCCCGGAAAGGTGCTGCACGTTCATTACGAGGATGTGGTGGACGACCTGGAGGGAAGCGTGCGCCGTCTGCTCGATCATTGCGGACTGCCGCCCGAGTCCGCATGCCTCGATTTCCACCGGACCGCGCGCAGCGTCAGGACCGCGAGCTCCGAGCAGGTGCGCCAGCCGATCTATCGCGAGGGCCTCGAGCAATGGCGGCACTACGAGCGTTGGCTCGGGCCGCTGCGCGAGGCGCTGGGGGACGCCGTCGAGAGATATCGCGAGGCGCCCACGTCCGCAGGCAATTGAGCGAGCGGCCCAGGGCGTTCCCCCTGAGGTCCGTCAACGCTGCGAGGTCTCCCAGTTCGCGGCGAGGTGAAACGGCGCTTCTTCCGGCGGCAACGGCGCCCTGCCGCGGATGTGGTCGGCCGCCTTCTCCGCCAGCATGAGCGTGGGCGCGTTGAGATTCCCGGTGGTGATCGAAGGCATGATCGAGGAGTCGACCACCCGCAGTCCTTCCACTCCCCTCACCCGTGCCTGCGGATCCACGACCGCCTGCCGGTCATCGGGACTGCCCATCCGGCACGAGCAGGAGGGGTGGTAGGCGCTCTCGACGTGCCCGCGAATGAAATCGTCGATCTGCTCGTCACTCTGCACGGCGCTGCCCGGCTGGATCTCCCGGCCGCGGTAGGGCGCGAATGCCGGCTGCGCGAAAATCTCGCGGGTGAGGCGCACGCAGGCGCGCATTTCCTCCCAGTCCTCAGGCCGTGACATGTAGTCGAAGAACACCTTGGGCTTCTCGTTGGGATCCGCGCAGGCGAGCCGCACCCAGCCTCGGCTCGGCGAGCGCATGGGCCCGACGTGCGCCTGAAAGCCGTGCTCCTGTGCCAGGGAGGAGCCATCGTAGCTCACGGCCATGGGCAAAAAGTGATACTGGATGTTCGGGTAGCGGACACCGGCCCGGCTGCGGATGAAGCCGCCCGCCTCGAACTGGTTGCTCGCCCCGAGGCCGCCCTTGGTGAGGAGCCAGCGCAGCCCGACCATCGCCTTGGAAAACGTGCTCGTATATGAATAAAGCGTGACGGGCTGCGTGCACGCCATCTGGAAATAGAACTCCAGGTGGTCCTGCAGGTTCTCCCCGACACCCGGCAGATCGTGAACGACCGGGATGCCGTGCCGCGAGAGCTCCTGCGCCGGCCCGACGCCCGAGAGCTTCAGGAGCTTCGGCGACTGAATGGGACCCGCGCTGACGATCACTTCGCGGCGGACCCTTGCGACGTGCTCCTCGTTGCCGCGGCGATACGCCAGCCCGACCGCGCGGCGCCCCTCGAAGAGCACCCGCAGGGCGAGGGAGCGGGTGCGCACGGCGAGGTTCCGCCGGCGCATCGCCGGGCGCAGATAGGCATTGGCGGCGCTCGAGCGGCGGCCGCCGCCCACCGTCATGTCCATGCGCCCGACGCCTTCCTGCTGGAAGCCGTTCATGTCCTTAGTGTAGGCATAGCCCGCCTGCCGGCCGGCCTCGAGCCACACGTGGTTCAACGGATTGTCGAGCGGCCCATACCGCGTATGGATCTTGCCTTCGCCGCCGCGATACTCGTCCCCTCCTCCCTCGCGCCGCTCCGTGCGCTTGAAATAAGGCAGCACGTCGCGATAGGCCCAGCCGTGCGCTCCCTCCGACGCCCAGCGCTCGTAATCGAGCGGGTTGCCCCGCACATAGACCAGCCCGTTGATGGACGATGATCCGCCCAGCACCTTGCCCCGCGGCGTATGCAGGCTTCGTCCGCCCAGATGCGGCTCGGGCTCGGTGTGGAAGAACCAGTTGTAGCGCGGCATGTTCATCGGAATCGACAGTGCCGCCGGCATCTGGATGAGCAGCGAGCGGTCCGAGCCGCCGTATTCCAGCAGGAGCACCGAGTGCTCCCCGCTCTCGGTCAGCCGGTCCGCGAGCACGCAGCCGGCCGATCCCGCCCCGACGATCACGTAATCGAAAGTCTCCTCACTCATGGCGACACCTAATACGGCGACTCGACGCCGCCCATGGCGACGTAGACGCTCTTCAGCTGTGTGTAGTGCTCGATCGCCGCCCGCCCGTTCTCGCGGCCGAGCCCGGAGAGCTTCACGCCGCCGAACGGCAGCTCGACCGGCGTGACGTTGTAATGGTTGATCCAGCAGGTGCCCGCCTGAAGCTGCGCGATCACCCGATGCGCGCGCGTCAGGTCGTTGGTGAAGACGCCGGCGGACAGGCCGAAATCAGTGGCATTGGCGCGCGCGATCACCTCCTCCTCGTCGTCGAATTCCAGCACCGACATCACCGGCCCGAAGATCTCCTCGCGCACGATCGCCATGTCATCGTGGCACTCGTCGAAGACGGTCGGCGCGACGAAGAAGCCGTTCGCGAGATCGCCGCTCGTGACGCGCTGGCCGCCGACGAGCAGCCGCGCGCCCTCGGCCTTGCCGCGGCCGATGTACGCCAGCACCTTGCCCATGTGCTCTTCCGATATCAACGCCCCGACGTGCGTGGCCGGATCCAACGGATCGCCGATGCGCATGGCGCCGACCCGCGCCGCCAGCCGCTGCAGAAAGGCCGCCTTGACCGCGCGGTGAACGAACACGCGCGTGCCGTTCGAGCAGACTTCGCCGGCCGAGTAGAAGTTGCCGAGCAACGCGCCGCCGACGGCGTTCTCGAGCACCGCATCCTCGAAGACGATGAGGGGCGACTTGCCGCCGAGCTCGAGGGTCACCTGCTTCAGCGAGGCGGCCGAATCCGCCATCACCGCCTTGCCCGTGCCGACCTCGCCGGTGAGGGAGATCTTGCGGATCCCGGGATGCGCCGTGAGCAGGCGGCCGGTATCCGCCATGCCCTGCACGACCTGGAAGACTCCCTCGGGCAGACCCGCCTCGGCGAAAACCTCGCGCAGCCTCATCGCGGTGAGCGGGGTCAGCTCGGCGGGCTTGAAGATCATGGCGTTGCCGCAGGCAAGCGCCGGGGCCGATTTCCAACAGGCGATCTGCAGCGGATAGTTCCAGGCGCCGATGCCCGCGACGACGCCGAGCGGCTCGCGGCGCGTGTAGCCGAAGGCCTGCGGGCCGAGGTCGATGTGCTCGCCCGCAAGACTCCCGGCGAGGCCGCCGTAGTACTCGAGACAGTCGGCGCCCGAGAGCACGTCGACCACACTCGTCTCCTGGATGGGCTTGCCGGTATCGCGCGTCTCGAGCTCCGCCAGCTCGGCGTTGCGCGCGCGCAGAATCTCGGCGGCGCGCCGCAGGATGCGGCCCCGCGCAGCACCCGGCAGGCTCGCCCATTGCTTCTGGGCCGCCGACGCCCTGGCGACCGCCGCGGCGACCTCCGCGGGACCGTCCACCGCGATCTGCGCCAACACCTTGCCGGTGGCGGGGTTGATGGTCGTGAAGGAAGCCGGGCTCATCGTCCGCCGCGGCAGGCCACCCGGTCCAGGCATGGCGCCCGATCGCTCGCCAGCGGCCGCGGCCGCCCCCGGTGGCGCCGTTCGCGGCTCGCTCCTCAACCGGCTGTCGACGAACGCCGTGAGCAACGCCCGCGCGCTCTCGCTGTCGGCCTCCTGCCAGCGCGAGAGCGCCGCGCGCAGCCAGACTCCGTCTATCATGGCCGCAATCATCGCCGCGAGGCTGCGCGCATCGTCGGCGGGCAGCAGCCGCTTCAATGCGTGACGCAGGTTGGAGAGCATGCGGCGCTGGTACACCGCCTGCACGCGCTTCAGTCCCTTCACGTGCAGCACCTGTCCCCAGAATGCCAGCCAGGCCGTGCCGGTGCGCTGATCGAATTCCTCCGGCGCGAGGTTGGCATCGATCACCGCCTGCACGCGCCCGCGCGGCGTGCGCACGGAGTCGGATCGCTCGCGCACGCGCTCGGCGATGCGCCGCGCCAATGTACGGAAAGTGGCCTCTAACAAGGTGTCCTTGTCGCCGAAGTAATGCGCCACGAGTCCGGGAGAGACGCCGGCCCGCTGCGCAATCTGCGCAAGCGTGCTGCCGACGTAACCCACCTCGGCGAGGCTGTCGATCGTGACCTCGATGAGCTGCCGCCGGCGCGCTTCCTCGGGCTCGTCCGCGCCGCCTGAAGAGTCCTTCCGGCGAGAGCTTGATTGTCTATTCAATTGGGTGCTCCGGAAGAGGGGGTCAAGGTGCGCGATGGAGCCGGGGGTTGCCGTGCATCTGAGCGCTTGGCTCGTGGCGATTCAGTGACTTGCAATTATCGTTGGTAGCGGTGCGCAAGCACTTGAACAGTCGTTCAAGGCTGCCAAATGATGAGATGGCAACGCGCCGCCGTCAAGCCCCGGGATCCGCCCCGCGCGGCCGCGCGGCGAGCTGCCGCGCCTGCATGTCGCATTCGTTCAAGAAGCAGGCGCTCACATGCTCGTGGCGATCTTCGATGCCCGGCATGATCTGCCGCCGACCTACCGCCTCTGCCATAGGGATCAGACGATGCAGCGCTTCTCCGGCCTCTCGCTCCTCAGGCGAGGATTGTCCGGTCACCGCGACTGGCAGCCGCAGTGGCGCAAGGCAGAGCCGAAGCCCGCCTACGACGCCGTCATCGTCGGCGGCGGCGGTCACGGACTGGGCGCGGCGTATTACCTCGCCAGGGAACACGGCCTGAGGAGCGTGGCGGTCCTGGAGAAGGGCTGGATCGGCGGCGGCAACACCGGCCGCAACACCACCATCATCCGTTCGAACTACCTTCGCGACGAGAGCGCCGCCCTTTACGACCACGCCTTGAAGATGTGGGAAGGGCTCTCGCAGGAGCTCAATTACAACGTCATGTTCTCCCCGCGCGGGGTCATGATGCTGGCGCACACGGTTCACGACGTGCAGGTCTTCAAACGGCACGTGCACGCCAACCGTGCAAACGGGGTCGACAACGAATGGCTGACGCCCGAGGAGGCGCGCGGCGTCTGCCCGGTGCTGACGACCGACGGCATCCGCTATCCGGTTCTCGGCGCGGCCTTCCAGGGGCGCGGCGGGACCGCGAGGCATGATGCCGTCGCCTGGGGCTATGCGCGCGCCGCCGATGCGCTCGGCGTCGACATCATCGAGAATTGCGAGGTCACCGGCATCCGCCGCGACGCGCGCGGAGCCGTACAGGCCCTCGAGACGAGCCGCGGGGTCATCCAGGCCCGCAGAATCGGCGTCTGCGCGGCGGGCCACTCGAGCGTCATCCTGAGAATGGCGGGAGTGCGGCTGCCGCTCGAGAGCTATCCCCTGCAGGCCCTGGTGTCCGAGCCCGTCAAGCCGATCTTCCCGTGCGTCGTCATGTCCAACACCATCCACGCCTACATCAGCCAGTCCGACAAGGGCGAGCTGGTCATCGGCGCGGGCACCGACGCCTATACCTCTTACACCCAGCGCGGCGGGCTGCACATCAGCAGCCATGCGCTGGAGGCGATCTGCGAGCTCTTCCCGATGTTCCGCCGGATGCGCATGCTCAGGAACTGGGGCGGCATCGTCGATGTCAGCCCGGACCGCTCGCCCATCATCGCGAGAACCCCCGTGCCGGGGCTTTACGTCAACTGCGGCTGGGGCACCGGCGGCTTCAAGGCGACGCCGGGGTCGGCGCACCTGTTCGCCTGGACGATCGCGCACGATCGGCCGCATCCGATCAACGCGCCATTCACGATCGAGCGCTTCCGCGAAGGCCGGCTCATCGACGAGGCGGCGGCGGCTGCCGTCGCGCATTAGTCCATGGGAAAAACTGCCCTGCGGCCGTTTTTGCGCCTATCCATCCCTGGACGGCGCCCGTCGGGCCGACCTCCGGTCGTCCAAACGCGCTCCTGCGCGTTTGTCGGACATAGGCTCCGTTGCCGCGGGCAAAGGGCGGCCCTTGCCCGCTGTGCCGTCACTCTGAGGTTTCTCGTGTTATGTTGCTGATCGAGTGCCCCTATTGCGGCGTGCGCCCCGAGCTCGAGTTCGTCTACGGCGGCCAGGCGCATGTCGCGCGCCCGCACGACCCCGCCGCGTGCAGCGACGAGCAGTGGGCCGAGTTCCTCTACTGGCGCGAGAATGCCAAGGGGGTCCATGCCGAGCGCTGGCGGCACACGCACGGGTGCGGCCGATTCTTCAACGCGCTGCGCGACACGACCCGCGATCAGTTCCTCGCCACCTATCGGGTGGGTGAGCGGCCGCCCGCGGCATCTTCCCGCGAGCGGGAGCCTCAGCCGTGAGCGGCGACTTGCGCGCGGCCAGCGGCGGCCGCATCGATCGCAACCGCGTCCTGCGCTTCAGGTTCGACGACCGCGAGTACACGGGTGCCGCCGGCGACACGCTCGCCTCGGCGCTACTCGCCAACGGCGTGCATCTGCTCGGGCGCTCCTTCAAATATCACCGTCCGCGCGGCGTTCTTAGCGCCGGGGCGGACGAGCCGAGCGCGCTCGTCACCGTGCGGCGCGACGCCGCACGCATGACGCCCAATCTGCGCGCGACGCAGGTGGAGCTCTACGAGGGCCTCGAGGCCTTCAGCCAGAATCGCTGGCCGAGCCTCGAGCTCGATGTCGGCGCCGTGAGCGGCCTCCTCTCGCCGTTCATTCCGGCGGGCTTTTACTACAAGACGTTCATGTGGCCGCGAGGCGCCTGGCATCGGCTCTACGAGCCGAAGATCCGCGCAGCCGCGGGTCTCGGCCGGGCCCCCGAGCAAGCCGACCCCGACATCTATGCCAACCGGTTCGCCCACTGCGACGTGCTCGTCGTGGGCGCGGGCCCAGCGGGACTTGCCGCCGCCGCCGCCGCCGCCGGCAGCGGCGCACGGGTCATCCTCTGCGATGAGCAATCGGAGCCGGGCGGATCGCTGCTCGCCGAGCCGGCCGCGCATTCCGAGGCGGCGATCGCTGGCGAGCCGGCCGCTCGCTGGCTGACGCGCACGTTGCGCCAGCTCACCGCCCATCCGCGCCTCACCCTGTTGACCCGTACGACCGCGTTCGGTTATTTCCCGCACAACCTCCTCGGCCTCAACCAGCGCCTGAGCGATCATCTGCCGCGGCCCGACCCCGGCCAGCCGCGGGAGCGCCAGTGGCAGGTACGCGCCAGGGAGGTGGTGCTCGCGACCGGCGCCCTCGAGCGTCCGCTCGTCTTCCCGGGAAACGACCGGCCGGGAATCCTGCTCGCGGGAGCGGCCCGCACCTATCTCAACCGCTTCGGCGTGCTCCCGGGCTCGCGAGTGGTGCTGGTGACGGCTTGCGATGCGGCCTACCAGGCCGCGCTCGACCTGCATCGGGCAGGCGTGTCGGTCAGCGCCATCGTCGATGTGCGTAGCGGCGCCCCCGACGGGCCGCTCCTCGAAGCGGCACGGCTCGCCGGCCTGCCCGTGGAGACACAGGCCACCGTGCTCGGCACGTCCGGCCGGCTGCGCGTTCGCGCCATCCGCATCCAGAAGTTGGATTCCGCCGGCGCGCCCGCCGGACCCGTCCGCCGCATTCGCTGCGATCTGGTCCTGATGTCCGGCGGCCTGACCCCGAGCGTGCACCTGTTCTCGCAGTCGCGCGGCAAGCTGGCGTGGGACGAGAGCCTCGCGGCCTTTCTGCCGGGTCAGGCTGTCGAGCGAGTCCGCTCCGTGGGCGCTTGCCGGGGTGTTTTCTCCCTCGCCGCCGCGGTCAGCGACGGCACGGGTGCGGGACTCTCCGCCGCACGCGATGCCGGTTTCTCCGTGTCAGCGGCGATACCCGAAGCCCCGCTCCCGGAGAGCGCCGCGGCGGGACGGCCCGGAGCGCTGCCGCAGCCGCCAGGCGTGAGCGGGGAGAAGGCCTTCGTCGACTGGCAGAACGATGTCACCGCGCGCGATCTGACGCTCGCGGCCCGCGAAGGCTTCCGCTCGATCGAGCATGTCAAGCGCTATACCACCACGGGCATGGCCACCGACCAGGGCAAGACCTCCAACATCAACGCGCTGGCGATCGTCGCGCGGGAGCTCGGCGAGGCCATGCCCAGAGTCGGGCTCACGACCTTCCGCATGCCTTACACGCCCGTGAGCTTCGGCAGCTTCGCCGGCTTCGCGCGCGGGGAGCTGTTCGATCCGGTACGGGCCACCCCGATGCACGACTGGGCGGCTCGCCAGGGCGCGGTCTTCGAGAACGTCGGCCTGTGGAAGCGCGCGCGCTACTTTCCCCTTCCGGGTGAGGACATGCACGCCGCCGTGGCACGCGAATGCCTCGCGGTGCGGGAGCACTGCGGCATCTTCGACGCCTCCACGCTCGGCAAGATCGAGGTGGCGGGCAAGGATGCCGCGACCTTCATGAACCGGATGTACGTGAACGCGTGGGCGAATCTCGCGGTGGGGCGCTGCCGCTACGGCATACTGCTGCGGGACGACGGCTTCATCTACGATGACGGAGTCGTGGCGCGCATGGCGCCGGATCGATTTCACGTCACGACGACCACCGGAGGCGCCGCGGGCGTGCTCGCGCTGATGGAGGACTATCGCCAGACGGAATGGCCGGACCTCGACGTGTGGCTCACCTCGACGACGGAGCAGTGGGCGGTGATCGCCCTGCAGGGCCCGGCGGCGCGGCGCGTGCTCGAGCCCCTCATCGAGGGACTCGACCTCTCAGCCGGTGCCATGCCTCACATGAGCGCGGCTCGCGGCCGGATCTGCGGCATCCCCATGCTCCTCATGCGCGTCAGCTTCACGGGCGAGCTCGGCTTCGAGATCAACGTGCCCGCGGATTTCGGCCTGCCGGTCTGGCAGGCGGTCTTCGAGACCGGGCAGGCACACGGCATCACTCCCTATGGCACCGAGGCCATGCACGTGCTGCGCGCGGACAAGGGCTACATCATCGTCGGCCAGGATACGGACGGCACCGTGACACCGGATGATGCCGGGCTGGCGTGGAGCATCGGCAAAGGCAAACCCGACTTTCTCGGCAAGCGCGCGCTGGAGCGCCCCGCTTTGGCCTCGCCCTACAGGAAGCAGCTGGTCGGGCTCCTGACGCGCGATCCGCAACAGGTTCTCGAGGAGGGTGCGCAGATCGTGCCGGGCAGACACCGAAGCGCGCCGGAGCCCGCCCTCGGCCACGTGACCTCCTCCTATCACAGCGCCAGGCTCGGCCGCTCCATTGCGCTCGCGCTGGTGGGCGCCGGCCGCTCGAGGATCGGGGAGACGCTGTATGTGTCCATGCCGGATGGCGACATCCCCGTGCAGGTCACTTCGCCGGTCTTCTACGACCCACAAGGGAGCCGCCTCAATGGTTGATCTGTCCAGTGCGCGGCAGCAGCAGGTCCTGGCACCGACTCCCCTCCTGAAACAACTACCCCCGGCCGCACGCCTCGTGCTGCGCGGCCGCTCGCAAGTCCTGGCCGCCGCGGCGGACGCGCTCGGGCTGCCCCGCAGCGAAACGCCCTGCCGTGCCGTACGCAGTGATGTTCGCGCGGCACTCTGGCTCGGACCCGACGAGCGGCTGTTGCTCGGCTCCGCCGATGCAGCCGCCGAGATGCACGGCCTGCTGCAGCGCGCGCTGGCGGGAATGGCTCATTCCCTGGTCGACATCGGTCATGGGCAGGTTGGCTTCGAGGTGAGCGGCGCGCGCGCGGCCCTTGCGCTCAATACCGGCTGCCCCCTCGACCTCGACCCGGCATCCTTTCCGCCCGACATGTGCACGCGCACGGTATTCGCGAAGGCGCAGATCCTGTTGTGGCGCACCGGCGCCACGACCTTCCGCCTCGAGACGGCGCGCTCCTTCGCCCCCTATGTGACGCAAATCCTCGCGCTGGCCGGCCGCGAGAGCTGAGCCTTCGCGAGCCGCGGAGGCGCTCGCAGCGGACTCAGGACTTCGGCCGCTCGTTGCTGGGATCGTAGAGCGCGCGCTGCCCGACCGCCTCCACGCGCAGCGGATAGTGCTCGCCGAAGTACTCCATGAGGAGCGTACGCCCCTGCTGCGCGTGACTCGCCGGGAGGTAGCCGAGCGCGATGTTCATGCCGACCGACGGGCCATAAGCGATGCTCGTCGTGGACGAGCGCCGGCCGAGCTCATCGATCAGCACCTCGCGGGAATCGGGATCGAGGATCGGCCATTGGCCCACCGGATAGCGGGCGACGCCATGGGAGTCGACGTTGCTTTGCATCGTCAGGGTGCACAGGTAGGCGCTCTGGCGCGCACGCTCCCGCTGCGCGAGGTAGGCCGCCTTGCCGTGAAAGTCATCCCCCTTGACCTTGGCGCGGGCGAGACCCGCCTCGTACAGGTTGTATTCCGTGAGCAGGTCCGCGTTCTGCAGCCGCAGGCTCTTCTCCATCCGCCGGGTATTGGCGTAGGTCTCGATGCCGACCGGCACGACGCCCTGCTCGAAGAGCAGGTCCCAGAGGGCGAGGCCATAGCTCGGTGACAGGTAGAGCTCCCACCCCTGCTCGCCGACGTAGGAGATGCGGAATGCCCAGACCGGCAAGCCGCGCACACGTATCGATCTGGCGGTCGCGAACGGAAAGCGCTCGTGCGTCAGTGCCTCCGGCTCGTCGGCGATCGACTGCAGGACACGCCGCGCGTTGGGTCCCCAGAGACCCAGGGTGACAATCTCATCCGAGCGGTCGGCGATCTGCGCCTTGAGCCCTCGCGACTCGCAGATGTGGCGCATCCACATGAGGTCGCGAGGCCCGGTGCTGCCGCCGCACACGACACGGTACTCGGCGGGACCCAGCCGGACGATCGTCAAGTCGGAGTGCACACCGCCCGCCGCATCGAGAAAATGCGTGTAGACCCCCTGCCCGGCTGCCGTGGCGCCGCCCACCTTGGCCACCGACAGATACTCGAGGAGCGCCTCCGCATCCGCACCCGAGACGTCGTAGATGGCGAAGTGCGACAGGTTGACCATCCCTGCGCCGTCGCTCATCGCCAGCTGCTCGGCGTTGGAGACGGGCCAGAAGTGGCGGGCATCCCACTCGTTGCGCCGCTGCGGCACGCGCTCGCCGTAGGTCTCGAGCAGCCGCTCGTTGGCGCGATAGCCGTGAGCGCGCTCCCAGCCCGCGGCCTCCATGAAGTAGCCGCCGAGCTCCTTCTCCCGGGGCCAGAACGGTCCGCGGCGCAGGTCGCGCCCGGTGAGGTAGGGCTCGCGCGGGTGCACGGCCGGGTTGTAGACCTTCTTCGCCGTCTCGAAGCAGCGGCCGTACACGTACGCGGGCGTTTTCTGCACCGCGTAGAAGCGTGCGATGTCGATGCTGGAGCAGTCCCATTCGGACTGCCCCGTCGTCATCCAGTCCGCCAGCACCTTGCCGATGCCCGGCGCATCCTTGACCCACACGGCCTCGGCAAACCATAGCCCACCGACCTCCGGGGACTCCCCGACGAGCGGCGACCCATCGGCCGTGATGGACATGAGGCCGTTGAAGGAGCGCTTCGCATCCCAACCCAGCTCCCCGAGCAGCGGCACCAGCTCGGTCGCGCGCTCGTAGCCCTGCATCACCTGCTCGATCTCCATCTCGCGCATGGACGGGGACAGCCGGGCCTCTCCGGGCTCGGCGATATCCCGCGGCTGCACCAGGCGGGGCTCGTTCTGCTCGTAATAGCCCCATTCGAGCTGGCCGCCCTCGGCGGTCTTGGGATCGCCCGTATCGCGCATGTAAGAGGAATTGCCCTGGTCCCGCAGCAGCGGGTAGCCGATCTCCTTGCCCGTGCCGGCGAACTCCTCGAAAGGTCCGAAGAAGAGGAGCGGATGCTCGAAAGGCATGAGCGGCAGCGGTGAGCCCATCCGCGCGGCGAGCAGCGGACCCCAGATGCCGGCGGTGAGGATGACGATCGGCGTTTTGATGTAGCCCTTGCGGGTCTCCACACCGCGTACACGTCCGTCCTGAACATCAATGGCAAGCGCCGGCGTGTTGGCGAAGGTCTGCAGGCGGCCGCTCGCGACGGCGCGCTCTATGAGAACGCCCGCGACCCGCTGCGAGCGGGGAACGACGAGCCCGGCGTCCGGATCCCACAGCGCGCCCTGGATCGAGCCCTCCTCCAGCAGGGGGAAATACTCCTTCGCGCGAGCCGCGGAAATGAGCTCCGCCCGCGTGCCGAAGACTTTGGCCGAGCCCACCTTGCGCTTCAGCTCCTCCATGCGCTCATCGTCACCGACCCGCGCGACCTCCAGGCCGCCGACCCGGCTGTAATGCCCCAGGCGCTCGTAGAACTCGCGGCTGTACAGGGTGGTGTAGACCGACATCCTGTCGTGACTCGTCATGTAGCAGAAATCCGAGGCGTGCGCGGTGGAGCCAATGTCGGTGGGAACGGCCGACTTGTCGATGCCGACGAGGTGGTCCCAGCCGAGCTCGATGAGGTGATGCGCGACCGCGGCCCCGACAATCCCTCCCTGGCCTATGATCACCGCGGCCGCCTCCTGCGGAAACCGCCTCTCGCCCGTGCTCTGACTGTTCATTTGAAAAGTACCAATGCCGTGATGACTAGCCAGTTGGCCGCGGTCTACACTGGATGCTGAAAATCTCACCCAGGCACAGCGATGTGCCCCGCCGCGCAGGTGGCGCCTCGCACTAGTATGGCTCGCCGCCCCCGGCGGCGGCTGATCGATTTGCGTCATCGACTTGCCGAGATGCGTCGGCCGCGCCGGCCGCGCCCGCCGTGCCCGCCGTGCCCGGCCCTCGCACTGCGGTAGAATGTCCGTCCACCGGTCGCCCCTTGCGCAGCCGCATCGATGAACCGCCGCGACTTTCTGAAATCCGCCGGATTGAGCACGGCCACCGCGGCCTTTCTGCGCAACAGCCTGGCTCGCGCAGCCGCGCTGCCTGCCATCCGCCGCTCCGGCACGATCGAGGACGTCGAGCACGTCGTGGTCTTCATGCAGGAGAACCGCTCCTTCGATCATTACTTCGGGCATCTGCCGGGCGTGCGCGGCTACAGCGATCGCTTCCCGCTGCAGCTGCCCGGCGGCAAGCCGGTCTGGTTCCAGCCGCGCATGCACCGTCCCGAGGAGGCCATCCTGCCGTTTCACCTCGACACGCGGCGCAGCGCCGCGGCATTCCTGCAGGACCTCGATCACAGCTGGGCCTCGCAGCACGGGGCGATCGCCGGGGGACGCCTCGACGGCTGGCCGCGCAGCAAGACCGACATGACGATGGGATACTTCCTGCGCTCGGACATACCGTTTCATTACGCCCTGGCCGATGCGTTCACCATCTGCGATCACTACTTCTGCTCCATCGCCGGCCCGACCTGCCCCAACCGCGTCATGCTCTGGACCGGATCGATCGACCCGCAAGGCCTCGGCGGGGGCCCGTTCATCGACAATGACGTGTGGCTGTACACCCGCGGCGTGAAGCCCTTTACCTGGACCACCTACGCCGAGCGCCTGCAGCACGCGGGCATCACGTGGCGTGTGTATCAGGAGGGATTGGGCGATGACGAGAAGAGCCCCCTGACGGGGAACTTCGACGACAACGCGCTGGCGTATTTCGAGCCGTTCGCCCGCGCGCCGCGGGATTCCGAGCTGTATCGGCGGGCGCTGCTCCCGGCTGGGGTGGACCAGCTGAAAAAGGACGTCCTCGC
>JABBNZ010000137.1 GCA_019352035.1 Pseudomonadota bacterium | reverse complement strand
GTCGACGTTGTAGATGCCGAGTTTGGCGGCGCGGGAATTGGCGTCCGGCACGCCAAACTCCCTCAACTACATCTATCTGCCCTCGGCGGGCGGCGGCCAGGTGCCGCTGGGCTCGATCGCTCACATCAGCATCCGCCAGGCGCCGCTCTCCATCGACCATCTCGGCCAGTTCCCCGCGGCGATGTTCTCCTTCGACACCGCGCCGGGGCACTCGCTCGGGGAGGCCGTCAGCGCCATCCGCCAGGCCGAGCACGACATCCGCCTGCCGGTGAGCATCAGCACCACCTTCCAGGGCGAGGCGCTCGCCTTCGAGTCCTCGCTCACGAGCGAGGTGCTGCTGCTGCTCGCCGCCATCGCCACCGTGTACATCGTGCTCGGCGTGCTCTACGAGAGCTACATCCACCCGCTCACCATCCTCTCGACGCTGCCCTCGGCAGGCATCGGGGCGCTGCTCGCGCTGATGATCGCCGGCCAGAGCCTCAACATCATCTCGATCATCGGCATCGTGCTGCTGATCGGCATCGTCAAGAAGAACGCCATCATGATGATCGACTTCGCGCTCACCGCCGAGCGCGAGGGCGGCAAGCCGCCCGCGCAGGCGATCTACGAGGCGGCGCTCCTGCGCTTCCGGCCGATCCTCATGACCACGGTGGCGGCGCTCTTCGCGGCTCTGCCGCTCATGCTCGGCACCGGCACGGGCTCGGAGCTGCGCTCCCCGCTCGGCATCTCCATCACCGGGGGCCTGCTGGTGAGCCAGCTGCTGACGCTCTTCACGACGCCGGTGATCTATCTCTTCTTCGATCGGCTGGCGAAGCGGGCGAAAGCCTGGGCCGGAGTCTCGAGGGAGCAGTGGCCAGGCTCTGCCAGGCCGGATCACTCATGAGCGGCGCAATCCTTAAGCGCGGACTGGGTGCGGACGTATTCACGGCGGCCCGGGAAATGCCTCTCGAAGCGAGGCCCCGGGGGCTGAGCGCACTTGCACCCCGTGCGGGCTAGATGAACATCTCCCGCCCCTTCGTCACCCATCCGGTCGCCACGACGCTCCTCTCGTGCGGACTGGCGCTCGCGGGCATCTTCGCCTACTTCCTCCTGCCGGTCGCCAACATGCCGCAGGTGGACATGCCGGCCATCGTGGTGCAGGCCTCGCTCCCCGGCGCCAGCCCGGAGACGGTCGCGACCGCGGTCACGACGCCCTTGGAGCGCCATCTGAGCGGCATCGCCGGCGTCGATCAGATGACCTCGAAGAGCTCGGAGGGCAACTCCAGGATCGTCCTCATCTTCGACTTGAGCCGCGACATCCATGGCGCCGAGAGCGATGTGGAGGCGGCGATCCAGGCGGCGCGCCAGGATCTGCCGGGGTCGCTGCGCCAGAACCCGACCTACCGCGCCTTCAACCCCGCGGATGCGCCGATCATCATCCTCGCGCTCACCTCCGATACGCTGCGCATGGGTCAGGTGTACGACGCCGCCTCGACCATCATCCAGCAGAAGCTGCTGCAGATTCAGGGGGTGGGCGATGTCTCGATCGGCGGCGCTTCGCTGCCGGCCGTGCGCGTCGACCTCGATCCCGAGGCGCTCTTCAACTACGGCATCGGGCTCGAGGATGTGCGGGCCGCGATCTCCGCGGCCAACGCCAACGCCCCCAAAGGGGCCATCGACGACGGCTCGCATCACTACCAGATCTACGTCAACGATACGGCCACCCGCCCGGCGCAGTATCGCTCGCTCATCATCGCCTATCGCAATGGCGCCGCGGTGCGTCTCGGCGATGTCGCCAAGGTGAGCGAGGGAGTGGAGGACGTGCGCAACCTCGGCCTCGCCGATGGCAAGAGCGCCGTGCTCATGATCATCCGCAAGCAGCCGGGCGCCAACGTGATCGACACGGTGGACGCGATCAAGGCGGCGCTGCCGCAGATCCGCGCCTCCATCCCGGCGGGCATCCGCCTGATCGTCACCAATGACCGCACGGTGGCGATCCGCACGTCCTTGCACGACGTCGAGGTCAGCTTGCTCCTGGCGTTGCTGCTGGTCGTGTCCGTGGTCGTGGTGATGCTGCGCAATCCGCGCGCCGCACTCGTGCCGGCCGTCGCCGTGCCGCTCTCCCTGCTCGGCACCTTCGGGGTGATCTATCTCCTCGGTTTCAGCCTGAACAACCTGTCGCTGATGGCGCTCACCGTGGCGACGGGCTTCGTCGTCGACGATGCGATCGTCGTCATCGAGAACATCAGCCGGCACGTGGAGGCCGGCATGCCGCGGCTGCAGGCCTCCCTTCAGGGCGCCAAAGAGGTCGGGTTCACCGTGCTCGCCATGAGCAGCGCGCTCGTGGCGGTGTTCATTCCCATCCTGCTGATGGGCGGCATGATCGGCCGCATCCTGCGCGAGTTCGCGATGACGCTCACGGTGACGGTGGTTCTGTCGCTCCTGATCTCGCTGACCACGACGCCGATGCTCTGCGGCCGGATCCTGCGCCCGCCGGCGCACCTCGGGCGCTTCCTGAGCGCGGTGGAGCGCGGCTTCAACGGCCTGCGCGAGCTCTACGGCCGCACCCTCACCGACGCCATCCGCCACCCGCGCAGCGTGATGCTGGTGCTGCTCGGGGTGGTATTTCTCAACTTCTATCTCTTCGGCATTGTGCCCAAGGGCTTCTTTCCGCAGAGCAGCTCCGGGTCGCTGATGGGCTTCGTGGTCGCCGATCAGAGCATCTCCTTTGAGGCCATGCAGAAGAAGATGCGCCAGATCGTGAACGTGGTGCGCCACGACCCCGCGGTCGCGCACGTGGTCGCCTTCGCGGGCGGCGGCGGCTGGAACTCGCCCAACACGGGCGTGCTGTTCGGCGATCTGAAGCCGCTCTCGGTGCGCAAGGTCTCCGACACGGCCGTCATCGCCCGCGTGCGCCGGGAACTCTCCGGCGTGACCGGGGCACGCCTCTACCTGCAGACCACAGGGGGCTTTCACTTCGGCGGCCGGCAGGGCTACGCGCAGTATCAGTACACACTGCTCTCCGACAGCCTGGACACGCTCGATACCTGGGTGCCGAAGATCACGGCGGCGCTCAAGAAAAATCCCGCCCTGAGAGACGTGGTCTCCGACAAGCAGGCGGCCGGGCTCGACGTGAAGCTGCACATCGACCGCTCCATGGCGGCGCGCCTCGGCGTCAACATGTCGGAGATCGACAACACGCTCTATGACGCGTTCGGCCAGCGGCTGGTCTCGACGATCTACGAGGGGATGAACCAGTACCACGTCGTCATGGAGGTGGCGCCCCGGTTCTGGCAGAGCCCCGATACGCTCAAGGATATCTACGTCAGCACCTCGGGCGGGGCGCTGAGCGGCACGGAATCGAGCGCCGCCGCCGCGGGCGCCTTCCAGGCGGGGAGTGGCTCGAGCTCCGCTTCCCCCTCGGCCGGCAGCAGCGCGGCACGGAACTTCCAGCTCAATCAGCTCACCAACAGCGCCGGCCGGGCCTCCACCGGAGCCGCGCTCAGCACGAGCCAGGAGACCATGGTGCCGCTCGCGGCCTTCAGCCACTACGGTCCCGGCCTGACGCCGCTCGCCATCGCGCACCAGGGGCCGTTCGTGGCGACGACGTTCTCGTTCAACCTGCCGCAGGGCGAGGCGCTCGGCACGGCGACCGCGGCGATCGAGCGCACCCTGCAGGAGCTGCACGTGCCGATCTCGATCCACGGCGAGTTCGCGGGCAACGCCAAGATCTTCCAGCAGACGGTCATCGAGGAGCCGCTGCTCATCCTCGGATCGCTGCTGGCCGTCTACATCGTGCTCGGCATGCTGTACGAGAGTCTGACGCAGCCGATCACCATCCTCTCGACGCTGCCCTCGAGCGGCATCGGAGCCGTGCTGGCGCTGCTCCTGTTCGGAGAGTCCTTCACCCTCATCGCCCTCATCGCGGTCATCCTCCTCATCGGCATTGTCCTCAAGAACGCCATCATGATGGTGGACGTCGCGCTCGAGACCCAGCGCGCCGGCCACGAGAGCGCCGCCGAGGCGATCCACGCCGCCTGCATGCTGCGCTTCCGGCCGATCATGATGACGACCATCGCGGCGATGTTCGGCGCGCTGCCGCTCGCCTTCATGAGCGGCCAGGGCTCGGAGCTGCGCCGGCCGCTCGGCATCGCGATCGTCGGGGGGCTCTTCATCAGCCAGTTCCTGACGCTCTATACGACGCCCGTCGTCTACATCTATCTCGATCGCTTCCGCCTCTGGACCCTGAGAAAGCTCAAGCGCCGCTCGCGAGTGTCCTCCCCCCACGCGCCGGGAGCGCAACTTGTATGAAGCGCAGCGAAGCGGTGCTTCGCCGCAAGGCACCGCCTCGCCCTGCGGCGGCGGGGCGCCTTCGTGTGCCTGCCATACGGCCGTGCCGCTTCATGATTCGGGGTCGACGGGCGTCCATGGGCAACCAATATGATTCGTTCTAAAACTGCACTGATCGCGGCGGCCTGCGCGCTCTCACTGAGTGCCTGCGCCGTGGGTCCCAACTACCACCGGCCGTCCGCGCCGCCTTCGCCCGACTTCAAGGAAGCGAAGGGCTGGACGCCGGCGAAGCCGGCGACGGTCACTGGCGAGGACTGGTGGTCGATCTATCACGACCCGGTGCTGTCCTCGCTCGAGCAGCAGGTCGCGGTCTCCAATCAGAACCTCAAGGCCGCGGTGGCCTCCTACTACGCGGCGCGGGAGGCGGTGGGCGTCACGCGCGGCAGCCTCTTCCCCATCATCACGCTCGACGGCAGCGGGACCAAGAGCGGCGGCGGCGCCAGCGGCAATCAGGTGGTGGGGGGCTTCGTGCCCTCGGGCTCGACCAGCCGCTCGTTCTACAACGCCAGCGCCGGCGGCAGCTGGGACCTCGACATCTGGGGCAAGATCCGCCGCGAGCTCCAGAGCGATGAGGCGAAGCGCCAAGCGAGCGCGGCGGACGTGGCCGCGGCGCGGCTCTCCGCGCAGGCGATCCTGGCGGAGGATTATTTCCAGCTGCGGGCGGCGGAGCAGGAGCTGCGGTTGCTCAAAACGTCAGTGCAGGATTACCGGGTGTCGCTGCAGATTGCGCAGAACCGCGTCAATGCCGGCGTCACGACGCTCGCGGACGTGTATTCCGCGCGCACCCTGCTCGAGAACACCCAGTCGCAGGAGAACACGGTGGAGCTCACCCGGGCGAAGCTGGAGCACGCCATCGCGGTGCTCGTCGGTCGGGCGCCGTCGGAGCTGTCCCTGGCTCACGGGGAGCTCGCCGCGGCGGTGCCGGTCGTTCCGGCGGGGCTGCCGTCGCAGCTGCTGCTGCGGCGGCCCGACATCGCCGCCGCGGAGCGTGACCTCGAGAGCGCCAACGCGCAGATCGGTGTCGCCGAGTCCGCCTGGTTCCCGAGTCTCACGCTCTCAGGCTCCTTCGGCTACGGGTCCACATCGCTCGGCACGCTGATCAGCGCCAGCAACTCGGTGTGGTCCGTCGGACCCTCGGTGGCGCAGTCGCTCTTCAATGGCGGCGCAACCATCGCCCAGACCCGTGAGGCGAGGGCGCTCTACGACTCCGCGGTGGCGAGCTACCGCGAGACGGTGTTGAGCGCCTTCCAGCAGGTCGAGGACGATCTGGCGACGCTGCGCTTCCTGCAGACCGAGCACGCCCAGGACCGGGAGGCGCTCGCCGATGCCGAGCGCTCCGAGGCATTGAGCCTCAATCAGTACAAGGCCGGCATCGCCGACTATGCCACGGTCCTCACGGCCCAGACCGCGCGCCTCAATACCGAGATCAACACGCTGAGCACGCAGGAGCAGCGCCTGGTCGCCAGCGCCGACCTGATCGACGCCATCGGCGGCGGCTGGAACAGCGCTCAGCTGCGCACGCGCAATGAGGGTGTGCAGGCGACGCTCAAAAGCACGGTCGATTGAGACACGCGCCGTTCGTGACATCCTGCGTGCCGCAGCCAGACAGGATGGGTCATCCTGCCTCCGGCGCGGGACCTCCTGGATTCGGGCCGGCACCTCGTGGAACGTAGCGCTTGCGAGCTCGCGCCAAGCGCCGATCGAAGTGGAACTCCTCGGGCACGCCGAAAATCAGCTTGCTGAAATCCGGATGCCGTAGATTCAGAAGGTAGTTCCATTCCTCCGGAACGATTGCCGACGGTACCATGAGGCACACGCTCTTCGCCCGTTGCAGCCAGTCTTGCCCGATGTTGCGGATCACCTCCGGGGGGTCCGGATCCCGCCAATTGTCGGGCAACTCAGCAAGGCTGACCGCCTCGATCGGTAACCGGTCGGGGATCTGCGAGCGCGCGAGCACGGAGGAGGGCAGCCAACCGTGCCGCCTGTAGTTGAGGGCGTACTCCAGAACGGCGAGCGAAATGCTCTGCGAGGTATAGACGACGGGACGGCCCCGACGGGTCCACCGACCCTCGGCGTAGAGCCCGCCGAGACCTGAGAACACTTGATCTCGGTACCGGGCTTTCGACAGCCGGTAAACGGCGACCGTCACGAATAGACGCCGTATTCCATTTGATGGAGGAGATTCGCGACCTTCTCCGCGCCGAGGTCGTTGCCGATGGCCTGAAGGGGGGCGCGGCCGCTCAGTGCATCGCTTGGCTCGCGAAGCCATGCGATCGCGTGCTCCCGCTGCTCCAGCACATCAGTCGCCAGGGCGAGGATGCGGGCAATGCGGACGACGCGATCCGATGTTGCAGGATCGAGCCGCGTCTGGTGCTTCCAGCGCATGCGCGTGCGCAGGCTCACGTGCAACAGCTTGTCCTCTTCCGAGGGAGTCAACGCCAGCGATTTCGCCAGGGCAGCGTAGGTTCTCAGGGGCAGCCCGCGCTCGACTTCGGTGAGCAGGTCTATCGGCGCGGAGCCGGAGCCGAACGCGCGCCGCCCGCCGAGTGCCCTGATGACTTCCGCTTCCACTGCACGCCCTGCTGTGACAGATGGCATGCATGATAGTGTCATCTGGCATAAAATGAAAGCGGCCGGGAAAGCGCCCGCGATCATGCCAGCGTCCCCCCAGGGCGCCACTCGCGGGCGAAGTCGCAGGCGATCGCCGCGGATGCGGCCCCCGGCGGCGCTCGGCCCAGCCGATCCGCCGGAGGATGGCCTCAGTCGTTCAGCACCACGACCACGTGGTCGGCGGTGAGCGCGCCGGTCGCGTAAGCGCCTTGCGCCATCACCTGCATCACCGTCGTGGTGCCATTGAGGTCCGCCGTGAGCGCGGTGGCGAGATCGTTGAAGGTGCTGAAGTTGTCCTCCGTGTCGCTCTTCGCGTGCACGATGGCGAAGGACTGCTCGGTGCTCGCCGAGGTATCGGGCAGCAGCTCGAGGCCGGCGCTCAGCGTGGCCGGGTCGACCGTCATCCCGCCGATCCGGATCACATCATGGGCGCTCGCCTTCAGCGTCGCGGGGCTCAGGAGCAGCTCCGAGCCGCTGAGCAGCGAGAACGGCGCCGCGATTCCTGGAGAGGTCCACGAGGCGTCGAACACGGTCTCAGTCTGGCTGTAGTTGATGAGCGAGGCCGCCGCGAAGTCAGGCGGCGCCGAGCCGAAGGGCGTGACGAAGCCTCTGAAGCCGACCGCCGCGCCCGCAGTGGCGGCGGACGTCGAGATCGAGGAGGGGATCGAAACCGAGTAGGCCGAAGCGCTCGCATCCTGTCCCGACGTCGGCCCGGTCCCCGCAAAGTTCAGCGAGCTGGCCGCCACGTCGCCGAGCTCCTGCAGCGTCACGATGAGCGAGCCGCTCGCGGTCCCCGTGACGAGCCCCGCGCCGCTCGTCGGCAGCAAGAGCGCCGTGCCGGCGGTCGCGTCCAGAGTCGGGTTGCCCGAGCTGTCGGTGCCGAGGGTGCCCGAGATCCACACC
>JABBNZ010000136.1 GCA_019352035.1 Pseudomonadota bacterium | reverse complement strand
CGACTGACCTACGGCCCACCGGCCGCAGCAACGGGGCTGATCATGGATCGCTTACCACAAGCCCAACACGCAGGGGAAGTGCTCTAATCACTGGCACTTCGGACAACGCAGCCGCGGTCACGATCGGTGCCGCAACGGGTTGCGCCGGCAACACGATTCACGGCAATCTCCAGGTGAACGGCAACAGCGCCTCGACGGTGATTTCCGGCAACCAGGTCACCGGCAACCTGCGCCCCTGCGGCGCCTGAGGAAGCCGCGCGCCCAGGCGGCTCGCCCGGACCCCCGGCGCGGCACTTGCTGGACGCCCGCGGCGCTACCGCGAGGACGTGATGACCCAGCACCTGACGCTTCTTCAGCTCAACGACCTGCACGGTTACCTGGAACCACACCCCGAGGTGTTCCGGAACCAGCAGGGCAGCTACTATGCAACGGCCGGCGGCATCGCACGAATCGCGACACTTTTCCGACAGGTGCGCGCGCAGCGTCCTGGCGCCGTGATTGCGCTCGACAACGGCGATACGTTCCACGGTACCTTCGCCGCGGTCGATTCACGGGGCATGGCCCTCGTCCCGGTCATGAATGGCCTCGGGCTGGACGCCATGACGGCGCATTGGGAATTCGCCTACGGGCCGGAGCATTTCCGCGCTCTCGCACGCCAGCTGGCCCATCCCGTGCTGGCGATCAACTGCTACGGGGAGGATTCGGGGCGCCCCGTCTTCGAGCCGTCCCGGGTCCTCGAGCGCGGCCGCCTGCGTGTCGGTCTCATCGGCATCGCCGCCAGCATCGTCGATAAGACGATGCCGCGCAGCTACTCCCAGGGCCTGCGCTTCACCCTGGGAACGGAGGAGCTGCCCCGGCGGATCGAGCAGCTGCGGCGCGAGGACAAGGTCGATCTCATCGTCGTCCTCTCGCATCTGGGGCTGCCGCAGGACGTAAAGCTCGCCGGCGACATAAGCGGCATCGACGTGCTCGTCAGCGGCCATACGCACAACCGCCTCTCCCGCCCCATCCGAGTTGACCGGACCCTGATATTCCAGTCGGGCTGCCATGGCTCCTTCATCGGCAGGCTGGACCTCGAGGTCGACGGGCGCGGCGTCACCGGATTCGAGCACGCGCTGATTCCGGTCGGGCCGCAGATCCCGGAGGATCCCGAGATGGCCCTGATGGTGCGGCAGATCATGGCCCCGCACCGGCAGAAGCTCGCGGAAGTGGTGGGCCGCACGGAGCGCGCGCTCGATCGCGCGGCCGTGCTCGAAGGCTCCATGGACGAGGTTCTGCTGGATTCCATCGCGCAGGCCGCGCAGACGCGGCTCGCGTTCTCCAACGGCTGGCGCTACGGCGCACCCATCCTGCCCGGCGAGGTGACCGTCGAGCAGCTCTGGAACATCGTGCCGACGAACGCTCCCGTGTCCGTCGTGGAGCTCACGGGAGAAGAGCTCCTCGGCATGCTGGAAGAAAACCTGGAGCGCACGTTCGCGGCGAACCCCTACGAGCAAATGGGCGGTTTCGTCAAACGATGCCGCGACCTGCACCTGTATTTCAAGGTGGAGAACCCGGCGGGACACCGCATCGAGCAGCTATTCGTGGAGGGCGAGCCCCTGGCGCTCGGCCGGCGATATCGCGCCGCGCTTCTGGGCGAGCAGGCCGTGCCGGCCAAATATGGCGCGCAGCGCGAACACACCGGCATTCGCGCAGTCGACGCCCTGCGGGCGCACTTCCGCTCGGCCGCGAGGTCCCGCGGCGCCCGCGCCCACAGCGTCACGGCGATCTAATACGCCCGGCACGCGTCCCGCGCCTGCGTTCAGCGCCCCAGCGCCCCAGCGCCCGGGGCGCAGTTTCCGCAAGGACTCATTGACGGAAACTATACTGACTGGTAAGTATAGTCCATGAGAACCCCCAAGCAGGCCACCTCGGAGCGGATCCTCGCCGCCGCCGCGGCGCTCTTCGCGACGAACGCCTACGGCGAGATCGCAGTCGATGAGATCGCGCGCAAGGCCGGAACCACCAAGGTCACCGTGTACCAGCACTTCGGCTCCAAGGAGCGGCTCTTTCTCGACTGCCTGCGACTGCGACTCGAGCGACGCGAGGCGATGCTCGATCGCTTCTTCGAGCAGCTGCCGCAGCGCTCGGACCCCCTGCTCGCGCTCTTCGGCTGGCTCGAGGGATGGCTCGACCCTGCGAATTTCAAGGGGTGCGCCTTCGTGAAGGCGGTGAACGAGCTCTCGGCGACCGTGCCCGAGGTACGCGAGATCGCGGCCGATGCCAAACGGCGCATCAGCCGGCGCATCGCCGAGCTCGCGAAGAGCTCCGGCCGCCGCCGCCCCGAGAAGCTGGCCCAGGAGCTCGCTCTGATATTCGAGGGCGCACAGTCCCTCGCCCTCATCGAGGGCAGCGCTCACTCCGCGCGCATCGCCCGGCGCCTTGCCGAGGGCCTGCTGCAGTGAGCGGCCGGGAATGACCCGCCCGGGAGCCGGATCGCATCTTCATGCTGAGACTCGTACGGATCGCCCTCGCGCGACCCTACACTTTCATCGTCCTCGCCCTGCTCATCCTCCTCTCGGGGACGATGGCGGTGCTCAACACGCCCACGGACATCTTTCCCGACATCAAGATACCCGTCATCGCGGTGGTCTGGCAGTATGCCGGCTTGTCGCCGGATCAGATGACGGGCCGCATCATCTCGCCCTACGAGCGTGTCCTGACGACGACGGTCAACAACGTCCAGCACATCGAGTCGAAGTCCATCAACGGCTTCGGCATCGTCAAGATCTTCTTCCAACCGACGGTCGACATCGCAACGGCCAACGCACAGGTCACCGCGATCTCGCAGACGATGCTCAAGCAGCTGCCGCCGGGCATCACCCCGCCGATGATCCTCAATTACAATGCCTCGACGGTGCCGATCCTGCAGCTGGCCCTGTCCGGGAAGGGATTGAGCCAGCAGCAGCTGAGCGATCTCGGGTTGAACATGCTCAGGCCGCAGCTGATCTCCGTGCCGGGCGCGGCGATCCCCTACCCCTCCGGCGGCAAGTCCCGCGAGGTGGAGATCGACGTGAACCCGCAGGCCCTGCAATCCCTCGGCCTTTCCGCCCAGGATGTCGCGAACGCCCTCGCGGCCCAGAATCTGATCCTGCCGATCGGCACGGAAAAGATCGGCAGATTCGAATACGACCTGCAGCTGAACGACGCGCCGTCCGAGATTCGCGCGCTCGGAGACCTGCCCATCAAGGCCGTCAACGGCACGATGATCTACATCCACGACGTGGCCAGCGTGCACGACGGCAGTCCGCCGCAGACCAATATCGTGCATGTCAACGGCCGCCGCTCGGTGCTGATGAGCATCCTCAAGAACGGCTCGGCCTCGACTCTGGCCATCGTCGCCGGCATCAAGAAACGCCTGCAGCAGGCGGAGGCCGGGCTGCCCAGCAATCTGAAGGTGACGCCGATCGGCGATCAGTCCGTCTTCGTCCGCGCCGCCATCAGCGGCGTGGCGCGCGAAGGGATCATCGCCGCGGCCCTGACCAGTGTCATGATCCTGCTCTTTCTCGGCAGCTGGCGCTCGACCCTGATCATCGCCCTCTCCATACCGCTCTCCGTGCTCGGCTCGATCGTCGCGCTGTCGCTCGCGGGCCAGACGCTCAACATCATGACTCTCGGGGGCCTCGCGCTGGCGGTCGGGATTCTGGTGGATGACGCCACGGTCACGATCGAGAACATCAACTGGCACCTGGAACACGGCAAGGACGTGCGCACGGCCATCCTGGATGGTGCGCAGCAGATCGTGACACCCGCCTTCGTCTCGCTTCTGTGCATCTGTATCGCGTTCGTGCCGATGTTCTTCCTCTCCGGCGTCGCGCACTTTCTGTTCGTGCCGATGGCCGAGGCGGTCATATTCGCCATGGTCACCTCCTTCTTCCTCTCGCGCACCCTGGTGCCGACGCTCGCCATGTACCTGCTGAAGCCGCACGCGGCCCATCCCGGCACCGCGTCCCCGGGCGCAGCGGAGGCGCCCTCCCGCAATCCTCTCGCCAGGTTTCAGCGCGCGTTCGACCGCCGCTTCAGCGGATTTCGCGAAGGCTATCGCGACCTGCTCTCGCTGGCGATGGACCATCCATGGGCCTTCGTCGGGGGCTTCCTCGGCTTCGTGCTGCTGTCCTTCGCGCTGGTGCCGATGCTGGGGCGGAATTTCTTCCCGAGCGTCGATACCGGCCAGATCCTCATGCACGTGCGTGGGCCCATCGGCACCCGTATCGAGCAGACCTCGGAGCTCTTCGCCCGGGTGGAAAAGGACATCAGAAAGATCATCCCGGCGCGGCAGCTGCGCGTCATGGTCGACAACATCGGACTCTCGAACGCTGCCATCAACAACGCCTACGAGAACACCGGCACCATCGGTGAGCAGGACGGAGACATCGAGATCTCTCTCACCGAGGATCATCGGCCCACGGCCGGGTACGTGCGGGCGATGCGCGCGCAGCTGCCGCGGGAGTTCCCGGGCGTGACGTTCTCCTTCCCGCCGGCGGACATGGTCAGCCAGATCCTCAATTTCGGCTCGCCGGCGCCGATCGACCTGCAGGTCAGGGGCCGCCGGCTCTCGGCCGACTTCGTCTATGCGAACCGCCTGTTGCGCCAGATCAAGCGCGTCCCTGGCATCGCGGATGCCCGCATTCAGGAGTCGCGGCAATATCCGACGTTTCGCATCGACATGGATCGCACCCAGGCGCAGCTGCTCGGCATCAACGCGCGCGACATCACCGACAGCCTGGTCGTGAATCTGGCCGGCTCCAGTCAGATCGCGCCCACGTTCTGGCTCGATCGGGCCAACGGAGTCTCCTATCCGGTGGTCATGCAGACGCCGCAATACAGCCTCGATTCCCTCGCGCAGCTTCGCGATCTTCCGGTGCGGGGCAGCGGCGGTCAGGCGCAGGTGCTCGGAGGCCTGGCGAGCCTCGTCCGCAGCGCAGGCGATGCCGTCGTGGACCAGTACAACCTGCTGCCTGTGGTGCAGATCTACGCGACCACCCAGGGACGCGATCTCGGCTCCGTTGCCGCGGCAATACGAAAGATCCAGGTGCGAAATGCCCGTTACCTCCCCAAGGGATCCACATCCTCGATGCTCGGCCAGGTGGATACGATGAATCGGGCGTTCTCCGGTCTGTTCCTCGGACTCGCCGGCGCGGTGCTGCTGATCTACCTGCTGCTGGTGGTCAATTTCCACTCCTGGACGGACGCCCTCGTCATCGTCACCGCACTGCCGGCGGCGCTGGCCGGCATCGCGTGGATGCTCTTCGCGACACAAACGACCCTGTCGGTTCCCGCCCTGACCGGGGCGATCATGTGCATGGGCGTGGCAACCGCCAACTCGGTGCTGGTCGTCAGCTTCTGCCGGGAGCGCCTGGCGGCGCACGGAAATCCGGTGCGAGCCGCTATCGAAGGCGGCCATACCCGCTTCCGCCCGGTGCTGATGACGGCGTTGGCGATGATCATCGGCATGGCGCCCATAGCGCTCGCCCTCGGTGAGGGTGGCGAGCAGAATGCCCCGCTCGGTCGCGCGGTGATCGGCGGACTGATCTTCGCGACGGCGGCGACGTTGTTCCTGGTTCCGGCCATGTTCCGCATCCTTCATGGCTTCCACGCCCGGGGCCCGCACGGCGGATCCGATCTCGGAGAGAGCGCCCATGGATGATTCGACACCGGAGTCTCCCCGGGGCAGCTCGCACGGCCGCCTGCGCTGGGCGGGCCTGACCGTCGTTCTCGTTCTGATGGCGATCGTCTCGATCGGCATCGGCGTACGGCATTCAGAGGCGAGGCGCCTCGTGAAATGGACCCACGCGCAAGCGGTGCCGACCGTCGAGGTGACTCGGGTCGAAAGCGCCAAGGGCGGCTCGACTCTGCAGCTCCCGGCGCGCATAGACGCGTACTCTCGCGCACCTATCTACGCCCGGGTGAGCGGCTATGTGAAGTCATGGAGCGCGGACATCGGGACGCACGTCAAGACCGGACAGCTTCTGGCGGTGATCGAGATCCCGGATCTCGACGAGCAACTCGCGCAGGCGAAGGCAGATCTGGCGAGCGCCCGGGCGAATGCCGCACTGGCCGCCAAGACGGCGCACCGCTGGGAAGCGCTGGTGGGGTCCGGCCTGGTTTCGAGGCAGGAGACGGACCAGAAGCTCAGTGCGCTCGCCGCCCAGAATGCGGGTGTGAAGGCCGCAGCGGCCAACGTGGGACGCATCGAGGCGATGAAGCGGTACGCGCGTATCGTCGCGCCATTCAACGGCATCGTGACGGCGCGCAATACGGATGTGGGCCAGCTGGTCAATGCCGGCGACAACGGTCCGGGCAACGAGCTCTTCGTGGTATCCGACGTCCGCCGGCTACGCGTCTACGTCGAGGTGCCGCAGAGCGATGCGCCTGCCATCGTCCCCGGCGCAACGGCCCGCTTGAGCGTGCCCGGCTATCCCGGCCATGAGTTCAAGGCCACTGTCGTAGCTTCCGCGGGGGCCGTCAGCGCCAGCTCGGGCAGCACCCTCGTTCAGCTCATCATGGAGAATCCGGGAGGGCGAGTCCTACCAGGGAGCTTCGCGATCGCGCACTTCCAGCTCTCTGCCAATCGGGACGCGCTGCGGGTGCCTGCGGACGCGCTGATATTCGACCGGCATGGACTGCGCGTGGCGACTGTGGGCCGAGACGACCGGGTGGCGTTCAGGCACGTCAGTATTGCGCATGACTATGGCGACAGCGTGCAGATTGGCTCCGGCCTCGTAGCAGGCGATCGCGTGATCGACAGCCCTCCGGACGGTTTATTCGACGGCGACCGTGTCCGGATCGCCGCGCACCGCAAAAGGCACGAGCCGTACCCGGGGCGCGGCGCCCCGGTCGCACGCGCATCCGCGAAGCCAGGCCGGGAGGAATCGGCCGGCGACTACGGGGTCCGCCGGCAAGAGCCCCACCGCCAGCCGCGGCCAGGTCGAATCTGATGTTCCCGCAACCATCGGCGGGCGCCGGACACGGCCAGCGTTGCAATGAATTGCCGAATGCGGGCCTGCGCCATCAGTCTCGACAGCTCCCGCAGAAGCGCCCTGTGTCACCGTAGTTGTCGCCTCGATACCTACTGAGTAGTTGCCCCCACTCACGAAGAAACACCTCCGTGCGCCAGTAATCGAATCGCCTCGTATCGCCTCTAAGACAAACTGCACCAGATCATTACCATCATCAGAGTAATTCAACAGGCCGTTGAAAACCCGACAAGGCACCTTAGCTGCCTCAAGGCTGAAAAAGTGAACCGCGCCGGGTTTCCCGGAGACCTCATTTCTTGAGAGGATGGAGTCATGGGAAATACGTCGAAGAGATATTCAGCAGAGGTCCAGGAGCGACGGCTCGGCTCCGGAGCCGGTCTCAATGAGGTGGTTCATGGCCAATACCCCGAGGTGGTAGGACGAGGCCAGTCTGCCCCGGGGCCGTAGGCCTGTGCCGAGGCATGTTCCGCTTAACGCTTGACGATAGTATCGCCACGCGTTAAGCTTTGATCGTGATCCGGACGTTCAAGAACAAAGACACGGAGGCGGTATTCGGGGGTACATTTGTCAAGGGCTTGGACAACCAGATTCATCAACGCGCCCGCGAGAAGCTGAAGTACCTCGACAGCGCTGCGGATCTCCGCGATCTGATGATCCCCCCATCGAATCAGCTCGAGGCACTCAAAGGCGACCGCGCGGGTCAGCACAGCATCCGCATCAACAAGCAGTGGCGCATCTGCTTCAAATGGCAGAATGGCGACGTGTTGGACGTCGAGATCGTCGACTACCACTGAGGCGGAAAGGAGATCGAAATGGTTATCAAGAGACTGCGACCGGTGCATCCGGGCGA
>JABBNZ010000002.1:10532-118881 GCA_019352035.1 Pseudomonadota bacterium | reverse complement strand
GATCGTCCCCACGTTCACATGAGGCTTGGTACGCTCGAATTTCTCTTTGGACATGGAATGTTCCTCAGGACATCTTCAGGGCACTCGGCCCGCCGGAAAGATCAAATGCTTCGCCACAAAATACTCGGCCCATCCCAGGCCCCGCCCCCCGCTCCCGCGGGGACCGATACGCGCCCCGCGCGTATCGTCATGAATTGCTCCCCGCAATTCGTTCAATCTGGAGCCCACGAGCGGGATTGAACCGCTGACCTCGTCCTTACCAAGGACGTGCTCTACCAACTGAGCTACGTGGGCTCGGGCCGAAGGACCCTGGAGCGGGTAGTGGGAATCGAACCCACGTCATCAGCTTGGAAGGCTGAGGTTCTACCATTGAACTACACCCGCCGATGTCGCGTCTCCGCCGATTCCCCCCGACGCGGCCCGCATCTACCCGCCCGCAGCCTCAGACTGGTGGAGGGGGTAGGATTCGAACCTACGAAGGCGTAAGCCGGCAGATTTACAGTCTGCTCCCGTTGGCCGCTTGGGTACCCCTCCGCGAAAACGAGCCGCGTATTGTGGTTTCCGGGAATGCGGGTGTCAATGCGCGTGGCGCGTCTTTTGCTATCGGCGCGGCCCCGGACCGCTTTTCCGATGGCTTTCGACCCGCCCAGGCCCAGGCTCAGTAGCGAAATGCCGCCCCGGTGCCGGTCCTCTCGAGGGCGTGCGGGGGGCCTCGAGCACGATCACGGCTCGCCGGGCCTGATCGCGCCGGGATCGAGCTCCGCGCCGCTCGCGGCCAGGAAGGGGTTGCGGCTCAACGCGGGCAGATGCGCCTGGCGCTCCGGCAGCGCGGCGGGCACGAGCGGCAGGCCCGAGGGTTTCGAGGCGCGCTCGAGGATCTGCCGGTCGCGATCGCCGGCCGCAGGGCGGGGGCGGCAGTCATCGATGGTCGGCCTCGGTGCGCTCGAGCGCCTGCAGCGCCTCCACGCTCGCCACCTGCTCCTCGGGCGGCGTCCGACCGGCGCTATCCTCCCGCTTGCCGAGCGCATGGTCGAGCGCTCTCTCGAGCTTGTCGGCCGCCGCGTGGATCGCCTCCATCAGCGTCGGCGCTTCGTGACTCACCGCGATCGGCTTCATGCCCCCGACACGCGCCTCCATCAGGCAGCGCTTGTCGCGCTCGCCCGGCTTGCCGCCGTTGAGGTCGTTCAGATGAACCTCGACGCGCGTGATCCGTCCCTCGAACCGGCCGAGCCGGTCCTCGACCACGCCCTGCACCCGCTCCGTCAGATCTTCGCCGCCGACGATGTGGTGATCCGAATTGACCAACACCTGCATGACACTCTCCTCCAGTGGCCGCAACCCGCCCGCGGCGCTTGCAGCCAGACCCTGCGCCGCCCCGTGCCCGTCGCCCGCAAGGACTATGCCGGTCGCAACGCGGGCGCCTGAGCGCCCGGCGGTGCCGCGGCGGCTGCGAGCCGGGCGATCAGGCGCTCATCGAGCAGACGCCATGCCCCCGGACGAAGCTCGCGCGGCAGCTCGACCGGACCGTAGCGGATGCGCAGCAGCCGGCTGACCTCGCACCCGACCGCTTCCCACAAGCGGCGCACCTCGCGGTTGCGCCCTTCGTGGAGTACCACTCGGTAGGAAGCGTTGCGCGCCGCTTCGCCCTCGGGGGCGGGCTCTTCGCTGATTCGGTCGAATGCCGCGGGACCATCCTCCAGGGACACGCCGCGCAGGAGCCTGCGGACGATGTCCGGGGCCGGCCGGCCGCGCAGCCGCACGAGGTACTCGCGCTCGATGCGGCTCGAGGGATGCATCAGGCGGTGCGCGAGCTCCCCGTCGGTGGTGAAGAGGAGCAGACCCGACGTGCTGACATCCAGCCGCCCGACGACGATCCAGCGGCCGTGCTCCGGCGGCGGCAGCCGGTCGAAGACGGTGGGCCGGCCCTGCGGATCGCGCCGGGTCGTCACCTCGCCGACGGGCTTGTGGTAGAGCAGCGCATGGCTCACGGCCGGCTGCGGCGGACCGAGGTCCAGCCGGCGCCCATCGAGGCGGATCTCATCACCGGGGCCGGCGCGGTCGCCGAGCTTCGCCGTGCGTCCCGCCACCGTCAGGCGCCCCTGGACGATCCATTCCTCCACCTGGCGCCGCGAGCCGATTCCCGCCGCGGCAAGCCGTTTCTGCAGCCTGACCGTCATGGGCGCTGGGAGCTGGGCGATTGGAGAATGGCGCAGGACTGCCGCATACTTGCTGGCCCGAGTGTAGCGGGTCGCGGCGCACGTCATAACCCCCGGGTCTCAATAGATAGCCGGCGGTTGCTTGTGGCCGCCGCGGCAGCGAGCGTAGAAGGTGGTGTCATGATCCACGAAAGCATTCTGGGTACGATCGGCAGCACGCCCATCGTGCGGGTCCGCCGCCTCGCCCCGGCCCATGTGGCGCTTTACCTCAAGTGCGAGTTCTTCAATCCGCTGGGCTCGGTGAAGGACCGCCTGGCGATCGCCGTCATCGAGGACGCCGAGCGCAGCGGCGCGCTCGCGCCCGGCCAGACGGTCGTCGAGGCCACATCGGGCAATACCGGTATCGCCCTGGCGATGGTCTGCGCGGCCAAGGGCTACCCCTTCGTCGCCACGATGGCGGAGAGCTTTTCCATCGAGCGGCGCAAGATCATGCGCATGCTCGGCGCCAGAGTGATCCTCACGCCGGCCGCGGAGCGAGGCACCGGCATGGTCCGCAAAGCCGAGGAGCTGGCGAAGAAGCATGGATGGTTCCTGACGCGCCAGTTCGAGAACCCGGCCAACCCCGCCTACCACCGCAATACGACCGGCCCGGAGATCCTGCGCGATTTTGCCGGCCGGCGGCTCGATTACTTCGTCAGCGGCTGGGGTACGGGCGGCACGCTCACCGGAGCCGGCCAGGTCATCCGCCTCGCGCGGCCCGAGGTGAAGATCATCGCCTGCGAGCCGGAAGCGGCTGCCCTGCTCTCGGGCAAGCCCTTCGCATCGCACAAGATCCAGGGCTGGACCCCGGACTTCCTGCCGGCCGTGCTCGACCGCCAGGTCGCTCACGAGATCGTGACCGTCACGGATGCCGAGGCGATCGAGGCCTCGAGGGCGTTGGCGCGCAGCGAAGGCATCTTCTGCGGCATCTCCTCGGGCGCCACCTTCGCGGCCGCCCTGAAAGTCGCCTCCGGCGCGCCCCCCGATTCCGTGATCCTCGCGATGATCCCGGACACCGGCGAGCGTTATCTTTCGACGCCGCTGTTCGAGGGTATCTCCGACGGCGGGGACCCTGAGCCGTGAGCATGCCCGCTCCCATTCCCGATGCCGAGCAGGGCGAGCCGGACGCCCGGCGCTACGCGCGGCTGCCCGACCCCTTCCCGATGTGGCGGGGCGGGATGCTGCACGGCGCGCAGATCGCCTATGAGACGTGGGGGAAGCTGAACGCGGCGCGCGACAACGCAGTACTCCTCTTCACCGGACTCTCGCCCCCGGCTCACGCGGCCGCATCGCCTCAGGACCCGCGCGACGGCTGGTGGCAGCGCATGCTGGGACCCGGGCTGGCGATCGACACCGACAAGCTCTTCGTCGTCTGCGTCAATTCCCTGGGCAGCTGCTTCGGTTCGACCGGGCCGGCCTCGATCGACCCTGCGACCGGGCGCCGGTACCGGCTGAGCTTCCCCGACCTCTCGGTGGAGGACATCGCGCGTGCCGGGCACGAGGTGGCGCGCACGCTCGGGATCGAGCGGCTGGACACCGTCATGGGCCCCTCCCTCGGCGGCATGGTGGTGCTCGCCTACGCGGCGCTCTTCCCCGGTGCGGCGCGGCGGCTGGTCAGCATTTCCGGCACCCTCGCCGCCTCGCCCTTCGCCATCGCGCTGCGCTCGATTCAGCGGGAGGCGATCATGGGCGATCCGGACTGGCGGCACGGGCACTATCCGGCCGACCGGCCGCCCCGTACGGGGCTCGGCCTGGCGCGCAAGCTCGGGACGGTGACCTATCGCTCGGCCGCGGAGTGGCAGCAGCGCTTCGATCGCCAGCCGGTGAGGCCCGACCTCAAGGGCAACGAGCCCTTTACCGCCGAGTTCTCGGTCCAGGGCTATCTCGAATCACAGGCACGGCGCTGGGTGAACGCCTTCGATGCCAACTGCTACCTCTACCTCTCGCGGGCCATGGATCGCTTCGATCTCGGCGCCCACGGGGACCCGCCGGCGGCACTGGGCAAGGCGGGGCTCGAGCAGGCGCTCGTGATCGGGGTGGAGTCAGACCTGCTCTTCTCCATCGCGGAACAGCGGGCCATCGCCGATGCGCTGCAGGCGGGCGGAGCCGCGACCCGGTTTGCCCCCTTGCAGTGCATCGAGGGACACGACTCCTTCCTGGTCGACATCGAGCGCTTCGGACGCGAGCTGAAGGGCTTTCTGGGCTGATCCCCCCGCCGGCGCGCTTGCGCCTTCACTGCGGCGCCGTGGAATCGAAGGCGGTCACACGGCCGGGCCGCGCAAATCGCCGGGAGCGATTTGCGCACTGGATTAAGTTGAGTGTCGATGCGGGCGGCCGCGGACCGAGGCATAATTCCTCCGGTCGCGACCTAGAAAAGCCAGAATCCCCGCGAGGCCTTCGAATGGAACGCCGCCTGCACACACGGCACCGAGCCCGGACGACCGTCTACATCACCGTTCCCGGCGGTTGCCGCAAGCTTTGCAAGGCGGTGAATCTGAGCGCCACGGGCGTCTTCATCGAGACCACGAATCTCGGCCTGCGCAAGGGCCAGACCGTCGTGCTCTCCTTCGCGATCAACCTCGGCGCCGTCACCAAGCTCCACCGGCGCACCGCCGTCGTGGCACATGTCTCCCGCGGCGGCACCGGCCTCATGATGGAAAGCTACGGCGCCCGCGCCAACTGACGCGCCGCGCCGTCGAGCATCCTGACGGCCGGAGCATCGGGCAGCTGCGCCGGCCCGGCTTGAAGACCGCCCTCCTTGCGGTCAGCATTGCGGGTGTTGCAATCTGCGCCAGGCGATCACCGCGAGGCTGACATTTGGCGGATGAGCAGGCAGACCGGCTAAAGACGCTGGCGTCGCTGGCGCAGTCGCGCCGCGAGCTCGAGTCCCTGACTTACACCATCGCCCACGACCTGCGCGCGCCGTTGCGCACCATCGACGGCTTCGCCCGCGCCCTGGGCGAAGACTGCGGCGATCGCCTGGATGCGGACGGCAGGCGGTATCTGCAGCACGTGCTCGATGCCGCTCACCGCATGTCGGGCATGTGCGAGGGACTGCTGAGCCTGGCGCGAATCCATGGTGCGGAGCTGAATCCGGTCCCTCTGGCGCTCTCGCCGATCGCCCGCCGCATTCTCGACCGCCTGCGCGCGGCCGAGCCTGCGCGGACGGTCGAGGCTGTGATCCCCGAGGGCATCGCCGCCGAGGCCGATCCGCCGTTGCTGACCATTGCGCTCGAGGCGCTGCTGCAGAACGCCTGGAAGTTCACCCGCCGCCGCGAGTGCGCACGGATAGAGGTCGGCGCGCAGCCAACGACGCCCCCGGTCTACTTCGTGCGCGACAACGGGGCAGGCTTCGACATGCGCTTTGCCGACAAGCTGTTCCGTCCGTTTCAACGCCTGCACTCCGAGGGTGAGTACGAGGGCGTCGGCGTCGGCCTGGCAGCGGCTCAACGCATCGTCCACCGCCACGGCGGGCGCCTCTGGGCGCAGTCCGCACCGGAGCGCGGTGCCAGCTTCTATTTCACCCTGGCGCAGTAGCCAGGTTCTTGCGCATCGGCACGAAACTCTATCGGCAGGCTTTGCGCGAGCGGATACCGGACCCTCTCCCCCGGCACGGAGCCGCGCGCGGCATAGAGCCTCACCCCGGGGAGCGTCGCCATCATCTCTGCCCGCTGGAAGCCGCGGCGGCGCGCCTCGCCCCCGCAATGCTGGAGCAGGGCACTGCCGATGCCGCTGCGGCCCGCGCCCGGATCGACGAAGAATGCGCGGATCTTGGCCGCATCGCTGCGGGGCTCCAGGGTGGCGGCATCCCCTCGGCCTCCACGACGAAGTACGTCCCGTCGGCGCTCAGAACTTGCCGAAGAACTGCTCCACTGCGTAAAGGCAGAACGGCGGCACCAGCCCCGCGTGATAGTCCGTCAGCACGGCGGCCTGCCCGCCATCGGTGGCGCCCCCGGCCACGGCCGCGACAGCCACGGCGGCCTTGGCCACCGCGAAGCCGTTTTTGATGGCCGCGTAGGAATCATTGGGGCCGACCGCCGAATCGACGTCGAGCACGGTGACCTGCGCGCCGGGATCCTGCGCCGCCCAGTACCCCTGCATGAGCTGCGTATTGAGGTAGAACACCACCGGATCGTTGTCGCCGCCGCACAGCAGCACGGGCTGCGCGGGGTTGAAGTCGCGCAGGTCGTTCCTGGCCAGGTCCTGCCGCAGCCCATTGGCCGGATCGGCGGGCGGCATGTCATTGGTGGTGGTGGGAAATCCGCCGTCCGGATGCGCCTGTGCGTCCTGAAGATAGCTCAACCGGTAAGCGTTCGTGACCAGCGGGCTCGGGCCAAACCCCTGCGCGAATACCGGCGCCAGGTTTGCAGGCGTCGTAGCCGGGGTCATCGCGGCATACTGCGGGGCCGGCGGCGTATCGCTGAAGAGCGCGTACTGCGGCAGCAACCCCTGCGCATAGAGGTTGGATCGGGTGGTGTTGGTCGGCAGGAGCGAGGCGATGTTCGCCGCGTATTGCGGCGAGAAGACATCCGTCGGCTGGTTGTACACGTTGCCATAGGAGTGCTGGTATGCGGAGACGATCATCGTGAAGTTGATCGTTGCGCCGCCGTCCACTTGCCCCTCGAAAATCGCATCGCCGAATGCGGAAAGGGCGTACGGACCCGACATGGGGCCTGCGGCCGTGACACTCATCCCTGCCGTTTGCATGGCGCGCAGCGTGGCCAGCGCCACGTAGCCGCCCTGGGAGTATCCCGTGACGAACAGCTTGCTGCCGCCGTCCGCGCCCACCGACGAGAAGGCGCTCCGCGCGGCAGTGAGCGCGTCCATCATGTCGTGCGACTGCTGGTCGGCCACGAGGTAGGGATGGTAGGAGAGGTTCGACGTGTCGTACCCGGCGTAGTTGGGGGCGACCACGATGTAGCCCTGGGCGGCGAACACCGCCGCCAGCAGCTCGCCCTCGGGGTTGCTCGAGATCTCGGCGATGTTGTAGGACTTGTCGGTCGAGGTGCCGTGCGCGTAGAGCACGACCGGCCGGGCGCCCTGACACGACGGATCAGGCCCGCCGGGCACCATGACGGCGCCCGAGGCGGTGGCCGCCTCGCCCCGGCCGCCCACCGTCTCATATTCCATGTGGTAGACATCGACGGTGCAGAACGGCGTGAAGGCGAGCTTCAGCAGCTGCGCGGCGTCGCTGTTGCCGCTCAGCATCGAGAGCAGGTCGGAGACCGAGTACGAGCCGGTCTTCTGCGGGCTTTGCAGCAGCTGCCCCTCGTGCGGCGTCGCCGGCATCGAGGGCGCGACGCCGGCACTCTTGCCGCCGCAGGCCGCCAGCGTGGCGGCCGCGGCCAGCGCGACGATCGCAGCGGAGCGGACCATGGGCAGGGCTCAGCAAGCCACGGCCCCGCCGCCGCGCTCAGCCCCGGCGAGCCAGCTGCGCCAGCGTCATCCGCAGCTCCCGCAGCCGCGGCGGCTTGTTGAGGACACGGTCGACGTGCGGCGGGACCTGATGGTCCGCGGTGAGCCGCTGACCCCATCCGGTGAGCAGGACCACGGGCGTACCGGGGGACGCTGCCTTGATCGCGGCGGCCACGCGCCTGCCGTCCACGTAGGGCATGCCGAGGTCGGTGATAACCATCTCGAACGGCATGCCGCGTGCCAGCGCCGCCTCGAACGCATCGATGCCCGCCTGGCCGCCCTCGGCCGCCGTCACTTCGTGACGGTCGCCGCGCAACGTCTCGCGCAGCGACTCGATGATGAGCGGATCGTCGTCCACGATCAGGAGGCGCATCGGATGCACGGGGATTCCAAGCGCGAGCTGCCTTTCCGTCTCATCGGCCGTGCGCGCGACAGCCGGAAAGACGATCCTGACCGTCGTGCCCGTCCCCGGGGCACTGTCGATCTCGAGCTCCGCTCCGTGCCGCTGGGCCATGCCATACACCATCGCAAGCCCCATCCCGGTCCCGCGCTCGCCCTTCGTGGTGAAGAACGGCTCGAGACAGCGCCGCCGGGTCTCCTCACTCATGCCGATGCCGCTGTCGGATACCTCCAGGCAGACGACCTCGACTGCCTCCGCGGCACCATCCCGTGAGCTCCGCATTGCCGCCGTCGTTCGCAAGGTGAGCGTCCCGCCTTCCGGCATGGCGTCGGCCGCATTGAAGATGAGATTGGTGAGGGCGTCGCGAATCTCGTTCTCGGCCCCCATGACGACGGCCGGAGGATTCGCGAGCTCGGTGCGCAGCTCGATGACCGCACCGCGCTCCTGGGGCAGATCGCGCCAGCGGGCCTGGGTCAGCTCCAGCACCCCTCGGATGAGGCTATCGAGATCGATCCTGACGAGCGCCGCCTGACTCTCCTGAGGGCGATAGAACTCGCGCATGCGGCCCACCGTCCTCGCTACGTCGTGGATGGCCGTCTGGATCGTCGTCAGGTATGCGCGTGCGCGCTCGCTTAGTGCAGGCTCCCTCTCGAGCAGCGACTCGGTGTAGAGCGCGATCGGGGAGATCGCATTGTTGATGTCGTGGGCGACGCCGCTCGCCATCTGACCAAGTGCCCGCAGCCGCTCCTGCTGCACGACCGTCTCCTGGCTTTGCCGCAGATCCTGGTAAGCGCGCTGCAGCGCGTCATAGAGCTGCGCCTGATGCGCCGCGAGCGCGACGTGCTCGCTCAGCTGCCGCAGGAACTCGCAGTCGCCGCTGGTGAAGGACTCGGGCGCGCGCCGCGCGGCCACCAGGACGCCGAACACCTGGCTCTCGGCGCGCAGCGGCGCAACGACCAGGGCGCGCAGTCCGCCCCTCGCCAGGGTGGCCGGAAAAGGGAATCGGCTCCCGCCGATGTCGGGCTCGTAGACCAACTCCCCGCGCACGCAGCGGCTCAGGCCGTTGCGGTCGACACGCACCCGCGCTTTCTCGGTCAGCGCCAGCTCCAGCGCGGTCTCGCGGCTTCTCGCGCCCACACTCGTCACGGTCAGCGTCTGCTCCTGCGCATCGTAGAGACAGATACAACCGAAGTCGATCGGCACGTCCTCCTCGAGGTGGCGGATCACCACCTGGAAGATGCTGCGCAGGTCCTGCCGCTCGCCCACCGCGCGGGTGATGCGGTTGAGCAGATCGAGCCGCGACGCCTGGCGCTGCAGCCTCGCGCCGGCCTCCTGGCGCTCCGTGATGTCGGCCGTGATCTGATCCAACATCTTGTTGAAGGCGTCGGTCAGAGTCCCGAGCTCGTCGTTGCCGAGCTTCGGGGCGCGCACCGTGTAGTCGTGATTCTCGGAAACCGCGCGCGCCGCGCGGCCCAGGGTCTGCACGGGCCTCGAGATCTGCCGCTGCAGGGAACGCCCGAGGAGGTAGGCCAGCAGCATCGCCAGGGCCGTCATCGCCGCGGCGACCAGCGCGTAAAGGGCGATCGCGCGGTGAAGCGCGCTCAGATCCCAACCCAGATACAGCGTACCGAGCCGCGAATTGCCGCCCTGACGAATCGGCTGATAGTCGAGCAGCATGCCGCGATCGAAGCGCAGGCCGTCCTTGCGCGGATGGCGCGGGAAGGCGCTCGCCGGGGCATCCGCCGGATAGTGGGCGAAGAGCCTGCCATCGGCGGCATACACCGCGGCCATCTTGATGCGCGGCTCCGCGTGCAGAGCCGCGAGCACGTCCGTCTCATCCGAGGCATTCTCGAATGCGACCGCCGCCGTGCTGTTGCTGGCAATGACCTCCCCCAGCGTCTGCAGGGTGTGCCGGGCGGAGGCGCGATAGCCCTCGTACTGATAGCCGATGAAGGCCGCGCAGGTGAGCGCGAGCACCGCACCGCTCGTCACGAGCAGCATGAACATGAGCTTGCGCCGGATGGGCACGTTCCGCAGGGGCACGCCTAGCCCTCCCCCGGCGCGGCGGGCGCCGCGGCGCTCAGCAATTTCGAGCTCAGCCTGAGACCCGCGTCCCGTGCCGCCCGCGCATTGATACGCAGCCGCACGTGCTGATGGACCAGCACGAAGCGGATCATGCCGCCGCGCCGCGCGAAGTGATCGAGACTGCTCACCGTGAGGACGCCGTGACCCTCGAGCGCGCTCAGGATCCGCGGCAGCTGCGGCGCCTCGGAGGCGCTGATATAGACGATCTGACAGCCCATCGCATCGGCGACGCGCTGCAGGCGGCGCACGATGACGCGCCGCCCATTCACCCGCTCGCCGGCGACCGCCTGATCGAGCGCGCCGCCGAAGGGATCGTCGCCAAGGACGCCGATCACGATCGGCGAGTCCCCGGCGCTGAAGGCGCCCGGCGGCCAGTCAACGAACTGGGTGAAATAGAACAGGAAGACGGCTTCGACCTGGTGCGCCGTGGGTGCGGCGAGCGCCGGCCCGGCGCGCAGCAGGCCCGCGGCGCAGAGCAGCGCCGCGGCGCTCGCGGCGCACCGCCTTCTCAAAACCGCCATGTCAGCCGTCCGAAGACGCTCCGCCTGATTGCGCTGCGCTCACCGGGGCCGCCGAATTCGATGTGGCTCGCGTGCAGCAGGCTGCGGCCCCGCAGGGAGAGAGTCAAGTGCGCCGTGGCGCGCCAGATCGCATTGACGTCGAGCTCCTGGTAGCCGGGATCGCCGGTGCCATTGACGACCTCGGGGAGCGTGCGCACGGCGGACAGCGCGCGCAGACCGCCGTAGAGCTCGACCGCGTGCGGCAGATCGAACCACGCCTGCAGACCGAACTGATTGCGGGGGGTGGAGCCGGCGAAGAACCGCTCGCGGTTGAGGTCGGCACCGAGCGGCGTCAGCTGCATGTCGATGTAGGAGTAATCGACCGAGAGCCGCCACCAGCCGGCCGGCGAGTACATGGCGAGGCCCTCGAGGCCGGTCGAGTGTCCGTCGACGAGATTCCGGTCCAGGAGCGGAATGATGGTCTCACCGGTCGCCGCATCGAGGAATGGCGTGCCGAGCTCGAGGGATGCGAGACCGGTATAGCGGTTGCGGAAGGCCGTGAGGTCGAGCGACAGATCCGACACCGGCCGCACGCGGTAGCCGAGCTCGAAGGCGAGCACCTCCTCGGAATGGAAGTTGCGGTTGCCGAGCAGCATGACGACCGGATTTCCGGCGGGGTTGGTGACGTCTATCGCGACGTCGCGCTCGAGCCGCGTCGGCACGCGCACGGCCCGGGAGACGGCGCCCCAGAGAGTCTGTCTGCGGGAGAGGCTCCAGGCCGCGCGCACGCTCGGCTGCACCTCGAATCCGCTGAAATCGTTGTGCTCGAGCTTGGTGCCGAGCGTCACGTGCACCGCGTGCGGCAGCGAGATCTCGTCCTGCACGAAGCCGCTCACGAGATTGTCGCGGGCATTGGGCGGATTCAGGGCGAACACGCCCCGGCCGCGATTGCGGTCGTCCATGGTCCGCCCGGTGATCCCCCAGGTGATCGCCTGCGAGCGTCCGAGCGGCAGATGCTCCTTGAAATCGAGATCGAGCGCACCGAGATCGTCGACGAAGCTCGGATCGTTGCGGTGGGTGTAGTCGTAATAGAGGCGCAGCTCGAAGTTCGAGTCGGCGCGCATGGTGTGCCGCCAGCGTCCGAGGATGTTCCCGCCGCTCACCCCGACCCGCAGCGGCCCCTCGGGCCCGGGCCGCCCGATGATGGTCACCGCGGGGCTCACCTCCCCTATCCTGCCGTCATAGACATCGCCCTGGACGGTGAGCGCATCGGCAGCGTCGGCCTGCCAGTCCGTGCGAAAGCCGAGATGGCCGAGGCGCCAGCCGTCGGAGCTGGCGCCGGGGGGATAATCCTCCGCGGCGTGGTCCTGGTACTTTCCGAACACACGATAGTACACGCCGTTCCCGGCCTCGCCTCCGTATTGCGCGGCGGCCAGCGCCCGCTCCCCGGTGCCGGTCCCCGCCTCCATCCAGGCGCCCTGGGTGTCTTTCGCGCTCTTGGTGATGATGTTGATGACGCCGTTGACGGCGTTGGATCCCCACAGTGCTGCGCCTGGCCCGCGGATCACCTCGATGCGGTTGATGTCCCGCATCAGGTAGTCCTGGACGTCCCAGAAGACACCGGAGAAAAGCGGCGTGTAGATGCTGCGCCCGTCACTTAGGACCAGCAGATCGGGCGAGCTGACGCTCGCGAACCCACGCGAGCTGACGGCCCACTCGCTCGCGGTCACCTGCGCGACATCGAGACCGGGGACGTAGCGGATCGCCTCCGGGATGTTATTTGCGCCGGAGCGCGCGATCTGACCGCTCGTCACGACTGCCACAGCGGCGGCGGACTGGGAGAGCGGCTGCGGACTGCGGGTGACGGAGGTCACCTCGACGTTGGCGAGCTGCGCGATGCTGAGCTGCTTGAGCTCGTCGAGTTGCGCGGCGACCGCAGGCTGAGCGTGCAGCACCGGCGATGCCGCGGCCAACGCGCCCGCGGCGAGCACGGCGCGCAAAACGCCGGTTGCGGGCTCGCGACCCCGAGTCCAGGCAGAGAGCGTCATCGGTTCCCCCCGTCGATCCCAAGCTTCGCAATAAATCCCATGCGAATCGCCCGAAAGATACTATCTCAGGCTGCGCTGCCGGTGGGCAACAGTGTGACTTGTGTCTCATTGTGAGGACGCGGGAAATGCTCCGCGTTTGACGAGGCGAAACGCCGGCGCGTCCCATGACTCGCATGGCAATACGCGGGAGATCTCCACGAAATAGCGCTCCGCGAGCTCGCCGTCCGAGAGCGGAAGATGGGAAACCGCGGCGCTGCCGCCAGCAACAGCAAATGGCGGACCCTGACGCCGTGCACGTCCGGAAATGGCTAGTACGTGGGGTGGGCGCGGCGTATCGTCGCGCCCATGCAGGACCTGCCGCAACTCGATTCCACCGTGCTGGAGCGGGCGCGTCTCAGCCGCGATCCTCGCTTCGACGGCAAGTTCTTCATTGCCGTGACCTCGACCGGCATCTATTGCCGCCCGATCTGTCCGGCCTCGCCGTCCCCCAGCAAATCCAATGTGCGCTATTTCGCCTCCGCGGCCGCGGCGGCCGAAGCGGGCTTCCGGCCCTGCCTGCGCTGCCGTCCCGAAGCCGCGCCGGGCACGCCGGCCTGGCTCGGGACCTCTGCGGTGGTCAGGCGCGCGCTACGCCTCATCAACGAAGGGGCGTTGGATGAGGCCAGCGTTGGCGAATTCGCATCCCGGATCGGCATCGGAGCGCGGCATCTCGACCGATTGTTCCTCCAACACGTGGGCGCATCGCCGCTCGCCGTGGCGCAGACGCGCCGGTTGCATTTCGCGAAGCGGCTGCTCGATGAGAGCGATCTGCCGATGACGCAGATCGCGCTCGCCTCCGGCTACGGCAGCCTGCGCCGCTTCAACGATGCGTTTCAGAAGGCCTACGGCCGCCCTCCGCGGGAGCTGCGCCGCGAGCGCCGCGAGCCGCCTTCCCCCGGCGCCGGCGAGGAGGTGACGCTCGCTCTCTCCTACCGGCCGCCGTATGACTGGGACCACCTGCGTCGATTCTTCGCGATGCGCGCCACTCCCGGTGTGGAGCGAGTGGAGGAGCAGAGCTACGCGCGGCTCATCCGGACCGATGCCGGCCATGCGTTGATTGAGGTGCAGCCGCTTCAGGGCAAGGACGCGCTGCGGCTCAGGGTCCGGGGCGCGCCGGCCGCCACACTGTTTCAGATCGCCACGGCCGCGCGGCGCGTATTCGATCTTTCCGCCGACCCGGCGCTCGTCGCCGCGGGGCTGCAGACCGATGCGCTGCTGCGCCCTCTCGTGCGCCGCCGCCCTGGCATCCGCATACCGGGCACTTGGGACGCGTTCGAATGCGCGGTGCGCGCGGTGTTGGGCCAGCAGGTCACAGTGGCGGCCGCGCGCACCGTGGCCGGCCGGCTCGTCGAGCGCACCGGAGAGCCGGTCGCGCCCGCGGCAGCCGGGCTCGATCGCCTCTTCCCGACGCCGCAGCTCCTCGCGGCCGCGAATCTCGACGGGCTGGGTCTCACCGGCGCGCGGATCGCCGCGCTGAAGTCGCTGGCGCGCGCCGTGGCCGAGGGCCGCGTCGCATTCGACCGGCCCGCCGAGGAAGTCGTGGCCGGCCTGGTGCAGTTGCCGGGCATCGGCGAATGGACGGCGCAATACATCGCGCTGCGCGCTCTCGGGGAGCCCGACGCGTTTCTCAGCGCCGATCTCGTCGTGCGCCGCATGGCGGCCACGGAAGGCGCCGCGCTGACGACAAGGGAGTTGGATCGCCGTGCCGCCGCATGGCGGCCCTGGCGAGGCTATGCGGTCATGCACCTCTGGTGCGCGGCCGGCGACCGGGACCTCCGCGGAGATGCTCTATGAAGACCTCAGCCGAAAGCCTGTACTGGCACGAGATCGACTCGCCCATCGGCAGGCTGCTCCTTGCCGGCGACGGCGCCAGCCTCATCCAGGTGAGCTTCCAGTCCGGTCCGCGGCCGCTCCAGCCGCCGCGCCTCTGGCGGGCCGACGCAGCGCCGTTTCGGGCGGTGATCGCACAGCTCGAGGAGTATTTCGCCGGCCAGAGGCTGGAGTTCGACCTGCCGCTCGCCCCGCGAGGCACGGAGTTTCAGCGGCGGGTCTGGCTTGCGCTCCGGGAGATTCCGTATGGAAAGACGCTTTCCTACGGGGAGCTGGCGCGCCGCATCGGCAACCCGAGCGCTTCGCGCGCCGTCGGGCTCGCGAACGGCGCCAACCCACTGCCCATCCTCGTGCCCTGCCATCGCGTAATCGGCGCCGATGGCAGCCTCACCGGCTTTGGCGGCGGCCTGCCGATCAAGCGCAAGCTGCTCGCGCTGGAAGGGCGAGCCGGTGCGTTCAGCGAGGACACTTAACGTGTGCTCGCTGAAGGCGAGCGCCCGCGCACGGAGGTGCGGGCCGGTGCCCCGCCGCCAAGGATGGCCAGTGGCAAGACCCTTCCGTGACTTCAGCGAGCGACGGCCAGTGGGACGGCCCGCAGTCCCTGTCAAATCGGCCGCTGCCCCGCCGACTTCAACCGCGCGTTGAGGCTCGACACCTCCGTGCTCTGGAGCCGCTTCCACTGCGCGAGCGTCGCGCTCAGGCTCCGAGATAGCTTGGCGTAGGATGTCAGCGCGTCAGGGCTCGGCGCCGCGTCCGCTCCGTCCACCGCCGCTTCCAGATGGCGAAGATCGGTGGCGATGGCCTGCAGACTGTCGGTCCGCAGCGGCGGTACTGCCGGGAACTGGATCCGGTTCGCATGCGGGCGCGTTCCGCAGACGTCGGTGACCTTGGCGAGCAGCGCCGCCATGTCCCCGTGCAAGGCGCCGGCGGTCGCGAGCCGGGTGTCGAGCGCATCGAGCAGCGCCTGCGCGCCGGCGAGCGCCAGGGAGAGCGTCAGCCGCTTCGCCTCGACCTCGCGCGCCAGCTCGAATTGCCGCTGCAGCGCCGCTTGCGACACTTTGACGCGCGGATCAGGCACAACGGTCAGGGGCTGGCGGTAATCGCGGCCGTCGACTGTCAGCTCGACCGTGTAGCGCCCAGGAGGCGCCCACACTCCATCCTTCGACGGACCCTTGGCGTCGCCCTGGGTCAGCCTGGCGTAGTGCAGATTCCACACGAACCGCTGCATGCCGGGAGCCGCCGACGGAATGGACGTCGGCACCACCCACTGCGGAGCGAATTGCAGCTTCGCCGGATTGGGGGGCGCTACGTGCTCGGCGCTGCTGTACCGGCGGACCACATGGCCGTGCGCATCGAGGATCGTCACCTGGACGGGATGCGTCATGCCTCGCGGCAACACATAGTCGATGATGGCGCCGCTGGGCGGGTTGGAGGCCATCGGCTCGTCCTTCGGCATGGGCGTGCCGGTGAACGCGGCCGGCCGCAAGCGGATCGCCACCGCCGGCGCAAAGAGCGTCACGGCATCCGGCCGCACCTCCCTCATCTGCCGCAGCGCCGTGATGTCATCCATGATCCAGAAACCGCGGCCATGCGTGGCGATGACGAGGTCATTGCCGTGCACGTCGATGTCACGCACCGATGTGACTGGCAGGTTTTCCTGCAGGGGCTGCCAGTGATTTCCGTCGTCGAACGACACATAGATGCCGAATTCCGTACCGGCGTAGAGCAGCCCCGGACGCACGGGGTCCTCCCGCACCACGTTGACGAAGTTGCTGCGCGCAATGCCGGCATCGGCGCGGCTCCAGGTCTTGCCGTCGTCGCGAGTGATGTAGATGTAAGGCGTATCGTCATCGAGGCGATGCCGATCGATCGCGAGATAGGCGACGTTCGGATTGAAATGCGACAGCTCGATGCCCGCCACCTTGGACCACGGCGTCAGCGCGCTCGGTGTCACGTTCTGCCAGTGCTTGCCGCCATCCGCCGTGCGCCACACGAGGCCGTCGTCGGTACCGACCCAGATGACCTTGGCACTGAGCGGCGATGGCGCGATGGAGTAGATGACGCCGCGGCGCTGGCCGACGTGGTAGTCGTCAGCGGCCGTGACCGGATCGAGGTTCGGCGGGACGCCGGGATCCTGCCGTGTCAGATCGGGGGAGATCGGCTTCCAGTGCCGGCCGCCGTCGCTCGTGCTGAAGAGCCGCTGGTTGGCGAAGTAGAGCGTCCGCTGGTCGCGCTTCGAGAAAGCGAGCGGCAGCGTCCAGGCGGAGCGGTAATGAGCGAACGGATAGGCGAGCGTGGGATCGACGTCGCGGGTCTGATCGGTCTTGAGATTCAGCTTCGAGACGCTGGTGGAGCTGTCCGTGCCGTCCCCGTAGATGATGTTCGGGTTCCTCGGATCGGGGGCGATCATGCCATTCTCGCCGCCCGGAGTGATCTCGTGGAACTGCTCCATGGTGATGCCGTCGTAGCCCGAGGTGCGGCTCGGCAGCGCCACCGCGCCGGAGTCCTGCTCCGCGCCATAGACCCAGTACGGGAACCGGTTGTCGGTACTGACGTGATAGATCTGCGCCGTCGGCTGGTTGTACCAGCTGCTCCAGGTCTTGCCGCCATCCAGGGTGACCTGCGCGCCCTGGTCGGCACCGAGGATCTGCCGCCGGGGGTCGGTCGGGTCGATCCAGAGCTGGTGGAAGTCATCGCCCGTCGGATCGCCCTTGAGCGCGATGAAATGTTCGCCGCCGTCCCGGGACTCGAGGACGATCGTGTTCATGACATACAGCCGGTTGGCGTTCGTCGGATCGGCCGTGAGCGCGCAGAAGTACCAGCCGCGTCCCGAGATTCGCGGATCCGAGGAGACATGCCGCCAGTTGCGGCCGCCGTCATCGGACCGGTAGAGGCCCGCCTGACCCCGCGCAGCGGCGATCAGCGCGTACACCCGGTCGGGACTTGCGGGCGAGACGGCGAGACCGATGCGGCCGGGGTTGGCCGGGAAGCCGTGGCCCACCACGTGGGTCCAGTGGTTGCCGCCGTCGTGAGAGACGTAAAGTCCGCTGCCCGGACCGTTGGAGGGCGGATAGACGCTCCACGGCGGCCGCCGCGTCTGCCACAGTGCGGCGTAGATCGTGTTCGGGTCGCCTGGCTTGAAGGCGAGGTCGACCGCGCCGGTATTGTCGTTGAGGTAAAGGATCTTCTTCCAGTGCCGCCCGCCGTCGCGCGAGCGGAAGACACCGCGCTGTGCGTTGGGACCATAGGGATGGCCCAGGGCGGCGACGTACACGAGGTTGGGATCGTGAGGGTCGACGAGGATGCGAGCGATCTGACGCGAATCGGTCAGTCCGACGTGCGTCCAGTGCGCGCCGCCATCCGTGGACCTGTACATGCCATCGCCCTGCGCGATATCGGAGCGCATGTCCGCCTCGCCCGTACCCACATAGATCGTGCTCGGTCGCGAAGGCGCGAGCGCGATCGCACCGATCGAGCCCACGGGCTCGTGATCGAAGATCGGCTGCCAGGTCCTGCCGGCATCCTTCGTCTCCCACACGCCCCCGTCCACCGCGCCGAAGTAGAACTGGCGGTCATTGCCCGGGATGCCGGTGACCGCGAGCACGCGGCCGCCGCGGAAGGGGCCGATGAGCCGCCAGTGCAGCGCCTGGTAATACGAGGGATCGACCGGGTGCGCAGCGGCGGCGGCGGGCGAATCCGCGGCACACGCCCATCCGGCGATGGACAGTCCGACCACGAGCCATGCAAGACCGCGTATACGCACCGGCAGCCTCCGACAATCCGCAGAGAGAGGCCGCCACTGTAGCCGATCTATACGAACCCGATCGAGAAGAGCGCGACGAGTGCCAGCAGATTCGAGATGAGCCGTGGCTGCGAGAGGAGGAGGAACTGCAGCCGCCGTACGCCGCTACGAATCCCGCGGCGCGGCGGCGGGCAGGTGACGGGGATTTTCCTCGAATCGATCATGGGGTGCTCCCGGTGGTGAACCTGAGAGCATTGGGCGCCGCAATCCGCACATCGAGTCGGATGCAACGGTGGCGAGGCGATGAGGAATTGTGGCGGAAGGGGGCAGGTCTGCCGCGGCGCGGGCTGCCGCGGAACGAGCCCCGCCCCCGGGGAAAAATCCGCGGGGCACGGGGCCGGCCGGAGAGCTTCAGTGGAAGAGGTTGTAGGCGATGCTCACGACGATACCCGTCGTCACGGCCGCGAGAACAGCGTTGTTGTTCACGCGTACCCAGTAGTATCCAGGCGGCGGCGGACGGAGGTGATAGACGGCGAAGTCAGGGATGACATACGCGGGCGCCCGGAAGGTGATCGGAAGGCGCTCGCCGCGACGCCATTCGTGCACGTAGTAACCGGGCGGCCGCCAATAGCGCCCCGAATCGAATTGCTCGCGATAGCGGTACGCGGGGCGATCCCGCCACCGCTCATCCCGGTGATCGCGGCGGCCGTGCTCCTGCCGCTGCCAGTCGTGGTGATCGCCGTCCTCGCGGTGCCAATCGCGGCGATCGCCGCCTTCCCGATGCCAGTCGCGATGATCCCCATGGTCATGGCGCCACTCACGGTGATCCCCGCCGTGGCCGCCATCCCCGGGCGGATCGGCCAGGGCCAGCGAGCTCGTCAGCAGTGAGAGCGCCATGGCCGCAATGATCATGCGTTTGCGAGACCCAGCCCCCGCGCCCCGCCCCGCCGGCCGGCTGGCGCCGGCCAAAATCGTTGCAGACGATTTCATCATTTCAAAGTCTCCGTTGCGCGCTGGATTCCAGCCGCGTATACAGCCTCGCGCACGTTAGCTGAGCGCCCGCTGAACGGGGCGTCCCCGGGGCCGGGAATGCGACGCAGTGCTCAGGTCCGGTTGCGGCCGGGCTGGCTCCGGGTAAACTCGAACGGTAGGAGCATTGAGCCATGTCCGAGCCACCACTGGTCACGCACCGCGGCGGCTGCCACTGCGGCCGCGTCAGATTCGAGGCGCTCGCCCCCGCCAGGGTGCAGGTGTCCGACTGCAACTGCTCGATGTGCAGCAAGGCCGGCTACCTGCACCTCGTGGTGCGGGCCGAGCACTTCAAGCTGCTCCGCGGCCAGGACGCGCTCACGACCTACACCTTCAACACCGGCACGGCCAGGCATCTCTTCTGCTCGGTGTGCGGCATCAAGTCCTTCTATGTCCCCCGCTCGCACCCCGACGGCTTCAGCGTCAATGCGCGCTGCCTCGATCCCGGCACGATCGAGGAGCTGACCGTAAGCGCCTGCGACGGACGGGACTGGGAGCGGCAATACCCGACAGGCCGCGGCGATTACGACCGCTGACGGGATTCCTCCATGAACCATTACCTCCTCTTCTACTCCTTCGTCGACGGCTACCTCGAGCGACGGTCCGCATTCCGGGATGCGCATCTGGTCCATGCGCGGGAGGCACAGAAGCGCGGCACCCTCATCCTCGCCGGAGCGTTGGCCGACCCCGTCGATACCGGCCTTCTACTCTTCGCAGCGGAGTCGCCCGCCCCCGCTGAGGCGTTCGCGCGCGCCGATCCCTATGTCGTCAACGGCCTGGTCGCCTCATGGCGGGTCCGCGAATGGATGACGGTCGTAGGTGAATCAGCCATCTCACCCGTGCGCCCGCCGGACATCACTCGGTAACGCCGCATGCCCATCACGTATTCGCTCGAGCCCGATCTCTCCGCGGAAGAGTTTCGCGCCGTCCTCATCGCCTCCACACTGGGCGAGCGCAGACCGATCGATGAACTGTCCAGGCTGGACAAGATGCTCCGGCAGGCGGACGTGATCGCCACGGCGCGCGACGGGAGGCGCCTCGTCGGCATCTCCCGCGCGGTCACCGACTTCAGCTATTGCTGTTATCTGTCGGACCTCGCGGTGGACGTGGCATACCAACGCCAGGGCATCGGCAAGCAGCTCATCGCGCAGACCCACAAGGCCGCGGGCGATCTGACGTCGCTGATCCTGGTCGCGGCTCCCGCCGCCGAGTCTTACTACCCGCGGATTGGAATGCGGCAGCGGCCGTCCTGCTGGACGCTGCCGCGAGCGCGGTAGAGTCCCGCGTCAGCGGCGCACCCAGCGGCCGCCGGCCGGATGCCAGCCGCGGGGCCCGCGCACCCAGTGCCTGGGCACCCACCGGAAGCCCGGACGCGGGGCGGCCCAGTGGCCGGGAACCCAGACGTATCGGTCCGGGCCCCAGCGCCAGAAGCCGCCGATCCAGATGTACCCCGGATAGGGCGCCGCTCCGTAGTACTCAAGACGCGGCGCGGGCGGCGCGAGGGTCACCACGCCGCCGACGTAATAGCGGCCGGCCGGCCTCACGACGCACCCTCCCAGGGCGAGCGAAACTCCAAGTCCGAGGATGATCGCTAGACTGCGTGCTCGGGGGACGACAGGGCGCATGTGAACCTCTTCTGTTGCGGAGGAGCGATCCCGGGGGACCGCCTGGATCCGAAGAACGCGCCATCCCGGCGGCGGTGTACAGTGACTCATGACCTATGACGCGCTCCGGGCTTCCTGGCACCAAGACGTGACGGTTCGCGGCTTGCGCCACCGTGTGACCTGGTGGGGCGAGCGAACCTCATCGCCCGTCGTCCTGCTGCACGGATTTCAGGATTGCGGCGCGACCTGGCAGTTCCTCGCGGACTGCCTGCCGGAGGACTGGTCCCTGGCCGCGCCCGATTGGCGCGGGTTCGGTCACAGCGAGTGGGCGCCCGGCGGGTACTGGTTCCCGGACTACCTCGCCGATCTCGAGGTGCTATTGGATGTGTTGGCGCTGGATGGGCCGGCACGCGTCATTGGCCACAGTATGGGAGGCAACATCGCGCAGCTCTATGCGGGCGTGCGTCCGGAGCGATTGGCCTGGCTCGTGAACGTGGAAGGATTCGGGCTGCCTCGCACCCACCCGCAGGATGCGCCGGCACGTTATGCCCGCTGGCTCGATGAGCTCCGCCAGCCGCTGCGCGAAGGCCGTTACCGCTCCTTGGCGCAGCTCGCCGGCTTCCTGTGCGCCAAAAACCCTCGACTCGCTCCCGACCGGGCGCAGTTCATTGCGCGCGCCTGGACGCGGCCCGCGCCCGTCGCGGCGGGCTCGACCGAGGTCGAGCTGCTGTTCGATCCGCGGCACCGGCTCGTGAATCCGGTTCTCTATCGCCGCGAGGAAGCCGAAGCCTGCTGGTCGCAGGTGCGTGCTCCGGTCCTGTTGGTCAAAGGCGATGCCGACGACGGCCGATCGGGCGCTCTCCGCGCCGCAGCCGATGACATGCGCACACACATCCGCCATCTGCAGATCATGACGGCGCCCGGCGCCGGTCACATGGTTCATCATGAGCAGCCCGACGTCCTCGCGCAGCGCATCGCCGAATTTGCGCGCGGAACAGAGCCCTGATTGCGATGGACCTGGGCTCTTGTGCAATTCCAGTGCTCGCGGCCGTAAGCGGGGCAGCGACGGCCAAGGAGCGCCCCGCAGCGCCGATTCACGCCTGAGGCAGCGCCCGCAGGCTCGCGAGCCCCATCGCAAGGCTCGGGTTAAACTCCGCTCTGCTCGGGCCGTACCCGAGGTTGCGCAGCGATGCATCCCCTTGACCGTCCAGTCTGGGCGACTCTAAGCACTCACCACGGCCGCCTCGCCGAAGGCGGCGAGCGGGCGCGCCGATTCCTGCGCGACGTCAACGTCTTCGCTTCAGCTTGCGACGATAGTCCCGGCGCGCTCGCCGCACTCGCGGACTTGGTGAGGCCAGGCGACAGCGTCTTCCTCCTGCAGGCCCCGCCGATCACCCTGCCGCCCGGGCTCGTGGCCGTCCGCGAAGCCAAAGGCGTGCAAATGCTCGCCCCATCCGGGACGCGCTTCGAGCCGGCGGATGAGGAGATGACACCGCTCGACGATGCCGATGCGGCGCAGATGTTGGCTTTGGCCACGCTGACGGAGCCTGGGCCGTTCCTCGAGCGCACCCACGTCATGGGATCGTTTCTCGGCATTCGGATCGGCGGCCGGTTGGCGGCCATGGCCGGCGAGCGCATGCGCTTCCCGGGCTACACGGAGGTCAGTGCCGTCTGCACGCACCCGGACTTTCGCGGCCGCGGCTTCGCGCGCCGCCTCTCCGCCGCGGTCGCGCACCGCATCCAGGCTCGAGGCGATCAGGCGTTCCTGCACGCGTGGAAGACGAATCACACCGCCATATCGCTCTACGAGCGCCTGGGCTTCAGACTGCGCACCGAGGTCAATATCGCGCAGCTCGGGCGGTGACGACGGTCCGCCGAGCAGGAACCTCGCCGCCGGCCACCGCGTTGATGGAGACCAAGCTCCGCAAGGCGAGTGACCTCCGTGAATCCATCGCGAATCCAAGAAGGCTCGCCTCACCCCCTCGGCGCCACCTGGGACGGACGCGGCACCAACTTCGCCGTGTTCTCCGGGCACGCGAGCCGGGTCGAGGTCTGCCTGTTCGATGCCGACGGCCGCCGCGAACGGGCGCGGATCGAGTTGCCCGAGTACACCGATCAAATCTTCCACGGCTACGTGCCAGAGATCGGCCCCGGCACCTTCTACGGCTATCGCGCTCACGGTCCCTACGAGCCCGAGGCCGGGCACCGGTTCAATCCGCACAAGCTGCTGCTGGATCCTTATGCGCGGGCACATGCCGGCCGGCTCGAGTGGAACCCGGCAGTCTTCGGCTACCGGATGGAGTCGCAGGACGACCTCAGCTTCGATGAGCGCGACAGCGCGCCCTTCGTGCCGAAGAGCGTCGTCGTCGATCCCGATTTCGACTGGAAGGGGGAGCCCGCCCGCAAGCACGTCCCCTGGGACGACACGATCATCTACGAGATCCACGTGAAGGGCTTCACGCAGCGCCATCCCGCGGTCGAGGAGCGGCTGCGGGGCACCTATGCGGGACTGGCCACGCACGAGGTGATCGAGTACATCCGCTCGCTCGGCATCACCTCCGTCGAGCTGCTGCCCGTGCACACCTTCGTGAACGACAGCCAGCTGGTGGACCGTGGGCTGACGAATTATTGGGGCTACAACACCATCGGTTTCTTCGCCCCCGATCCCCGCTACGCCGCCGACGTACCCAATAGCCTGCGCGAGTTCAAAGAGATGGTGGCGCGCTTCCACGACGCCGGGCTCGAGGTGATCATGGACGTGGTGTACAACCACACGGCCGAGGGTAACGAGCGCGGTCCGACGCTCTCGTTCAAGGGGCTCGACAACGCGAGCTATTACCGGCTGATTCCGGAGCAGAAGCGCCACTACATCAACGACACCGGAACCGGCAACACCGTCAACCTGAGCCACCCGCGGGTGATCCAGATGGTCGCGGATTCGCTGCGCTATTGGACGCAGGAGATGCACATCGACGGCTTCCGCTTCGACCTCGGCACGATCCTCGCGCGCGAGCCCAACGGTTTCGACAATCGGAGCGGGTTCCTGAAAGCCTGCAGCCAGGATCCGGTGCTGCGAACGGTGAAGCTGATCGCCGAGCCGTGGGATTGCGGACCGGGCGGCTACCAGGTTGGGGCCTTCCCGCCCGGCTGGGCGGAATGGAACGACCAGTTCCGCGATACCGTCCGCGACTTCTGGCGCGGCGAGGCCCCGGCGAGCGCCCTGGCGCCGCGGCTCTGCGCCTCGGGCGATCTCTACAATCATCAGGGGCGCAGGCCCTGGGCCGGCGTCAACTTCATCACCGCGCACGACGGCTTCACGCTCAACGATCTCGTCTCCTACAACGACAAGTACAACGAGGCGAACCAGGAGGAAAATCGCGACGGAAGCTCGAACAACCGCTCATGGAACTGCGGCGCCGAGGGTCCGACCGAGGATGCCGGAATCAATGCGCTTCGCGAGCGTCAGATGCGCAACCTCCTGGGCACCCTGCTGCTGTCCCAGGGCACACCGATGCTCCTCGGCGGGGACGAGTTCGGCCGCACCCAGAACGGCAACAACAATGCGTACTGCCAGGACAACGAGATCAACTGGCTCGACTGGAACATCGGGGAGGGGGGACAGGCCCTCATCCGCTTCGTGCAGCGCCTGACCCGGCTGCGCCACACCTATCCGATCCTGCGGCGCAACCGCTTTCTGACCGGGGCATACAACGCCGAGCTCGATGTCAAGGATGTCACCTGGATCAATGCCAGCGGCGCGCAGATGCGCGAGGAGAACTGGCAGGACGGCGGAACCCGTTGCTTCGGCATGCTCATGGACGGCCGTGCCCAGTCGACCGGCATTCGCCAGCGGGGGCGCGACGCGACGCCGCTCTGGGTCTTGAACGCTCATCACGATCTGGTCGAGTTCACGTTGCCCGACTGTGCCGGCGGCGGCCGCTGGTCGCTGCTCCTCGACAGCAACAGGCCCGCTGCGCCGAGCGCCACCTTCGAATCCGGCACGGCATACGAGGTCACCGCGCGCTCGCTGCTGCTCTTCGAGCACCAGCGCGAGGATTAGCCGCCGGGGCGCCGGTGGAAATCCGCGGCCGCTCCGGTATGCTGCCCACTGCCCCGGCCGGCCTCGTGACCGGCCGGGGCAGCGGGCAGTCGGCAACAGCGGACGGGTCATGGCGAGTCACAGCTACCGGTTGATCAATGTCTTCACGCGAGGGGCGGAAGTGCTCTCGGGCAACCCGCTTTGCGTGTTCGAGAACGGCGCCGCGCTCGATGATCAGACGATGCAGGCGCTCGCCAGGCAGTTCAATCTGTCCGAAACGACATTCATCCTGCCCTCGAGCGTCGCCAACGCGCGCGTGCGGATCTTCACGCCATCATACGAGATGCCGTTTGCGGGGCACCCGACGCTTGGCACCGCGCACATTTGCCGCGCGCTCGGGCTCGGCGGCAATGAGCTGACGCTCGAGATGAAGGCGGGTGTCATTCGCGTGACCGCCGAGGGCGCGGACCGCTGGACGCTTCAGGCCAACCCGCCGCGCTGGCGCGAGGTGGAGGAGCCGATAGGCGCCGTCGCCGCCATGCTCGCACTCGAGCCACGCGACATCGGGGAGCGTCCGCTGTGGGTAAGCACCGGCCGGGAGCAACTCGTCGTCCCGCTGACGAGCGCGGACGCGGTCCGGCGCGCGCGGCCGCAGCCGGACGCCCTGGCCCGGTTCACGAGCGAGGACGGAGGCAGCATGGCCTACATCTTCGCTCCCCGCGGCACCGGTCACTCGACCCGCGGCCTCTGCGCCGGCGCCACGGTCGAGCGGGAATCCCTCATCGCCCGGTTCTTCTTCCCGCAGGGGCCTGCGGTGCTGGAGGATCCGGCGACCGGCTCCGCCACCGCCAACCTCGGCGGCTGGTGCATCGCGCTCGGGCGCGGGCTGCCGTGCCGGTTCGAGATTTCACAGGGTGAGCAGGCGGCACGGCCCTCGATGCTCTATCTCGATGTGGACGCCGACCGGCGGGTGCACGTCAGCGGCGATGTGGTGGAGCTCGGAAGGGGATCCCTCACGATCTAGGATCCGCCTGGCCGCGGCTGCGGCCGCGGATGCCGTCTTCGGCGGCCGCCCGGCACGGCGGCCCCCCCCCTACTACCGCTCGAGAGGGGGGAGCCGCGGCCACCCGGCGCTGCCGAGGGCTAGAGACGCGGACCCCTGCGGCCGCGGTATCCGTTCAGCAAAAAGGCCACGATGAGTACGAGAATGATGAGCCCGATGGGGCCGAGGCCCCAGCCGGCACCGAAACCCCAATAAAGACCCCCGCCGCCGCCAAACAGCAGCAGTAACAGGATCAGGATGAGTACCAGATCCATCGTTGCTCCTCCCCGAAGGTTGAAACACTCGCGGTTGAAATAGCAAAGGCCGTGCCTGACACGGCGGAGACCCCGGCAACCTCAATTCAGCCCGGCGCCCCCGGCCGACGAACGGCCTTGAGGAGGTCTCGCCGGCTGACAATGCCAACAGGACGGTTCTCCGGCCATCCTCGAGCACGCGCTTCATGCCGAGGCGTGGAGCGGTCTTGCAATAAGGATTACCCTTTCAGCCACTCCCACAGGAGAAGGTCCCCATGCGCAAGCGCAGACTTGGAAGAAGCACTCTCGAAGTATCGGCCATCGGCCTCGGTTGCATGGGCCTCAGTCACAGCTATGGCCAGCCGGTCGAGAAGCAGCAAGGGATCGCGCTGATCCGGGCCGCGGTCGACCGCGGCGTCACCTTCTTCGATACGGCCGAGGTCTACGGGCCCCACACCAACGAGGAGCTCGTGGGGGAAGCCCTCGCTCCTCTGCGCGACCGGGTCGTGATCGCGACGAAGTTCGGCTTCCAAGTAAGCGGTCCCGAGGGGACGCGGCAGGGCTTGAACAGCCGGCCCGAGCACATCAGACAGGCCGCCGAAGGGTGCCTGAAGCGGCTGAGAACCGATCGGATCGACCTTTTCTATCAACACCGCGTCGACCCCAAGGTGCCGATGGAGGATGTCGCCGGAGCGGTGAAGGATCTGATCCGGGAAGGCAAGGTGAGACACTTCGGCCTCTCGGAGGCCAGCGTGCAGAGCATCCGCCGTGCACATGCCGTTCAGCCGGTGACCGCGCTGCAGAGCGAGTATTCCCTCTGGTGGCGGGAGCCCGAGAGCGACGTGCTGCCGGTGCTCGAGGAGCTCGGCATCGGCTTCGTGCCCTTCAGCCCCCTCGGCAGGGGATTCCTCACGGGCGCCATCGACGAGAACACGAAGTTCGACAGCACGGACTTTCGCAACGGCGTGCCGAGGTTCGCACCGGAAGCGAGGAAGGCGAACCAGGCTCTGGTGGAGGCGGTCGGCCGGATCGCAGGCCGCAAGGGCGTCACGCGCGCGCAGCTCGCTCTCGCCTGGATACTGGCCCGCAAGCCCTGGATCGTGCCGATTCCCGGCACCACCCGTCTCGAGCGGCTCGAGGAGAACATCCACGCGGCCGATGTCGAGTTGGATGCCGGCGATCTGCGGGAGATCGACGAGGCGCTCGCGGGAATAGCGATCCAGGGCGCGCGCTACTCGCAACAGATGCAGACGCTGGTCGACCGCTAGGGTGCGAGCGGGCGCTCTGTCATGCAAAGAGGGCGCCGGCATCGCGCATGCGCTCGTCGGCCCTGGCGCAACCTTCCCGCGTCACGCCGCGTGTCGCATCACGAATCACCATGACATCGAATCCCGCTGCTCGGGCATCGAGGACCGTGGCCAGCACGCACACGTCCCGAGCGAGTCCGCCGATCCAGAGCCGCCGGATGCCACGCCTCTGCAGCTCCCCGGCAAGCCCGGTCTCATCGAACGCCGAGTTCTGGTCGTGATCGAAGCGCACGCCTTTGGTGATTTTGATCGCATCCTCCGGCAGGTCGAGATCGGCCCTGAACTGCGCGCCTGGCGAGTCCTGCAGGCAGTGCACCGGCCAGGGACCGCCGCTCTCACGAAAGCTGAGGTGTCCCTGGGGATGCCAGTCGCGTGAGGCGTAGACGGGAATCCCGGCGCAAGCCGCGGCAGCGATCCACGTGTTGAGCACGGGAACGACCTCATCGCCCCGCTCGATCGGCAGCGCGCCGCCGGGACAGAAATCGTTCTGCACATCGACGATGAGGAGTGCATCGCCGCGAGCGAGCGCCTCCTTCGGATCTCTCGCGTTCACGCTCATGGCGATGCGCTCTCCGGCACGAGACGCTCGAGGGTGTCGCAGAAGACCCGCTCAGCGTGCGCATCGAACAGGACGAAGCGGATGAGCCCAACGACCTTCACGGTATCCTCGAGAACGCTGTCGACTACGGCGCTCACGGCAACCTCGGCGGCCGCTTCGAGGGGATAGCCGAATGCTCCCGTCGAGATCGCGGGAAAGGCGAGCGAGCTGACATTATCCTGCGTCGCAAGCCGCAGCGCGTTGCGATAGCACGCCGCGAGCAGCTCGGCCGCCGGCTCATCCCGCCCGTAGACCGGACCCAGGCAGTGGATGACGAAGCGGTTCGGAAGGCCATGGGCTCCGGTGATGACGGCTTGGCCGGGCCTGATGGGCGCGAAGGCCTGGCACTCGTTCTCGAGCCCGGGGCCCGCGGCCCGGTGAATCGCACCAGCGACGCCGCCGCCGGTGCCCAGCTGGGCATTCGCGGCATTGACGACGGCATCGACGTCGGGCTGATGCGCGATGTTTCCCCTCATGCACTCGATCATCACGCCGCGAAGATTTCGTTGCACCACCTTCCTGCTCCCGTGTCGATCCCGGCCGACGACGATTCTAGATCGTGCGGGGCCTGTGGATGAGCCCGGAAAAAGCCAGAGCGCGAGCTCGAGTAGAGGCACGGGCACAGCGGGATGGAATTACCCTTTGCTCGCCGACGCCAAGGCCGGGTAACCTCGAACCCCTCACCGCAGGAGACCATCACGATGGAGAAGCGCAGACTCGGAAAGAGCAGCCTCGAGGTCTCGGCCCTCGGCTTGGGCTGCATGGGCCTCAGTTACGCCTATGGGCCGCCGGTCGAAAGGCAGCAGGCTATCGCGCTGATCCGCGCAGCCGTAGATCGCGGCGTCACCTTCTTCGATACGGCCGAAATGTACGGCCCGTTCGTCAACGAGGAGATCGTCGGTGAGGCCCTGGCGCCGGTGCGCGACCGGGTCGTCATTGCGACGAAGTTCGGTTTCGAGATCGGCACCGTAGGCGGAACTCAGCGGGGCGTGAACAGCCGCCCCGAGCACATCAAGGAGGTTGCCGACGCCTCACTCAAGCGCCTGAGGACCGATCGGATCGACCTCTTCTATCAGCATCGGGTCGATCCCAACGTGCCGATGGAGGAGGTGGCCGGCGCGGTGAAGGACCTCATCCGCGAAGGCAAGGTGAAGCACTTCGGCCTCTCGGAGGCCGGCGTCCAGAGCATCCGCCGCGCGCATGCCGTCCAGCCCGTCGCAGCGCTGCAGAGCGAATATTCGCTGTGGTGGCGCGAGCCCGAGCGGGAAATCCTGCCGGCGCTCGAGGAGCTCGGCATCGGCTTCGTGCCCTTCAGCCCGCTCGGCAAGGGATTCCTCACCGGCGCCATCGACGAGAACACGAGGTTCGACGGCTCGGATTTCCGCAACACCGTGCCGCGGTTCACTCCGGAAGCGCGCAAGGCGAACTTCGCCCTGGTCGAGCGTATCGGACGGATCGCCAGCCGCAAGGGCGTGACGAGCGCACAGATCGCCCTCGCCTGGGTACTGGCCCAGAAGCCCTGGATCGTTCCAATCCCGGGGACCACCAAGCTTCACCGCCTCGAGGAGAATATCGCCGCGGCGGACGTCGAGTTGAATGCCGAGGATCAGCGGGAAATCGACCGCGCGCTCTCGGAGGTGACCGTCCAGGGTGCGCGTTACCCGGAGCAGCTTCAGAGGCTCGTCGGAAGATGATCGAGGGAGCCTGCCACTGCGGCGCCGTTCGCTGGACTTTCGACGGCATGCCGCGAACCGCGACCGCCTGCAACTGCACGCTCTGCCGCCGGTACGGCACTCTCTGGGCCTACGATTTCGAGGGCGGGAAAATAGCCATCAGCGGCACGACGAAGGCCTACATCCAAGGCGACAAGACCTTGGGCACGCACTTTTGCCCCGAGTGCGGCTGCGTCGCCTATTGGCGCTCGCTCACGCTCGAGGAAGACGGTCGGCGGCGCATGGCCGTCAACCTGCGGCTCGCCGAGCCGGATGCGGTGGGCGCCATAGCCATCGATCACCTCGACGGGCTCGAGAGCTGGGAGCATCTGCCGCCCGACGGCCGGCGTGTCGCCGATCTCTGGTTCTGAGCCCGCGGCGGCGTAGATCAGCGGCTCGCTGAAGCCGCAGGCGATGCGCCCGAGGGCTGCGCCGCGGCTGCCGTGGTCGCAGTATTGGCGGTCGGATGAAGCACACCATTGAGCATGGCGCGTGCCCCGTTCCACGTGATCTGGGTGCCGATGGCCAGCAGGATGAACGCCGTCAGCCGGATCATGATGTTGGTGCCGGTCTTCCCGAGCCGGCGCACGAGCCGGTCCGCATACCGGTAGCAGAGGTAAATCACCACGGCCGTGATCATCACGCCGATCACGTGCGCGATGGTCGTGGCCAATACCGCCCGCAGTCCCCGGGGCGGATTGGCGCCCAGGGTGATGGCAACCGATATCGAGCCCGGACCGACGGTGAGCGGCATCGTGAGCGGATAGAAGGCACGCTGCGTGATGCTGTCGTGCGTCGGACGATTCACCGAGTCCGAGACCTCCGGCGTGGTCGGCCCGTTGAGGAGCGACCAGGCGAGCGCGCACACCACGATACCGCCCGCCACCTGCACGGCCGGAATGGATACCCCGAAGAAATCCAGTACATAGGCCCCGACCAGAATGGAGGCGATGAGGAGCACGAAGCTGTTGAGCGCCACGAGCTTCGCCATGCGGGTGCGCTCGAGCGGCGTGAGCTCCGAGGTCATGGCGAGATAGATGGGAGCCCCGGCAAACGGATCGATGATCGGCAGCAGCGCCGCCACCGCGATGAACACGATTCCGGCAAAGTAGTGGATGCGCTCCAGCAGCATGACTCGGCGGACGGTAAAAGCGACAACGCTCGTGCCGACAGTCTCGCTTGGAACGCCTGCGAGCTCAAGACCAGCGGGCCGGCCGTGAGTCTGCTGCCGCCATCGTCCGAGAGCGATGAATCCCGTCACGGGCGCCCTTCCGCGCGGGGCGGTGACTGGCGCCTACTCTCGCCCAGGGAGCCAGCGCAGCAGGGCGAGTTGCGCTGGCTGCTCCCCGAGGTTGCGGAGGGTCAAGGTACACCTTGGACCAGGAGTCAGGAGAAAGGTGTCCAGGGTCCTTAAGAAGCGTGACCGGGCACCGATGGGACCGGTGACCGCCACCGACCCGTCGATGACGAAGAGTGCAGCGTAAAGGTCCTTTGGAAGCACTAGGCGACGGGTCGATCCAATCCGCAGCAGCGTCGGCGACCGGACGACGCACGCCGGCGCTGCGGCCGATCCTTTGCGCACGATCAGACTCAAATCGGCACAGCCGCCCTGCGGAACGACGCACCGCGTCTGCCAATCTCCATCGAAGCGGGCGCCGCGCTTCGCCGGGCTCAGGGAGCAGCGGCCGTGCCCCCGGAATCGCAGCTGCAGGACATTGCCGTCGACCAGAACGATGGCGCGTCGATAGCCCTGGTAAGCGGAGAAATCGCAGCTCCCATCGATCTGCGCGAGACTCAGCCGCCAGGCGAACTTCTCGCCCCTGGCCGGCTCGCGCGCGATCTCCAGCGTCACTCCTCCGCCGTTGCGCCAGGGCATCGCGCAATAGCTTCGGTACCTCAGCAGTTTGCTTCCGGATCTTCGCATTTCAGTTCCCGTCGCTGCCGGAACATCCGTGCGACGAACTCCCGCACTTCCGGCCGCTGATTCTCGACCGGCCGGAGCAAGCGCGGGCCATCCACGCGAAGACCGCAAACTGTCGCAAGCTTTTCCTTCATGAGTTGTTCCATGCGGCTCGTGGGCGGAAGCCGGCGCATCCGCGCCGGCAATGCCAATTCCTGCGGATTGGCCGGAACCGGCGAATCCCCTCCCTTCAGCGAGGAGAAGACGTTAGCCGGTACGGAAGTATGGCGAGAAAGCCGCTGCCGTAAAGCGCCGCAGCACCCAGTGTGAAGGTGAGCAGGACTGCCGTCGGGGAGAACTGAGGCGCCCCGGCGGCGGCGCCATGTGTGCCGAAGGCCAGGAACACGCTGAGCAGGAAGCCACCGACCGCGAAGCCGGTCTGCTGCACGAAGATAAAGATGCTGAAGATCACGCCCTCGCGCCGCTCCCCGGTCCGCTCCTGATCGAGATCGGCGGTATCGGGCGCCATCGCATTTGGCAACAGGCGCGCGCCCGTATTGGCGAGTCCGTACAGCGCCATGAACGGGAACATGAGCTCATAGCGCCCCGCCGTGATGCAAAACGGCAGCAGACAGCAGAGCGCATTGAGCGCGAGCGCAACGCGGCAGACACGGATCTTGCCGAAGCGGTTGGCCGCCCGCCACCAGAGCGGCGCCACGATGATCCCGGTGACGGAGCTCACCGGGTACAGCACGCCGATCGCAGCGGGACTGTGGCCCAGGATCCGGGTGATGTAGTACACCAAGGCGCCGCTGAAGACGGCATCGCCGACGTTCACGCAGAGAAAACTCGTCGAGAGCCACGCCAACGGACGATTTTCCGCCAGCGTCGCGACCTGCGCACGCAAGCCGAGGTGCTTGTAGGCCATCACCGGCACGTCGGCGCTGCCAGTCGCGAGAAACGCCGCAATCCCGCCGGCCACGATGGCAAGCCCGAACACCACACCGATCACGCTGAATCCCGCCGCCTGGGAAGGAGCGCGGCCGAGAAGCCACGGACTGGCGGCGAGCGTGAGGAGGATCGCCGCCCGGGCGACGATCTCGCGATAACCGGCGAGGCGGGTCCGCACCCGTTGATCGCGGGAGATCTCCGCCAACATGGTGGCGTAGGGAACCTGATACAGCGACAGCCCGGTGTTGTTGAGGAGGAACACCAGGCCGAACCAGACCGCGGCGAGCAGCGGACTGCGCAGAGGCGAAAGGTTGAACAGGAGCGCGAAGCAGACGCCCCAGAGGATGGCGCCGCCGAGCAGATACGGCCGCCGCCGTCCAAAGCGCGTCCGCGTTTTGTCGGAGAGGATGCCGACGATCGGATCGGCGGCGACATTCCACACCCGCGGCACGAGCAGAGCGAGTCCCGCCAGCACCGGCGGGATGTGCAGCACCTGGGTGGCGTAAAAGAGCAGGTAGATCGTCGAGATACCCGCGTAGCAGGCGAGACCCATCTCGCCGGCGGCCCAGCCGAGTCCGGCCCAATCCGGGCGGCTCCAGGTTCGAGGTTGCTGCATCGCCGGATTCGCGCCGCCCACGTGCCGTGACCCTGTCATGCGCGAGAGCGGTAAAACGCCCTCACGTCGCTCACCGCCGCCGGCCGCGCTGCGACATCGTTCAGCACGGGATGACCGGTCGGATAGAGCCTGTGTACGAATCGCGCCTCCGGCAGGTGTGCCGCTCGCAACGCGGTCAACGGCAGGAAGTACGGCACGATCAGATCGAAATACCCCCCGGCGAGGAAGACGCCGAATCCGCAATAGGCATGGGTCATCGCCTCGAGGATCGCCGGCAGGGTTCTCCTGCCGCTGATGATCGTGTTGTTCCACTTCTCGTGCGCTTCGATGGGGTCGCGGCCGTAAGGCTGGTTCGTCCGGTACCCGAGCTTGACGCGCACCATGGCGATGATGGCCGCATTGAGGTCATAGCCCTTGGCGGTGTCGAGGAGCGGCGGCTCGAAGCCCTTCGGATGATGCTTGCGGCTGTCGCCGCCCAGGACCTCGCCCTCGCTGGCGAGGAGCAGATGCCTGAAGTCCGGGATCGGGACCGAGAGGCGCGATTGCAGAATGGCATCGGGCGCAACGCCGATGAGCGCGGAGAGCTCGTGGGCAACGGCTCTTTTCTCTGCGCCATCCAACCGATCGATGCGCGCAAGCGCATCGGCATAGCGGCCGGCCGCAAAGTTCTGGGCGCGGCCGGCAATCTGCTCGAGCGTGTCGGAGAGGAAGTCACCGCGACGGTTGTACCAGGCCGCGACGGCTTCGCTCGGGACCAGGGTCACCGGTCCATTCGAGACCACGCCGAAAACGCTATCCGTCCCCGTGCCGAGCGTGGGTGAGATCAGCGTGACTGCCTCGAAGGCCACCGGATCCTCCTCGCGCAACGCCAGCATTTCCAGAATCTGCCCGGTCCGCGTGCCGCCATAGCTCTCGCCGAGCAGGTACTTGGGGGAGCTCATGCGGCCATGCGCACGCAGCCACCGCACGATGAACTTCGAGAAGGCCCGCCCATCCTGCTGGATTCCCCAGTACTCGGCCTTCGCGTCCTCGGACAGGAAACGGCTGTAGCCGGTTCCCGGCGCGTCGATGAACACCAGGTCGCTGACGTCGAGCAGGCTGTCGGGATTCTCGACGAAGGCATATCCGGGCGGCGCGTCAGCCCGGCCGATGATCGCTGGCGCGATTGCGTTGCGCAGGGGCCAGGTCGCTCCACCGGGGCCGCCGTTGTAGATGAACGTGACCGGACGCCGGTGCGGGGTGCCCCCACGCGCCAGGTAGCTGACAGAGAACATCGTGGCGCGCGGAACGCCCGCGGCGTTGCGCATTACGGTCTGGCCGGCCTCGGCGCGATACCGGATGACTCTGCCGCGGATCGTCACCTGTCCATGGGTCATGGCGGTTGGCGGGACCCCCGCGGCGCGAGCGGCTTGCCCTTCGCCCGCCGCGAGGGTGGCGAGCATGGCGCCCGCGCCGGCAATGGCGCTGCGGCGGCTGATCTTCTGTGCGCTGTCGTGCATATCCATCGATCGCTTCGTTGGCTCGTGCGCAGCGGTCATCGCTCGCCCCACCGAGTGGAGCGCTCGGCAAGGGCGCGCACGAACCGCGCGGCTTCCGCCTCGGTGTTGTAGAAATGCGGCGAGGCCCGCACGATCGCGTCACGATCCTCCACGAAGATGTTCTCCTCGGCGAGCTGCTCTACGACGTCCGCCGCCTCGTCCTGGCGCACGGAAACGATCCCCGCGGCGCAATCCGGCGGCGTCAGCACATCGAAGCCTTCGGCGCGCAACGCCGTGCCGAGACTCGAGGCGAGCGCCGCGACCCGCTGAAAGATCTCACCCCAGCCGAGAGACCCGAGAAACTCGAGCGATGCACCGAGGGCGTAGATGCCGGGGTAATCGAGGTGCCCGTACTGCGGGTCGCGGCTCGGCCACTCGTTGGCATAGCCGCGAAACGGCGGCGTCCACTCCCGCGCCAGGCGCTCGCTCAGGGTCATGAACCCCAGCCCGAACCCGGAGAGCAGCCATTTGAACGAGGAGCCGCAATACGCGTCCGCAAGCCCCGCTCGAACGGGAATGGCGCCGACGGCCTGCACGCCATCGACGATGAGCCATGCGCCGCTGCGGGCGCAGGCTGCCGCGAGCTGCTCGAGATCGACGCACGTACCGGTGCGCCAGTGCACGTGGGAAACCGCGAGCGCCTGAGCATGGGCGGCGGCCTCCACCAGCGCCGCAGTCCGATCGGCTTCCCGCGGAATCTCGACCGGCGTGCTCTCGACTCCCGCCTTGCGCAGCGACAGGCAGGCCTGCCACACCGAAGGGAACTCGTCGGCGGCAATGGCGATCCGGCTGCCGGGCTGCAGCGGCAGCCCGAGACACGCCAGATTGAGCGCCTCCGTCGCACTGCCCGTGAACGACACGGCGCTCTCATCGACACCCAACAGGGACGCGAGCCGCGCCCGGGTGCGCGCCGCTGTCGCGACCCACTCGCTGCGGCCGCAGATGCCGCGAAGCTTCGCGTCATAGAAGGCCGCGGAGGCCTGGCCCAGCCCCTGCCAGGAGAGACCCGCGGTCGCGGTATTGAGGTACAGCGCCTGCGCGACGAAGGGAAAGGAGCGCCGCGTCGCCAAAAGATCCGTCATGTGCTTGGTCCCTGAATGGAACTGACCCTGCGAGCGAGAACCGGTGAGGAATGGCCGACCGTCATTGGGGCTTCTTGAGGAAGGCACGAATCGAGTGCATCACCTCGGGGGTGGGCTCGAGCATGTGGCCACCGTTGAAGTATGCGACGGTGAGCCGGCTGCGGGGGATGTCGGTCTGGTCGAGAACGTAGCGCGTATCGGCCACCTGGGTCTGATTGTCGTATCGGCCCTGAAGAACGAGCAGCCGCAGACGCGGATTTCCCGACATCTCCTGCGAGAGCGTGTCCTCCAGAGACGGCGCGCCCGAAGTACGATAGTGCCAGCCCTCGAACACCTGCGTGTCGTTCGGGGTGAAAATGTGGTAGCTCCCGAGCCCGCGCACGTGGAGTTCCTTCCGCGCGTAGCGAGCCATGTTCACCGCATACGCGATGTAGGGATGTTTCGGCGGCTTGGCGCCGGCCGGATGGCTCCACATCCCGTTGTCGCCGTCGAGCACCAATCCGCGGTCATGCAGCAGCTCCGTGGCGAAGGCTCCCACCTTGATGGTGTGATGCGACAGGAAGTAGCTCTCCGGAATACCGCAGAGCGCGGGCAGACGCTTGATGATCCGCTCGCGCGCCGCCGGATCGAGATGATGGCCTTGTATGATTGCCCCGACGTAGTGGGTGCGCGCGAAGAGCATGGCCTTCTCGACAGCTTGCGACCACGTCTGGTGCTTGTTGTCGATCTTGCCGTAGTACCATGCCATCGACGCCGCGGTCGGCAGGCGCAACGCCTCCCAGACAGGATCGGGCGTGCCGCTGCCTCGGCCGAAGCTGATCGCGAAGCCGCCGAGCATCAGCCCGCTCACGGCAACCTTTGGCGTGGCGCGCGCAAGATCGCGTGCGACGGCGACAGCACGCATGCTGCCGTAGCTTTCGCCATAGACATAGACCGGTGAGCCCAAACGATGGTGCTTGCGCAGCCACCAGGCGATGAGAGCGGTCACCTCGTCGGAATCACCATCGACCGAATGGAACTGCGCGGGGGAGACACCCGGGAGGGTGTGGCTCCAGCCGGTATCGGTGGGATCGATGAAAACGAGGTCCGCCGCATCGAGCGGGCTCGCGGGGTTGTCGATGAGCGGCGTTGCGGGATTGGCCTCGCCCGCCGGATTGCACTCCTTGAGGACCTTGGGTCCGAGTGAGCAGAGGTGCAGGAACACCGAGGCGGCGCCGGGACCGCCGTTGAAGATGAACATGACCGGCCGCGCAGCCGGCTTCGTCACGCCGCGCGCGACGTAGCTCACGCTGTAGAGGTGCGCGGCGGGAATCTTGCCGGGATCGTCGATGATGGTTTCCGCTACGGTGGCCGTGTAGCGCAGCAGGTGTCCGTTGAATACGCCACTGTGCTCGGTCGTAAATACGTGCGGACCGGTCACGCCGGTCATGACGAGCGGCGCGAGGGGCGGCGGCGGGAACAGCTCGGCGACCGTCGATGCCCCAGCCTGCGCGATCATGCCCGCGGCGAGTAAGCCGAGAGTGGTGCGAAGTGATCCGTGCAATGTCATGGCGGCCCCTGCGTCAGCGGGCCCGCGCGACCAGCGAGAGCACATCGTTTGTCAGCTCGGCGCGAATCTTCGGGCTTCCAAGGTACATCTCATGGCCTCCGGCATAACACTTGAATGTGATCGCCCGGCGCAGCCGGGGCGGCAGTGCCGCTTCCGTGGCCTGCCCGCGGGCACACTGGTCGTAGGGATCGTACATACCGACCGCGACCAGCACCTTCATGCGAGGATTGAGCGCGATCGCCTCGTCCGTGCCCGGCAATGGCGGGCCGAGCTGCGGCGGCCCGGAGCCGGAGGCGACGGCCGCCTTGATGGCGGCCTGCACTTCGGCGGGAGTGACGGGGCCCGTGGCGTAATTCCAGATCTCGCCCACGCTCTTCGGATAGACCCCCGAGGGCACGAAACCCTGGGTCAGTTTCTCGAGCCCGAGATACGGCAGACCGCTGCGATAACCGAGCCTCTCGCGCAGGTAATCGACGATCGTTGGATCGCCTGCGCTGCCCGGCGGACTCGTCCGCCGTCCATCGAGCAGGTAGAGCACCTTGCCCTCGCTCCGAAGCAGCTCGGTGCGAAACTGGTGCGGAGTGATGAGGAGCGTGCGCCGATCGATCAGCTTCGGCGCGATGCCGGTGAAGCGCGCCAGTTGAACGGCGATGCGGTCGCGCTCGCCCGCGCTCAGCCGCCCGAGGTGCGCCAGCGCCGGCGCGTAAGTGCGCCGCACCCACTCCTCGGCCTTTCGGCGCAGGGCCGCGACATCGGTCCCGAGCGCCGGATCGCTTCGATGCCAGTAGAGCGCCGTGCTCGCCATGTCGACCACGCCGAGCGCCTGGTGCAGCGTGGCGGAGCCGTATTGCTCATCGAGGCCCCAGCCGCCCGAGATCAGCACCAGACCGTCGACCTGGATGCCGCGCTTCTCGAGGGCGTATGCCACATGCGCGGCGCGGCCTGCGCCCCAGCTCTCGCCGACGAGGAACACCGGAGCACCAACGTCGTCGTGCAGGATCAGCCAGCAGCGGACGAACTCCGTGATCGAGGCAACATCTCCCACCGTGCCGGCGAACTCCGGCAGGTATTTGCGGCGGGCAGGACGGCTGAAGCCGGTGCCGATCGGATCCACCATGACAAGATCCGCGTCGGCGAGCCAGCTGTCGGGGTTATGGGTGAGGCGGGTGCCTTCGAGCAGCTTCGGACCTGCGAGATCGAAGTTCACCCAGCTCGAGGGTGCGCCAGGCCCGCCATTCCAGAGGAACATGACCGGACGTCTGGGAGCGGCAGCTGACCGTAGCCGGTACGCCGTGTAGAACATGTAGCCGTGCGGGTTGCCCGTCTCGGCATCGCGAATGGCGATGCGGCCGACCTCGGCGGCGTAAGTCAGCTCCTTGCCGCCGATGAGTGCCTGATGATGAGTCTCGATGGGCGCACCACCCGTGGGATTGGCGGACGCCACGCCCACGGCGGCGCAGAGCAGCGCGGCCGAAGCCAATGAATGGAGCTTTCGCCGTGCGGTTCCTGGCCTCAGTCGATTCTCATGAGCCGCCATGGTAGAGCGCCTCCACGTCATGCTCGAATGCCAGTGCGCTCTTCGGCCGGCTGTAGAACTCATGTCCCCCGGGATAGACCTCGAGCTGCAGGCGATTGCCTTTCACCGCAGGCGGAATCTGATCCGCCGCGAGGCGCGACATCATGAACGGGCACGCGAGATCCGTGTATCCATTCGCCATCATGACCCGCAGATGGGGATCGACCGCCAGCGAGCGGTCAACGGCGCCGAACGATTGGGTCTCGGCCGGCTGCGCGGTCTCGGACGAGCGTGGCCCGTACTGCCAGTGCGCCGAGACTTCGGGGTTGTAGTTCCAGTATTGCTCCGGCGGCGTCCAGCCGAGGATGCGGCTCAGGAAGTCCGTCATCGCGCCGCCTTCCAGGGAGAGCTGGGAAATCACCATGTCTTCGCCCCTGGGCCTGTGGGACCAGGGATACGGATCCGGCGAGGTCCAGTCGATGTCGTATCGGCTGCCGATCGTGCCTTGGTTGCGAAAGACATCACGGAGAAAGACGCTTTGCGACAGACGGCCCCCGAGGGCACGCACGGTCGCTTCCGGCACTCCCGTGTAGTGAGCGACACGCTTCACCATGCGCTCGAAGCCGGCTGGATCCGAGGTTCCATTGAGCAGCGCGGTGATATACGGACCGACCGCATACCGCTCCGCGCCGCGCATGAGCTGCGGCGTGAGCTTCTTGCCTTCGCGCTCGTACCTCGCTGCGGCCATCGAGGGCAGGCTTATGACGTACGACATCGGCGACAGGGTTCCCGTATGAACCCCTGTCGGCGTCAGGACGCTCATGTCGAGGTAGGGAGAGATCAGGATGAGGCCCGACATCCCCACGCCGCGGAACGCAAGGTTCTCGACCATCAGCGGCGTACGGAAGCCCCCGTAGCTCTCACCGACCAGGTACTTCGGCGAATCCATCCGCTTGTGCGTCTTCAGCCAGTCGAAAATGACCCGGGATAGATAGTTGACATCCTGGTCCGTGCCATAGAAGTGCGCGATCGTTTGCTTCGGCGACAGCAACGACCGGCTGTACCCGGTGCCGACAGGATCCAGGAACACCAGGTCCGTGAACGGCAACCACGTAGCCGGGTTGTCGTGCCAGTCGAGGGGCGAGGATGGGCCGGTGCCCTGAACCCCCATGGTGATGGTCTTCGGCCCGATGCCGAGGGCGAGCCCGGCCGAGGCGGAGCCCGGACCGCCGTTCAGGGCGAAAGTCACAGGGCGCCGGGCGCTCGATTGGCCGTCCAGGATGAAGCTGACATAGCTCATCCTGGCGATCACGCGGCCGGTGTGGTCGCCGAGCGCAAGCCACCCGGCGTGGGCCTGGTAACGCAGCACCTTGCCGCCGACCCGCACCGTCTGGGACACCGAAACACCTGGTGGAAAGCGCGACTCGAGCCCGGGCGGCTGCGCAGGGGCGGCCGAGGCCGCCATCGTGCCGAGAAGCCCCAGTGACATCGGAAGCAGCAGCCGCGCCAGCGATCGTGCGACTCGGGTCAGTTCCAGTATCATTTAAAATTCTCTCCGTCCGAAGCCCTACGCAATCCGCCGCTGCTCGCGCCGACAGCGAATCACCCCGGTCCGCGGATGATACCGACGCCCTTCACGATCTTGATCCGGGTGCCGTACGGGGCCGAGAGCGCCTCGATGCGCTCGAGGATCTCTCGCGCCTGGGCGGGATCGGCCGGATAGGGACGCCCGTCCGTCGGCCCATGGTTCGACTGGATCGCGATCGGATAGAGCCGGATCTCGCTCATCTTGCCGTGCTCATAGGTGGTCACCGGCACGATGGTCTGGAACCAGCCGTCGGAGAAGCGGATTAGTGCGCCGCCGGGAACCTGATAGCTGCGCGAGCCGCCGAATTGAAAGAAGAAGCTGCCGAGACTGTAGAAGATCGGCTTGCCTTTGTAGATCTCGACGCCACCGAGCACGTGCGGTCCGTTGCGCACGACGGCGTCAGCGCCTGCGTCGATGGCGTCGTGAAACAGCTCGCGCTCGAAACTGGCAGGACGAGCCGTGTCGTTGTCATTGCCCTCGGAGAGGTTGCGGTACGGCGTGATCTCGTGCGCATGGATAGAGAAAAGCACGAAATTGGCGTGCCGCCTCGCCTCCCGGACGCTCTGGATCACCGCATTGAGGTCGCCGGGGTTCATCTCCCAGGTGATGCCGCTCGCGGGCGCGCCGCGAAATACGGTATCGTCCAACACCAGATCGCGCGCCCCCTGCCCTGCGCGCCGAGTGGGCAGCTCTCCCGACCAGGACTGCTGCAACGAAGTCACCCTTAGCCCGCCGAGGAGACTGCGCAGCTCATTGAATTGCGCGTAGGGCAGAAGATGCACCTCACGCACATGGATCACGCTGATTCCGGGACATCCCTTGGCATAAGGACCATAACGCGGGTTGGGCGGGGAACACGCGACCGACATGGGCGTGAAGGTCGAGGCGGTATCCACCAGCGCTGCAATGCCGTCCCGCGTTTTGATGTAGGCCGGTGCTCGGGCCTGGGCGAGGGTCATGCCCGCCCCCGCTTCCGCGATTCCTGCCGCGCGCAGCGACGCGAGCGTGGCCACCAGCCCTTCGGTGCCCCAGTCGGTCGCGTGGTTGTTGGCTTTCGACATCACCGTGATGCCGAGCGCCCTCAGGTCCTTCGCCACCACGGCGGGAGCGATCGGATAGCCGCCGCCGGTCTCATCGGCCTGCCAGCCTTTGAAGGTCGAAAGATCGAACAGCGACCCCTCCATGTTGGCGAAGCCGAGGTCGGCGTCGCGAAAGTGCTTCGCGACGGCCTGGAGCTTCGGATCCAGAGGCCCGTGCAGCGTCTGGTCAGGTCCGATCAGATCTCCGCCGGCGGCAAAGCTGAATCCGTTCTCGACGCGCGGTGCCGCCCGGACCGACCCGGCGCCCAGGGCGAGCGAGAGCGCGAGTAGCCCCGCCGCAGCGGGCCGCAGCGAGAGCCGGTGCTCGCTCACGGTGTCGAGTTTCCGGGCGAGATGAAGCGGCGCAGCGCCGAGACGAAGATAGGCAGCGTCTGCTTCGTGGTGTAGGCGCTGTGAGGGCCCGGCAGCACGAGCGCCGTCAGGCGATCGGCCGGCACCCCGTCCTGATCAATGGTGTATTGCGCGAGATCGGCCGGGCAGGTCAGGTCATACATGCCCTGCACCCACATCAGGCGCAGCTTGGGCTGTGCCTTCATGGCCTTGCTCACGGCGGCGACCGCATCGAACCGCCGGTTGTACTTCCACTTGGAGTTCGCGATGAAGTTGATGCTGTAGTACTGCTGCTTCGTCGGAAAATGCAGCTCGTGCTTCAAGTACCCGCCGATCATCGGGTTCTCGAGGATGCCCAGGCTGGCGGCCGTCAGGTGCGTCGAACCGAGGAGCTTCTTCGGCAGCGCCCCGAGCGCCGGATCGTCGATCGCGCCCTGGCCGTTCTTGATGAGCTGTCCCGTGACCCGCACGTCGAGGAGTCCGGTGCGCAGGTGCTCATCCTTGAGCAGCTTGAACATGTAGGTGTTCTTGTCGATGCGCAGGCCCCTCGCCTCGATCAGGCTCGCAGGCAGCCCGATAAGCGCCGACATGCGCTCGGCGATGCGCGTGCGATCGGCGCGCGGCAGGCTGCTGCCGCGAAAAAGCGCATCGAGGTAATCCGTGCGGGCGAAGCGTTCGGCTTGCGCGAACACCTGCTCCACGGTGCGGCCGTCGCGCGCGATCTGGTGGTGATACCAGGCACCGGCTGCCATGGTGGGAAGCGAGGTGACATAGGGAATCAACCGGCCCTCCGCCGGTACCGCGAGCGCGACCAGCACCACGCCGTCGAAGCGCAGGCGCTTATCCTTCGCCAGCATCATGCCGACTCGCTCCGTACCGTAGCTCTCGCCGATGAGATAGCGCGGGGAGGCCCAGCGATGATGCACGGTGAGCCAGTGCTCGATCGCCTGCGTCACGGAGGCGGCATCAGAGGCGTCGGTGTACCACTGCCGCGGGTTCTCACCGGGGAATGCACGGCTGAATCCTGTGCTCACTGGATCGATGAAGACGAGATCGGCCGCGCCGATCAAGCTCTCGGGATTGTCCTGATAATGACCCGCCTGCGGCATCCCGGGCCGCTCGCCTGGCTCGCCCTTCGGCTTGCCGATGAGGCGCACGGGCCCGATGCCGCCGAGATTCAGCATCGAGCCGGCGGCCCCCGGACCGCCATTGAACGCGAAGATCACGGGCCGCCGGGCGGGGTCGGCGACGCCGTCGCGGGTGTAGGCGACCGTGATGATCGAGGCGCCGGGCTTGCCGTGAGCGTCGTTGACGAAATTATCCTCGACCCAGGCCGTGTACCTCACTTTGGCGGCGCTCGAGGTCCAGACGAGATGGGTCATGGCCGAGCGTGGCGTGCGCACGGGAGCGGCCCACGCGCCGCTGGCAGTGACGCCGAGGACGGCCAGCGCCACGACCCACCGTCGGACGGCGGCCGCCATTCTGACGGCCTGATCCGCCCTTCGTCTGCGATCTTCCATCCTCCACCCCCTCTCGCGTGCCGTCATGTCGATGTCAGAGATTTGAAGCCAGCGCAACACGGTCCGCGGCATGATCATCGCCGCCTGCAGGTTGCCGCTGCCCCGCCGCCATCCGATTGCGGGCTGGTGAAGCCGCGCGTAGCGGTGAGATTGCGGCGGAAGAGCCGCACCGAGCAGCGCCCGTCGCTCCCGCCGGCAACGAGAGCGCCAGCAACCAGCGCTCACCGCCTGTCACGCCCCCGCTTGAATAGTCATTCATGTCGCACTTCTCCGGAGTTCGATACCGGGTCTCGCCGGAGAACGCGGCGAGCCGCGCTCGTCATACCAGACTTTGTGATCACAGTACGCCCAAGCGGCCGCTTCGCCAATGGACAAATTCGAATGCGCTTTGGACTTTTCGCTGACGGTCACCCTCGAAACCGCCGGACTCGCGCATTGCGCCTGCGCGATTTTCCGCCGCGGCGTGGTTTGTCCGGCAAAAAGTCCAATTGGCACCCTGATTTGTCCATTGGCCGGCGCGGGGCGCTGCGCTAATGTGATCACAGCGTCAGCAGTGATGCGATCACTCACAGGCCGTCCCTGCGGCTGACACGACGCCACTTAATCCAGTCACCGAGGTCAAAACAATGCGCGGTCTCAAGCACAGTGTACCGTTCGTCGCAGCGCTGACGGTGGCCGTCTTCCCCTCCAGGAGCATGGCCCAATCGGCGAGCAGCGCGCCGAGCCTGGAGGAAGTCGTCGTCACCGCTCAGAAAGTGAAGCAACGCGAGATCGACGTGCCGGTCGCCGTGACCGCGATCCGCGCAAGCGCGCTCATCAACCAGGACCTCGTTCAGGTCACCGATTATTACTCCCGTATTCCCGGGCTGCAGATCGGCGGGCTGCCTTCCAACGCAAACGGGATCGCCGCCCTTTCAATACGTGGGATCACCTCCGGGACCGCGGGGAATCCCACCGTCGCGGTCCTCATCGACGACGTTCCATTCGGCGCCACGACCTCTGCAGGTCAGCCTCCGTTTCCGGACCTCGACCCCGCCATTCTGCAGCAGGTCGAAGTTCTGCGCGGCCCCCAGGGGACGCTCTATGGAGCTTCCAGCCTCGGCGGACTCATCAACCTCGTGACCAAGCAGCCGAATCTCGAGAAGTATTCCGCCGATGTGCAGCTCGGCGAGAGTTCGGTCAGCGGCGGCAATTCCGGATGGTCGGGCCGAGGTAGCGCCAATATCCCGCTCATCGACCACCGGGTTGCTCTGCTGGTCAGCGGGGTATACCGGAACGACCCGGCATGGATCGACAACAAGTTCAACGATACGAGAAACGTCAACCAGGTGATCACGCGCGGTGGAAACGCCAAGCTCCTGATCAGCCCGACCGACGATCTGTCCATCACGCTGTCCGCCCTGGCGCAACATCAGACGAGCGTGAACGGCATCGTCGGCATCATGGTGTGTCCGCAGTGCGTGACGGACAAGGCGAGTCCCGTCGATTACACTCCATTGTATGGCCGGAATACGGTCAACCTTTCCCCTTCCCCCGGATTCAACACCTTCGAGCTCTATTCCGCACGGGTAAACTACAACCTCGGCTGGGCAGACCTCACCTCGCTTTCCGCGTGGAATCACACGCAATGGCTCAACGTGCAAGACGTGACGTTCGTGTTCGGATTTCTGCCGCCGCTCTACAACCTGCCGAACGGCCGCGTCACGATCAACAACGTGAACGAGAGTTCGCGATTCACGCAGGAGATCCGGCTGCACCATTCGGGGAAGCACTTCGATTGGCTCGCGGGATTCTATTTCAACCACGAGCAGGAGCAAATCGTCCAGGCGCTGGATCTATTCACGGCCTCGGGCAGTCCCGCGGGCGTGCCATATGACGGCGCCGGCCCCTTCTACTACTCCGAGCGCGCTCTCTTCGGAGATGTCACCTGGCACATCACGCCGAAATTCGACCTGCAGGTCGGCGGGCGTTACAGCTCGCTCGATGAGTCCTACTACTCGACGACTACGATCACCGGCAACGCATCGCTCGTATTCGGCCCGACGACGGTGACCCCGAAGGCCAGCACCTCCGCACATCCGGTGACCTGGCTGGTGACCCCGAGCTATCATATCAACAAGGATCTGATGGCGTACTTCAGGGCCGCCAGCGGCTATCGCCCCGGCGGCCCCAATACGGGAGTTCCGGGAGTCCCGACGAGCTATGCGCCGGACAAAGTCTACAGCTACGAACTCGGTCTCAAAGGGGCGCCCAGGAGCAGCGACTTCAGCTTCGATGCCGCACTGTTCGACATCGAGTGGAAGAACATTCAGCTGCTCGATACGGATCCGATCTCTCAGTTCACGTACTTCACCAATGGGAGCGCCGCGCGCAGCCAGGGGCTCGAGCTGACCGGCAGCTGGCGGCCGTGGCGCGGCTTCGTGATTAACCCGACGTTCACCTACACGAATGCGAGGCTGACGCAGAGTTTCCCGCCGCCGAGCCCGACGGTGACGCCGCTCGATGGCGTGTCGGGCAGTGAATTGCCGTATACCGCGAAGTACTCCGGCGACCTTAACTTCCAGCAGAACTTCCCGCTGACGGCGAGCCTGTCGGGCTATGTCGGCGCCGACTACAGCTACGTCGGTCAGCGCATGTCTGGGTTCAGGACCAACAGCCCGTCGGCGCCTGGGCCGCGCTTTTCGATTCCGGGCTACGGGCTGTTCGAGCTGAACGCGGGCCTGTTCTGGAACGACTGGCGACTCAATCTATACGGCCGCAACCTCGGCAATGTGCAGGGGGTGGTCTCCGCCACCAACCGAGGCGGGACCGCGCAACCGGTGGCTAATTTCGTCCAGCCGAGAACGATCGGCGTAGACATCGAGTACAACTTCGATCGTCCCTGAACGGTTGCGCACCAAAGACCTGGTACTTCCAGTAGATTGAGCGAGCGAGGCGGGATCCTTCAGGTGCATGGCGATGAGGGCGCTCTGTGCGCGGCCATGGACTGGTTGCCAGAGCGTCAGAGATCGGTCGGGGAACTGCGTGAGCCCGAGGGATTCTCGGCGGGCTCCCTTCGGGCAGGATACGGCTGAAGCCGGTCTCGGCAGGGTCCAGGAATATCAGGTCGGCGGCATCGAGCGGGGCATCCGCGTTGTCGATGAAGCCACGGCCCCCTTGCCGCGATCATTTCAGTCGTCGGTCGAAATATTCCCGCGCCGTCGTAAACACCTCCGCCCAGGAGCTCGCCCGCAGCAGGAAGTGCACCTCGTCCGGGATCACGAGAGTTTCGAGCGGGATCCCCTGCTTCCGCAGGCGGGCGGCGAGCGCCGTAGTCTGGTTGACCTCGACAATGGAGTCCGCCGCACCCAGCATGAGCAGCACCGGCGCCCGCCAGCCGTTCATGTACGCCACCGCGCCCGACTCGTGAGCGAGCTGCGCGGCCGCTGGATCGATGGCAGCTCGCCTTGACTTGAACTCCGGCATGGTCAGCCAATCGTAGATGCCCGCGTAGCTGACCCCGGCTGCGAAGTATTCGGGGGCCGCGGCTAGCGCAAGCAGGGTCATGCGTCCGCCGTAACTGCCGCCCCAGACACCGAGACGCTTTGGGTCGACAGTGGGGCGCGCATGCATGTACTTCGCCGCGGCGATGATGTCCTTGAGCTCGCTCGCGCCGCCCGCGCCGAACCCGGGCGGCTCGCGATATTCGAAGCCATAGCCGGCTCCGCCGCGATAATTCACCGACAGCACCTCGTACCCGTGGTTGGCGAGATACTGACAGGACTCATAGAGATGGCTGTGCGTTTCGAATGGGTCCCAGGCCGCGAACATCTGCCGCTCGGTCGGGCCGCCGTGGAAGAAGAGCACCGCCGGCCGCTTCTCTGGCCGCCCCTGCGGGACGAACAGCTGCCCATGCATCACCAGGCCGTCAGCCGCCTGGAAGGTGACGAGCCGCGGCACGACCAGATCGGCCGATGGAAAGTCGGCCGGAATAGCCCGCGGCGCAAGGTCGGTCATGCCGCCTTCGGTGATCTCGACGGGCCGCAGCGGCACGCGTGCCTCTCCACGCAACGCAAAGGTTCGACCGCGCATGCCGATCACGGGGAGGTCCTCGATACCGTCCCCGAAAGTCAACTGACGCGGGCGGCCGTTCGGGAGCGACAGTTCCCAGATGTGGCGCCGGTCGAGATCGCCTTCGTTCGACGAGTAGACCAGCCGCGTCCGGTCCGCGCTCAGGGCCGCGCCGAACACTTCCGACTCACCCGGAGTCAGGAACTCGACCGAGCCTCCTTCCGCTGGGATGCCATAAAGCCGAACCCAGCCGGTGCCCTCCCACGGGAAGACCAGCTTGTCGTCCGCTCCCCAGAAGAGACTGCTCCTGCTGTTGAAGAGCAGACGGAAGCAGCTGCCGACACCGTCGTTCGCCCGCCAGATCGCCCTGCTCCGGCCGGTCGCGGCATCCGCGACCCGGATCTCCCAGGGCGTGCACTCGCGACGGCAGGTGAAGGGCACCTCGGGCTCTGAGACCGAGCGGATGAATGCGATCCGTTTGCCGTCCGGCGACCATGTCGGGTAGAGGTCCTGATCGATGCCGGGGCAGATCCACCGGATCGACTTCGCTGCGAGATCGTACACACCGACGATCTGGTGCTCCGCCCGCGCGCTCACGAAGGCGAGCCGCCGCCCGTCCGGCGACCAGGTGAGCGCACCCACTTTCCCACGATCGACGAAGAGCGGAGCGGCCTTGGTCCTGCCATTTGCCCGAGCCAACCACGGGTGCCCGCCGCGCAGGAAAACCACGGCATCGCCCTTCGGTGAAGGCGCGGGCGCCCACCCTTCGCCGATCCGCCGGGGCGATCCCCCCGTCACGGGAACCGCCCATACGGCGCCGCCGCGAGAACCTTCCGGAAGGCTGCGAGGATTGACGGGCAGCTCTCCGTTCCACCACACGCCCCCTCGCGTATAGAAGAGAGTTTGACCGTCACCGCTCCATGCGAGTCCCGAGATCGTGTTGCCGTCGTCCTCCGTGTATCGCGTGAGCCGTCTCGCTGAATAGGTGCCGGACCGCCCGGCGCGCGCGATCCAGATGTTGCGCGCACCGCGCTCGTTGTACACCCATGCCACAGTGCCGTCGCGCGGTGAGGCGGTGAGGTCGTAGGGGAAAGGAGCGCTCGCGATCTGCGCGATGGTGAGGAGCCGCCCGGCTTCCGTTGGGGCACCTGCGGCATTCGCGGATTTCTTCACCGGGACTCCTCTCGCCTTCCTCGGTGCGGAGGCGTAGCATGATCAATAGCGGCAACTGTGATCACAATAGCGCGACGGCGGCGCCGCGACCAATAGACGAACCGGAGAGTGACTTGGATTTTTCGCAGGTGCCGGCCGATCGGCCCAGCCTCGAATCGACGCTCGCCGCCCTCACCCGGGAGCTCGCAGCCGCACCGCGGCTGACGGCCATCGAGGCCCATCTGCAGCTCCTGCTGACGGAAGCGCTGCGCCTGCTCGAGCGCGCCCCGTCATGGCCGCCGCGAGCCGGAGGCTCTACGCACGAGCGGTCGGATCAGCTGGTGAACGAATTTCTCCGCCTGGCCTTCTCCCACAGCCGCGAGCGCTGGCGCCTTCCCGACTATGCGCGCGCGCTGAACGTCTCGGCGGGCCATCTTCGCGCCACCTGCGTGCGCGTGACCGGCTCCCCGCCCGTGCAACTCATCCACGAATGCTTGATTCGCGAGGCCAAGCAGCGCCTGATTAGCACCGAGGCGCCGGTGAGTGCGATCGCCCTCGAGCTCGGATTCCAGGATGCCGCGTATTTCTCGCGGCTCTTCCACGCCAAGAGCGGTTTCTCCCCCATGCAGTACCGGCTATCCTTCCGTTGAAAGCCAGCCGGTAGCTGACATGCCACGATCCACTCACCGCGAGCCGCTTCCCATGGACTCGAAAGCTCAGCTCAGCGCCTTGCAGCCGATCGCCCGCGACACGCTGCAGGAACGGGTATACCTGCGCATCCGCCAGGCGCTCATCCACTCCGAGTTCAAGCCGGGGCAGGTGCTCACCATTCGCGAGCTCGCGCAGAACTTGGGCACCAGCATCATGCCGGTACGAGAAGCGCTGCAGAAGCTCACCGTGGAGCGGGTCCTGGAGCTGTTGCCGACGCGGTCGGTGCGAGTACCGGTGCTGTCAGCAAAGGAGTTTGCAGATATCTGCGAGGCGCGCATGCTGCTCGAGGGGCGCATGGCGCGTCTCGCCGCTGAGCGCGCCGACGCCGAGGATCTCGAACGCATCGAGGAGGCCGGCCGGGCATTCTCCGCCGCCAGGGCCTCGAGCTCGCCGACCCTCATCAACCAGAAGAACCGCGAGTTCCATTTCTCCATCTATCAGGCGGCGGGACAGCCGACACTGATGGAGCTGATCGAGCCGCTCTGGGTGCGCTGCGGCCCGTGCACCGTGGCCCTATTCGTGGAGCTCGGAGCGGAGAAGGTGAAGCGCGGCGCAGTCGACCAGCACCGCGGGATCCTGGAAGCCATCCGCGCCCGCCGCCCCGCGGAAGCCGAGAGCGCCGTGATCGCCGACATCCGTGCCACCAGCGAGCGCTATCAGAAGTACCGGCGCGAGCACGGTGAATTCTTCGAGCAGGGGCGCGGCGCGAAGGCCGCTGCGCCATAGACTCCCGGGATTACTCGCCGACTCGCTGCCTGACAAGTTCGGCAAAGCGCTCATCGACGCCTGGCTCGCCACCCAGGGCCGCACGCCCGACAGCTTCAATCCCGTCGAGCGGCTCTGCTACATCGGTGCGCGCGGCATGGGGGCCCTCGAGTTTGCGCCTGCTACCGGACCACGGCCGCGACCATCGACAACGCTCCGGGTCGATGCTCTCGTTACGCTCGCTTCCGACATTTTCACGCACCGAAACGCGATTCGCGACTCCTTCACTCCTGAGCACCGTAACGGTGCGCTCCAGGAAATCCTGCGCGTCGGCACATCCGCCGGCGGGGCGCGAGCAAAGGCCATCATCGCGTGGAACCCCGATACCAACGAGGTCCGCTCCGGTCAGACGACGGCCCCGGAGGGGTTCGGGTACTGGCTGCTGAAGTTCGACGGGGTGAGCGGCAACCGCGACAAGGAACAGGAGGATCCAAAAGGTTACACCGTCATCGAATACGCCTACTCGCTCATGGCGCGGGCCGCCGGCATCGAGATGACCGAGTGCCGGCTTCTCGAGGAAGGCGGCCGCAGGCATTTCATGACTCGCCGCTTCGACCGAACGGACGAGGGCCGCAAGATCCACATGCAGTCGCTTGCCGCGCTCGCGCACCTGGACTTCAATGCCGCCGGCGCGCACTCCTACGAGCAAGCCTTCGCCGTCATCAAGCGACTTCAGCTACCCATGGCATCCATCGAGCACCAATTCCGGCGGATGATCTTCAACGTCGCCGCGCGCAACCAGGACGACCACGTCAAGAACATCGCCTTCCTGATGAACCAGCAGGGCGAATGGTCGCTCACACCCGCCTTCGATCTCACTTACGCGTACAACCCGGAAGGCCACTGGACCAAATCCCACCAAATGACCATCAACGGTAAGCAGGACGGATTCACGATGGATGATTTCCGCGCCTGCGCCGCGACCGCGGGCCTGAAGCGCGGCAGGACCGAGACGATCCTCCATGAGGTCCGGGCAGCCGTGCTCCGCTGGCCGCAGTTCGCGGAACAGGCCGGAGTCAGGCCTTCCCAACTTGACCCCATCCGCTCATCGTTCCGTCTCGACTTTCCCGGGCGCAAGACATGACGGTCGATCAGGCTCTCCAGCGCATCTCGGGCGGATTGAAAACGTCCGCTGCAAGTATTTGAAACTTGCACTGGCACATCACCTTAGCCTTGAAACCATCCATACGCCGGGGAGGCCGTTCGGGCCCCGACTCCTGAGCGGATTCATCGGCTTCAGACGCTCGCGACAATAGCCCTAACTAAGTGCGCGACAGCTTTCCAGATCCGGCGGCGGCTCGAACGCGCAACGCTCTGTCTTTGCGATAATTCTCCAGATCATTCCGCGGGATGCGTGTGCAGGATCGCAAAGGGCATGTTGCCGATGCAGTTAAGAGCAGCATGTTCCGCCGCCGCGGGCCTCCGAGTCGGTATCGGCGCGGCGGGGGCCGTCGTCGACATAATTATGCAAATATCCGATCACCTGCTTCTCAGCGCATTACCTCGCCCATCGGAACAAGATGTGGGGCAGGCGCTCTACGCGATCCTCAGGCGCGAGAATACCGGAAGCTTCACCACGTCCAGGAGAAAGGCGAAGGCAGCCGCTGCGGCGAGGGTACCGGCCACCAGTGCGACCGGCAAGACTGTCATGCCAAATCCACCCAGGGCCAATATCGAGGCGATCAGAATATCCGCTACCGAGGAGATGACCAGCCAGAGGCTCGGGCGCAATCCCCACAGATATCGGCGGTCGCGAATCGCATAGAGCACCGCCTGACTGCCGAACACGAGGGTGACGAAGGCCAGGGTTTGTAGCGCCGGGATCTGCAAATGCATCGAGAACTTGCCAACGGCCAGTACGGCGCCGCAAAATATCAACAGGCAGACACCCATGACGACGCCGGCCATCGTCAAAGTGCCGATGTGCCATGCGTTGGGCATGGGCGAGGCCCGCACGTTGTCCGTGGTCAACGACATGGCGAGAAAATCGCCGGCGACCAACAGGATGACCATCAGCAGCGGAGTCAGAATCGCCTGTCCCGTCATGATCAGACCCACGATCAGGAATAGCACCGTCACGATCTTCTTGGTGATGGAATTCAGCGTGTAGGTCTGGATACGCTGGAACGTAACCCGCCCCTCCTTGACCGCGGCAACGATTCCAGCGAGTCCGGGCTCGGTCAGCACCATGCCGGCGGCCGATTTGGCGACGTCGGTTGCGGATGAGACGGCGATTCCGATCTGCGCTTGACGCAGCGCCGGTGCATCGTTGGCGCCGTCGCCACACATGCCGACGGTGTGATGGCCGCTCTGGAACGCCTTGACGAGCTTGTACTTGTCCTCCGGCAGAACGCCCGCGAAGACCGAAAACGTCTCGGGGTGGACCGTGTCCGGAATCGATCCCGGCGGGCAGACCGCAACCTTGAGCCCGATCGCCTTTGCCACGATGGCCGCCGTCTGCGGCGCATCGCCCGTGACCATGACCGTGCGCACACCCAGGACGTGCAATTCGGCGACAAGCGCACCGGAGTCCGCGCGAGGCGGGTCGCTCAGCGCGATGAGGCCGACCAGCTTGAACGCCGCGGCCGGCCCGGCAGCTACCGCCAGGACCCTGAAGCCCTGTGCCTCGAGCTCGCTCGCCGCCACTGCCGCGTCCGGAGATGGCTGAGCAAGGGCACTGACCACGGCAAAGGCCCCCTTCACGATCCGCTGCGTCGCGCCGCCGGGGCCTGCCACCGTGGCCTCCGACCGCTTCGTTGCCGGGTCAAACGCCGTGAACGTAACCAGCCGCGGCGCATCGGTGATGCTCTTGCCGCGGGCCGAGGCCCGGATCGCAATATCGACCGGGTCCTGCCCGCCATCCGAGCTGGCCAGCGCAGCGAAGACCACGAGATGCGCTGCATCGAAACCGGGCATCGGATGAAGAGTCGCGACGCTGAGCTCGTTGCGCGTCAGGGTGCCAGTCTTGTCAGCGCACAGCACGTCCATCGTCGCCGCCTCATCGACCGCCGATAGGCGCGTCGGAAGGACGCCGCGCTTGGCCAAGGCCCGCGCCCCGAGCGCGGAGGCCAGCGTAAAGGTGGCCGGAAGCGCGACCGGTATCGAGGCCAGGACCGCCGTCAGGCCCAGCGGAATGATCTCGGCGATCGGCATGTGGAGCAGAAAGGCATAGGCCACCAATCCCACGATAACGGCGCCGTTGAAGACCGCGAGGTTGCGCACCACGCGCAGCACCGCCTTCTGCTGCGAACCGACCACGTGAGCGGTGCGCACGAGCTCCGCGGTGCGGCCGAACTTGGTGCGCACGCCCGTCGCGGTGACCTCGGCGACCGCCTCGCCGCGCCGTACCAGCGCTCCCGCGTAGGTTTGCAGACCCGCGGCCGCCTCGATCGGAATGGACTCACCGGTGAGCATGGATTGGTCGAGCAGCACCTCCCCGGCCGTGAGCCGTACATCCGCGGCCACCACGCCACCGAGAGAAAGCTTCACGATATCCCCGGGCACTAGCCCGGCGGCCGGCACAGTCACCCACTTTCCGTCGCGCCGCACCGTTGCGCTCAGTGCCAGCCGCGACTTGAGCGCAGCGAGGGTCGCCTGCGCACGACTTTCCTGAAATAGGCTCAGCGCGGCGTTGAAGATCAGCAGTCCGGCGATGATCGCGCCCTCGACGTACTTGCCGAGAACCAGCTCGAGCACGATCGCAGCCTCGAGCATCCACGGAACCGGCGCCCACAATTTTCCCAACGTCCTGCGCAACGGATGCAGCGCCGTATCGGGCATCGCGTTGGGGCCCACTGTCGCCAGTCGATGACCCGCTTCCTCGCTGGTCAAACCGCTCGCAGGCTCATCCCCGATCGCCGGTGTCGGCTTGGCGCCCTGAGCGTCTACGGGAGTGTCTCGGATCGTCGTAGCCACAATTCAAGCTGCCAGGATTGGTTGAGGACTAGCGCAAACGCAGCGGCCCAGCCACCGAACCAATCACTCCGTGCTCGGGAGGCCAGCAATCCGTGCCTTGCCCCGCATTGGGCGGTCATTCCAAGATTCCCATACCGGTACTCCGCCAACGTGGCGCGAGAAAACGCTTGGTATTGATCGACATCCTACGTCGCGCCGTCGCTGTCACTTATATCGATCACGCCGATTCACTTGGCCGACCGCTCTTTGCGGATCTGCCCTTCCGCGGTCTCCCAGTCTTGAGCCGCTCCTCCACCTTGGCGGCCTCGCTGCTCATACAGCTCATAGGCGCGCGTCGCGATCTGCCGCTTCAAATCAGGAGCGACCTCGGATTTGCCGGCCGGGCCGGTTTGCGCCGTCGCGATCGCCAGAGGCTTGAGCCCGGCGCCAGACTCACCGCCGGCCCTGGCCGGATCAAGAATGCGATAGGCGAGCAACTTCACGGGGTCAGTCACGAAAAACCAGACCAGCGCATAGCCCCAGACGAATGCCGCCCAGCCCCAACTGATGGGCGTCACCAGCACGCCGAAGACCGCGATCAGCGTGGCGACCACCTGCGTACCCAGCACGGCCATCCATAAAATCCGCGCCGGCCGGATGGACCAGAACGGGCCGCGAGTACGGGTCTGGAAAATCGTCAGATGCCCGGCGACGGACAGCATCAGATACATCATGGTCTGGATGTGCGGAGGGTCGAGGTGAAACACGCGATCGGTGAGGAAAAACAACCCGAAGGCGGCGATCGGCCCGACTATGCCCAGCACCGTGGCGACACCCATCACCAGGCGCATGTTCCAGGCTTCGGGCTGATTCTTGTAATGAACGTTGTCGTAGGCGATGGACAGGATAGCGCCGTCGTTGAGCAGTGCCAGCATCACGATCATCACGGCCGTCAAGGGATAAAAATTGAAGATCAGGATCGCTGCCGTCATGAACAGCAGCACGCGCAGCGTCTCGGCTATGCGGTAGATCGCGTAGCTGTTCATGCGCTGGAAGATCTTGCGGCTCTCCTTGATCGCATCGATGATCACCGACAGTCCCGGTGTCGTGAGCACGATGGAGGCGGCCGCGCGCGCCGCATCGGTCGCGTCGGACACAGCTATGCCGCAGTCGGCTTTCTTCAGTGCGGGAGCATCATTTACTCCATCACCCGTCATGCCGACGATATGGGCGTGCTTCTGCAGGACATCGACGATATGGAACTTGTGCTCCGGGAACACTTGGGCGAATCCGTCGGCCTTCTCGATGGAGTCGGCCACCTCCGCGCTCTCTTGCTTCTTCGCGTCTCCCAAGCCGCGGGCATCGAGGATGTTCGGGCCCATGTCCAGCTTCTTTGCGGTTTCCTTGGCGATGGCGAGCGCGTCACCGGTGACCATTTTGACCTTGACGCCCATCGCCAGCGCGGTCGCGATGGTGGCCTTGGCGTCCTCGCGGGGCGGATCGAACAAGGGCAACACACCGACAAACTGCCATGGCCCATCGCCTTCGGCCCGGGCCACGCCCAGCGACCGAAAGCCGCGCGCCGCGAATTCTTCGACGGCCTTCTCGACGGCGGGCTTTACCGGGCCGACACTGGACGACAGCTCGAGGATCACCTGCGGCGCGCCTTTGGTCACCTTGAACGTCTTGCCGTCCTTGGATTTGACGATCGCCTCGGTGCGCTTGTGCACCGGGTCGAAGGGCTGGAAATGAATGACGTCGTAGGGCTTTAGTGCGTCCTTGGCCTTCAGACCGCCGAGGACCGCCAAATCGATGGCGTCATTATCGTCAGCGCGCGATGCGAGAGCGCCATCGAGAATGACCTGATCGGCCGGTACGTCGTTGACGCTGAAGGGATCGCCCAGCGTGAGCTTGTTCTGGGTCAGGGTACCGGTCTTGTCCGCGCACAGCACGTCCACGCCCGCCAGCTCCTCAATGGCCACCAGCTTGCTGACGATCGCCTTCTTCTTGGCGAGCAGGCGCGCCCCGACCGCCATGGTCACCGATAGCACCGTCGGCATCGCCACGGGGATCGCCGCCACGGTCAGCACCAGGGCGAACTGCAGCGTGGTCAGGATCGGATCGCCTCGAAAGATCGCCACTGCGATGATGGCCGCCACCAGAACCCCCGCGAGGATGATCAGGTAGTTGCCGATCTTCATCACCGCCTTTTGAAAGTGGCTGACGGTGTGGGCCTCCTGCACCAGTTGCGCGGTCTTGCCGAAGTAGCTGTTCGCGCCCGTGGCATAGACCAGTGCGCCGATCTCGCCGCGGCGGATGATCGAGCCGGAGAACACCGCCTCGCCGCGCTTGCGCGTGGCAGGCAAGGATTCGCCCGTCAGCGCGGACTGGTCCACCTCGATGGCGTCGCCGTCGAGCAGACGCGCGTCCGCCGGCACGATGTCACCCAGGCGCATGCGGATCACATCGCCCGGGACCAGCTCGCGCGCCGGCGGATTGACCCACTTCCCGTCTCGTTGCACCCGCGCCTTGACCGCCAGCTTTGCCTTCAACGCCGCGATCGCGTTGCCGGCTTGGCGTTCCTCCCAGAATCCAACCACGGCATTGGCGAGGAGCAGCAGGAAGATGATGCCGAAGTCGGGCCAGTGACGCACCACCGCCGACAGAATCACCGCCGCCTCGATCATCCACGGAATGGGACCCCAGAAATAGGAGAGGAATTTCAGCAGCGGATTAGTCTGCTTCTCCTCGATCTCGTTCGGTCCACATTGAGCCAGCCGCTTTGCCGCCTCGGCCTGCGTCAGTCCATTCGGCGATGAGCCCAACCGCTTCTCGAGCTCCGGCATAGGCAGCGTCTTCAGCTCGTCCTTTGACTCAGGCTTGGGCGCCGATGCTCCGGGCCGGGCGGTGGGTGCCTTCATGCGGGTAACCTCATCTACGCGGCTGGCTTCACCCGGCGCTGGGACGACGTATTCTGCGTGGGCAGGCTCCACTTCCAATTGCGGATCTCCGGCAGGTCCTGGCCGTGCCGATCGATGTACTGCTTGTGCTCGATCAGCTTGTCCTGCATGCGTTGTTTCAAATAGGCGCCCCTGGTACCGAGCTGCGGCAGACGATCGATGACGTCGATCACCAGGTGAAAGCGGTCCAGATCATTCTGCACCCGCATGTCGAAGGCGGTCGTGATGGTCCCCTCCTCCTTGTAGCCGCGGACGTGGAGGTTCTGGTTGGCACGGCGATAGGTCAGGCGATGCACCAGCCAGGGATAGCCGTGAAAGCCGAAGACGATGTGCTTGTCGCGGGTGAAGAGCGAATCGTAATCCCAGTCGTTCAGGCCATGCGGGTGCTCGGAGCTGGATTGCAGCCTCATCAGGTCCACCACGTTGACTACCCGGATTTTCAGGCTCGGGAGGTGCTCGCGCAGGATGGACACCGCGGCCATGATCTCCAGCGTCGGCGTATCGCCACAGCAGGCCATGACCACATCCGGCTCTTCGCCCTGATCGTTGCTGGCCCACTGCCAGATGCCGATGCCTTCCGTGCAGTGCACGACCGCCGCCTCCATGGTGAGCCACTGGGGTAGCGCGTGCTTCCCCGCCACCACCACGTTCACGTAGTGTCGGCTGCGCAGGCAATGATCGAACACCGACAGCAGACAGTTGGCGTCGGGTGGCAGATAGACCCGCACGATGTTGGCCTTCTTGTTGATGACATGGTCGAGGAAGCCGGGATCCTGGTGCGTGAAGCCGTTGTGATCCTGCTGCCAGACGTGAGAGGCCAGTAGATAGTTCAGCGAGGCGATCTTGCGTCGCCAGGGCAGCTCCGAGGTGACCTTCAACCACTTGGCATGCTGGCTGAACATCGAATCCACGATGCGGACGAAACCCTCGTAGCAGTTGAAGAGCCCGTGCCGACCCGTCAGCAGATACCCCTCCAGCCACCCCTCGCACTGGTGCTCGCTGAGCATCGAGTCCAGCACGCGTCCTGTGGGTGCGAGGAATTCATCGCTTTTGATCTCGCGGGCGTCCCACTGGCGGTTCGTCGCTTGAAATACGGCGCCCAGCAGATTCGAGAGGGTCTCGTCGGGACCGAAGATGCGAAAATTGCGCTGCTCACCGTTCAGCTTGACCACCTCGCGCAGGAACTGGCCGAGCACGACCGTATCCTGCGCGTCAACGGCGCCCGGCGACGGCACCGCCACTGCGTGGGTACGGAAGTCCGGTATACGCAGGTCACGCAGCAGCGCACCGCCGTTGGCGTGTGGATTTGCGCCCATGCGCCGCTCGCCCTTCGGCGCCAGCTCGGCGAGCTCCGGTCTCAGCTCACCCCGCTCATCAAACAGCTCCTCGGGCTCGTAGCTCTTCATCCAGGTCTCGAGCTGCTGGATGTGCTCGGGGTGCTCCGAATCCACCAGCAGCGGCACCTGATGGGCCCGGAACGTGCCCTCGACCGGCTGGCCATCGACGAACTTCGGCCCCGTCCAGCCCTTCGGCGAGCGCAGCACTATCATGGGCCAGCGAGGTCTCGGCGTGCCGGCCTGACCGCGGGCCTGGCTTTGGATACGCCGAATGTCCTCGACGGCCTTGTCCAACGCGCCGGCCATCAGTTGGTGCATCGTCTGTGGGTGATCACCCTCGACGAAATAAGGGGTCCAGCCGCAGCCACGGATGAACTGCTCCAGCTCCTCATGCTCTATGCGAGCGAGCACGGTGGGATTGCTGATCTTGTAGCCGTTGAGATGCAGGATCGGCAACACCGCGCCGTCAGTCACGGCGTTGAGCAACTTGGTGGACTGCCACGCGGTCGCCAACGGACCGGTTTCCGCCTCACCGTCACCGACGACGCAGGTCACGATCAGATCGGGATTGTCGAACACCGCTCCGAAAGCGTGGCTCAGCGAGTAGCCGAGCTCCCCACCCTCGTGAATCGAGCCCGGCGTGGTCGGCGCCACGTGGCTGGAGATGCCGCCGGGGAACGAGAACTGCTTGAAGAGCTTCTTCAGTCCGGCTTCGTCCTGCGTGACGTCGGGATATACCTCGCTCCAAGTTCCTTCGAGATACACGTTGCCCACGATCGCTGGGCCGCCGTGACCGGGACCGGCGATATAGAACATATTCAGGTCGTATTTCTTGATGACCCGGTTCAGATGCACGTAGATGAAGTTCTGACCGGGTGTCGTGCCCCAGTGCCCGACCACCAGCGGCTTCACGTGCGAAAGCTTCAGCGGCTCCTTGAGCAGTGGATTGTCATACAGATAGATCTGTCCGACCGACAGGTAGTTGGCGGCACGCCAATAGGCGTCCATCTTATGTAGCAGTTCGGGCGAAAGTGTGTCGGCTGTCATGGGGAAGTCTCCGGGTGTTCCAGCCCTGCACTTCTGCCAAGCGGCGCCGATGACGCAGGGCACCGCTGAAGCGCGCGGTCAGAAGGGTCTCGACCAATTCCAAAGCGAGCACGCGCCAACAGCTTTTACCCCGAGAAAGTCTCCTTGCGGGTTGAGCGGTTGAGCTGATAGGCACCGAAGGCTCACGACGTCGTACCGGACGGTCCGCAACGCGCCGTGACCTGCTCCTGCAATGCAAATCCGCCGTGGTCCGCGGCAATTCGTTCGCGCATCATGCTGTTTGCCGATTAGGCACCGAGTCTGCATCGCACGCCATCCGTAGAAGCCGAGGCCCCTGTGACAGCCCATTCATCCTCCAGGTTCCGGCGATCCCAGGTCGCGCAATTCTCCGCAGCGCAGAGTTGCCACCGGTACGGCGGGATCTCAGACTACGGGTAGCAGACAGACCGCGCCTTCCACAGAGAATGAGCGCACGTTTTTACGACCCTGATCCCACGGTCGTCTGTGCGTCAGCGTACGAATGCTCTTGGCCTACCACGCGTCTCCGGCGGTGCGGATGGGGGCGCGCCTGCCTCATCCCGCCGGGTCCGACGTCAGCGCGGCGCGTGAGCGCACGACGGACCGCGCAATCATCAGCTCCTCGTCGGTGCGCATGACCCGCACCTTGACGCGGGCGGCGTCCGGCGAGAGCACCGGCGCATTCTTAGCATTGCGCTGTGGATCAAGCTCGATGCCGAGAAAGCCGAGGCCGTCGCAGATGCGCTCGCGGATGAGCGGCGCGTTCTCGCCGATGCCGCCCGCGAACACGAGCGTGTCAATCCCACCGAGGACGGCGGCGAAGGCGCCGATCCACTTCCTGGCCTGGTAGCAGAACAGGGCTACAGCCTCCGCCGCCCGCGCGTCGGCGCCTTCCTGCGCGAGCAGGTCGCGCACGTCGGAGCTGATCTCCGACACGCCGAGAAGCCCGGACTCGTGATTCACCATGCGATCGAACTGCGCGGCGCTCAGGTGCTCCGTGCGCGCCAGGAAACTGACCAGCCCCGGGTCCAGATCGCCCGAGCGGCTGCTCATGGGAAACCCCGAGGCGGGCGTGAAGCCCATGCTGGTGTCGACGCTCTTGCCGTCACGCACGGCCGCCATGCTGGCGCCGTTTCCTAGGTGGGCGAGAATCACGCGACCCGAGGTTGCGGCAGAGTCGCCAAGGCGTACCAGTTCCTCCATCAGGTAGGCGTAGGAGAGACCGTGGAAACCGTACCGCTCGACGCCCCTCGCCTGGTACCGCCGCGGGATGGCAAGCAGCTTCGCAACGCGCGGCATTCCGCGATGAAATGCGGTGTCGAAACACGCCACCTGGGGCAGCCTCGGGTACCGTTGCCGAAATACCTCGATCAACTCGATCTCGCGCGGCAGGTGATCAGGATCGAACGGCGTGATCCGACGCAGCTCATCCAGGAGCTCCGCGGTGACCGACGCCGGCTCCGTGCGATGCATGCCGTGCACCACACGATGTCCCACCGCCCCGATGGCGCCGAAACCCACCTGCTTCTCGAGCCAATCGATCAGGAACCTCGCCGCCGAGAGCTGATCGGGGACGACGACGCTGCCACGGGTCGGAGGATTCGCCCCCGGCTCCTCGAAGGTCAGTGTCGTCGCGCCCAGGCCGACGCGATCCATCTTTCCGTACAGCTGTCGCTCCAGCGCTGCGCCTACCTGATACAGCGCGAACCTGATGCTCGAGGAGCCGCCGTTGATCGTCAGGACGCTTGGCTTTTCAGATGGCATGGGTCACCGCCTTCCTCCGGCTGTAAGCTGAACGGGCGTGAGGTGTGCAAGAGGCGTGGGCGGACATCCAGACCGCGCCGTCCGTCATGATCCTGGCGCCACTGCGCGTAGACACGCCTTCACTCACTCGATAGCCCAAGTGCCGACAGCTGCGCGCGTGTCGATCGATAACTGGTGTGAAATACGCTGCGCATTCCCAGGTCCCGCCCGATCTCGGCGAACATTGGGGTGTCATCGATATAGACCGCCCGTCGGGCCTGAACCTGCGCGACGTCGAGCGCGAGTCGGAAGATCTGCGCATCGGGCTTGCGCAGGTGGACCAAGCTGGAGCAGACAAAGAAATCCACGATATGATCGAGCTTGAACTTTCGAATCCGATACGCGTTCAGCTCCCGCCCCTCATTGCTGATCACCGCGACCTTCAATCGATGCCTGGCCTTGATCCTGGCGATGAGCTCGATCATCGCGGGATACGGCTTCGATTGCCCGTACATGAACCGCTGAAACTGAACTCGCTTGAACATGCGCTTTCGATAGAAGACAACCCGGTCCAGATATTCAGCCAGCGTGAATTTCCCCTCCTCATAGGTTTCGAAGACCAGACGATGCCGCTCCTCCATTTCCGTCCAGTCCAGCCTGAAGGTCCTCGCCGCACGCTTTCGGGCAAGATGATCCCAGCCGTCGGTCAGTAAAACGCCGCCGATATCGAGAAGCAGGCAGGCACTGGCTGCGGCTGTCTTCATCAACGCCCCGCCACCCGGTTCGCGACAATGGCAGCATGATTTCGTACGGCCCGGCTCACACGCGCACCGATCCCGCCGTGGATTCCTGTTCCCGTACGACCAATATCGCGCTGGAGCGCCCAGGCAGGCGATAGCACCGCAATTTATCGGGGAGCGGCGCCGCCCCCGCAGCGAGCACATCGGCGGGCGTGAGATGAGAGGTGTCGACCGCCAGATGCCAGTGCGATCCCAGCGGCAGTGCCGGCACATCGAAATCAATGTCCTTCGTGTCAGCGTTGAATATCAGGAATAGCGCATCCTTGGCGCCCTCACGGATCAGGCAACCGAGAGTCTTGACCGTGGAGTCGAACCAGTCCGGATTGCCTCCTGACGGGGCAAGCCACCGGATCTGCGCTTCCGTATAGAACCGTTCCTCGCTGAGTACCTTGTGCGCGCGGCGAAAGCCGATCATGCCGCGGACGAAGCGGTGGACCTCCTGTTGCTGCTCGAGAAACGCCCAATCACACCAGCTGGTCTCGTTGTCCTGGCAGTAAGCATTGTTGTTGCCGGCTTGCGTGCGACGGAACTCGTCTCCGCCGAGCAGCATCGGCACTCCGCGCGAGATGAATAGCGTCAGCAGGAAGTTCTTGATCTGACGCTTGCGCAAGGTCTCGATGCCGATATCGCCGGTCGCGCCTTCAACGCCAAAGTTATCGCTGAAGTTCGTGTCGGTGCCGTCCCGGTTGTCCTCTCCGTTGGCTTCATTGTGCTTGGTACGGTAGCTCACCAGATCATTCAGCGTGAAGCCGTCGTGGCAGGTGAGAAAGTTGATGCTGCTCTCAGGACCCTTGCCGGAGTTGAGATAGATGTCGGCACTACCGCAGATGCGGCTGGCGAACAGCCCCAGCATCCCCTCATCGCCGCGCCAAAAGCGGCGAATATCGTCGCGGTAGCGGCCATTCCACTCCGCCCAGCGCCGCTCCGAGAAACTGCCCACCTGGTACGCACCGGCGGCGTCCCAGGCCTCAGCGATGATTTTCACGTCCCTCAGGATCGGGTCCTCCGCGATCCGCTCCAGCAGGGGGGCATTGGCCAGCAGCTTGCCGGACTCCCCCCGGCCGAGCACCGAGGCCAGGTCAAACCTGAATCCATCCACGTGCATCTCGATCATCCAATAACGCAGCGCGCCCAGGATGTGGTCGCGCACCACGGGATGGTTGGCGTTGATCGAGTTGCCGGTGCCGGTATAGTCCCTGTAATGGCGCTTGTCGTCGCCCAGCGCATAGAAGATTGCGTTATCGATGCCGCGAAGACAGAGGGTCGGACCCAGCTCGTTCGCCTCGGCCGTATGATTGAACACAACGTCCAGAATGACTTCGATCCCGGTCTTGTGAAAGGCTCGGACCATCTCCTTGAATTCCAGCTTTTGCTGGCCCAAGCCGCCCGCGCTGCTGTAGGAGGCCTTGGGCGCGCGGAACACCACGGGATCGTATCCCCAGTAATTCTCGAGCGGCCGGCCGGTTTGCGGATTGCAGCGCGTGCAGGAAGCGGCGTTGAACTCCTGCACGGGCATCAGCTCCAGGGCCGTGATTCCCAGACCCTTCAGATAAGGCAGTTTTTCTATCAGCCCGCGGTAGGTTCCCGGATGCTCGACGCCGGAACTCGGATGTATCGTGAAGCCGCGGACATGCGCCTCATAGATGACGGTTTTGGACCACGGATGCCGGGGTGGCTGGTCCCCTTGCCAATCGAAGGGCTCGTTGATCAGCACGCATTTGGGCATCGAGGCGGAGTTGTCCAGCGTCGAACGCGCAAGGTCCTTTCCCGGAGCCGAGGAGTCGTAGCCCTGCGCGGATGCAAAGTCCCACGCGGGCAGGCGCGAAATCGCTGTCGCAAGAGGGTCAAGAAGAAGTCGGTTGAAATTGAAGCGATGGCCCTTGCCGGGCTCGTAGGGACCGTCCACGCGATAGGCATAGAGCTGACCGGGGAGGATGCCGGCCACCCAGACGTGCCAGACGTCACCGGTGCGGTGGCGCGCTGGATCAAGCTCGATGATCCGGGCAGCCTTTGCGTCTTCCGGATGGTCGAACAACTCGAGCCGAACACGAGTGGCGTGACGGCTGAAGAGGGAGAAGTTGATCCCTCCCGACATTTCCTGGGTTCCGAGGGGCAAAGGTGAGCCGACGCGAACTTCAGCGCGGTCGGATGACTCCGAAAGATACTCATGCAAGTCGCGTTCTGTCGCCTTCATCAGCGCTGCCACAGGATTCGGGCGCACTCCAGCGGAACGGCTACACCCGCCCGCTCGGGTGTTACCCGTACCGTATAATCACCCGCTGGACGTGTGGCGGCGGCGGTCGTGTGATACAGGCCGCCGCGAGCGGCGCCGGGTAGGGCCCGCGCCCACTTCATTTCCTGCCGCGCCCCGGCGTTGCCGTCCAGGCCGTCCGCGTACAGCTCAACTCGTACCTCATCTGGCTCGAGATCGTTCAGCAGTATCCCGATCTCAAACAGGTGACGGCCCGCCTCGGTGTTGACGCGAAACGCTGTAAACCGCAGCGCTTCCCAATGCCGATCCACCTTGTGCTGCCAGTCGACGATTTTCCGGCCGAGCGCGCCTCGATTGGCGGCACGTTGCTCGTAGGCGGCTGCCGCCGGCAGATAATGCTGCTCGACGTATTCGCGAACCGTGCGGTTGGTCGAGAAGCGCGGGGTGAGCTGCGCCATGCTTTCGCGCACCCGCGCGACCCAGGCTGCGGGAATCTCCGCAGAGTCGCGCGTATAAAACTCGGGGATCACCTCCCGCTCGAGCAGACCATAGAGCGCCTCGGCCTCGGCAGCGTCCCAGGCGGGGTCATCACCATGCTCTCGGCCATCGCCGACTGCCCAACCGACCTCCGGGGTGTATGCCTCCGCCCACCACCCGTCCAGCTCCGACAGATTGAGGCCGCCGTTGACGAGCACTTTCATGCCGCTCGTGCCGCAGGCCTCCCATGGCCGGCGCGGGGTATTGATCCAAACATCCACGCCCTGCACCAGGTGCTCCGTCAACAGCATGTCGTAGTCACTCAGGAAGATCACGTGAGGGCGCACCATGGCCTGCCGAATGAAGCGAATCCATTCCTGGATCAACGCCTGGCCGTCCTGGTCCGCCGGATGTGCCTTGCCGGCAATGATCAGCTGCACCGGCCGCTGCGGATCGCTCAGCAAGCGCAACAGTCGTGCCCGATCGTGCAGCAGCAGGTTCGGCCGCTTGTAGGTCGCGAATCGGCGCGCGAATCCCAGCGTCAGGGCGTGGGGATCGAATAGATGCTTGACGGCGTCAGCCGCCTCGGGCGAGGCGCCCGAGGCGGCCAATTGCTTGGACAGCCGATCGCGGGCGTATTCGATCAGCGCCGCGCGCGCAGCGTTGCGCAACTGCCAGAGACTGGCATCGGAGGCGCGACGGATGTCCCGCTCCAGACTCTCCGCCGTCCCGAGCCAGCGGTCCTTGCCGCAGTGCTGCGTCCACAGGTCGTCGGCCGCGGCCGAGTCCCAGGTCGGCATGTGCACGCCGTTGGTCACGGACCCCACAGGAACATCATCCTGCGGCCAGCGCGCAAAGAGCGGCTCGAAGAGCTGCCGGCTCACCTTGCCATGCAAGCGGCTCACGCCATTGACGGCGGCGCTCCCCCGCATCGCCAGATAGGCCATGTTGAAGGGCTCTGAAGGGTCGTTCGGGTTCGCGCGGCCCAGCGCGAGCAGATCGCGCAGGGGTATGCCGAGCTTATCCTGTGCATAGGCGCCGAGGTATTGCTCAATGAGGACCGGCGAGAACCGGTCGAATCCGGCCGCCACCGCGGTGTGCGTGGTGAAGAGATTCCCCGCTCGCGTTGCGGCGAGCGCCACCTCGAAGGGTTGCGAAGCCTCTTCCATGAAGCTGCGGGCACGCTCCAGCACGGCGAAGGCCGCATGCCCCTCATTCAGGTGACAGACTTGCGGCTGCACGCCGAGCGCGCGAAGCAGTCGCCAGCCACCGATCCCGAGCAGCAGTTCCTGCTTCAGGCGCAGCTCCGGGCCGCCGCCATACAGCTCATTGGTAATGCCCCGATGCGCGGGGTAATTCGCGGCGTCATTGCTGTCGAGCAGGTACAGCTTCACCCGACCGACCTGGACCTGCCACGCGCGCAGCCAGACCGAGTAGCCCGGCAAGGCGATTTCCAGCCGCAGCCACTCGCCGTTCGGCTGACGCAGCGGTGCAATCGGTAACTGTCCGGGGTCGTTATACGGAAACAGCGCCTCCTGCGCCCCGTCCTTGTCGATCACCTGCCGGAAATAGCCCTGGCTGTAGAGCAGTCCCACGCCGATGACCGGCACCCCCAGATCGCTGGCCGCCTTGAGCTGATCGCCGGCGACATTGCCCAGGCCGCCGGCGTAGATGGGCAACGCCTCGCTCAGCATGAACTCCATGCTGAAGTACGCCACACAGCTCAGTGCTGACCGCGGATGTGCTTGCTGAAACCATGCGGGCGCCTGCGCGGCCTCCCGCCGGTCCCGCGCGAGGTCGCTGACCTGCTTTCGGAAAGCAGGCTCGGCCGAGATCCGCCGGAGCTTGTCCCGCGAGACCGTCTGCAGCACGGCCCAGGCATTGTGCGTTAAGTCCCACAGCACCGGATCGAGCTGCCGCCACACCTGGTCGGTGGCATGATTCCACGACCAGCGCAGATCCAGCGCCAGCGCCGCGAGGGACTCGTATCCCTCCACGTCCGAATCCACGGCCCCGCGGGGTTGACCCGGTTGGCTCGCTGGTGTTTGGATTTCCATACTCTCTGATTGACCTCGATTTCTGGGTGTATTCACCGGTCGCTGTGCGCGCCGCGAGCATGACCTCCACGCCATTGGCCGCGAGCACCTCGATTGCGCTGGCATACGCCGGCACGGACAACGCGTGCGTGTCGATGCCGAGGAACAGCGGACCAGCGATACCCTGCCGCCCGCGGAAATCGCAGATCGCCTGGCTGATCGCCAGCACATGCCCTTCGTTGAAGCTGACGCGAAACGCGCTGCCCCGATGTCCGGAGGTGCCGAACGCAACCGGCTGCCGCGGCACGGAAACATCAGGGATCCCGGTGTAGTAGGTCGTGGCCAGCCTCGACACGTCGACCAACATCGCGGCTGGGGCCGGGTGCCCCGCCAAGGGGCTTATGTTCGCGGCCGCATCCTTGACCTCGCTCATCGCGCACCTGCAAGCATGGCGCGGGACGAACGGCGCCCGCCGGACTGAGCCCCGCAAGAGGCACGCCAGGGCCGGCCCCAATGGAGCGCTCCGTGCCGTCGCCCGAACAGGGCCCAAAGCACGAGCACGCAGACAATGAAGAAGAACAGCATCATGAGAGACATCATCCAAAAAAGACCCCAGCCATTTCCCCACATATACATGTGTCCCGGACCATACCAGCCCCGTAGAGGAAGACCTGCCGGCTGCCGTGACTGCTGAGCAAGCGTCACGGCTGCGTGAAGCGCTGCAAGTCCACCCCCAGCCATAATGATTCTCGTCTTCGTGCTCATGGCGCTCCGGATTACACCGACAACGGCGCTGTCGCGCCGCGCGCGGCTCAATAGCGTGTACCGGCAAGCGACAGGATGGAATCCGTACATTCCGGTAGCGTCGGTTTGCAGACGCCCGAGGCGCGAGCGGGGCCGATCAACAGGCACTCGGGGCAAATCCCTGTCCTTCTCGAGGCTATCGGCTCACCTTCCCGGCCGGTGTAACCGTAAACGTAACTGGAGCCGCTATCCGGGCTGTTCGGAAGGCGCGCGAGTCGCGCACAACACGCTGATCTCGCCAGTTTGCGAAACCTCCGAAACCGACACGTAGATCGAGATGCACGCCGGACGCATCTGAATCGATGAGCCGGGCTTGTGTTGGGGATCCCGAGGTCTCACATTGCGTTTTTTTCGGCTCTGGAATTAAGAGGTCGGCACCGAAGCACCCCGCGGCAAGAGGTGAGCGCACGGTCATTTATCGGGGCATCAAGATTCTCCCGATTTATGGGCGACCATCCGCCACCGCCCGAGCCTTTCGTGATGCGCTGCGGGCGAAATCCGAGAAGTCGCGGGGCAAGCCAGCGAACGGCTAAACCTTCGCTCGAGGAGTTCCAACCCGCCTTCCGCGTGATGGCCTCTTTGGATCAGCGGGTCGGGCTTCTCTCTTAGATAAATCCGCTTTATCGTAGTCTGGATACTGTCATACGGATAGATCGAAGCTTGCCCGGATCGGGCACAGGTTAATGCTTCTCCCGAGTTCTCCTGGTACTATATTACCGAGAATTCTCGTTCAGGTATGGGGAGGAGTATATGGCTGAGCACTCCGCGACTCTCTCATCGGATGCCCTGGATTATCTGCCGGGCGGCAGCGCGGCGGAGAAGCGTTCGCTGGCCAAGTGGTACGCCGCTGCGAAGCTTGCGCTGGCGCGCAATCGGCCTCTGACCACAGCGACCACCCCGCCTCCCGGACGCCACCACGCCGCGGAGCTCGCGACCGCCGAACTTGACGCTTTGCGTAGCGTCGGCACGTTCAAGGATCATGTCGTCGTCGGCGCCGATAACGATCCACTCATACGTAGCCAAGCGCAGTACATGGCGCTGCTCGAGGAAAGCCTGTCGGCGGCTGAGGCCGCCAAGCTCTTGCGTGTGGACGTGAGCCGAGTGCGCCAGAGGCTGCGCGAGCGGTCGCTCTTTGGCTTGGAATACGAGGGAAGCTGGCGCCTGCCGCGTTTTCAGTTCGAACGCCGTCTCGTCATCCCGGGTCTCGCCAAAGTCCTAAAAGCGCTCCCGTCGGATCTCTTCCCATTGGATGTGGTCGATTGGTTCCTGCTACCCGATCCAGAACTGCAGTCCGACAACGATGCATCTCCTCTGAGCCCTCGCGAATGGCTGCTGTCGGGCCGGGCGATCGAGACCGTGGCGAGGCTCGCCCGTGACCTGACGCGCGCCTGACGCCGGTGAGCAAGTTCCCGGAGCCTCCCGGAATCGAGGCGCTACGCCAGATTGCGGCCGAGACTCTCGAGCTGCCCGCTGGCACGCCCTTGGCGCGCATCTACTTCTCCGCCGGCCCGTATCCTTCGCATTGGAACCGATTCCGTCACGTCGGACCGACCGCGGCGCGCTGGGACCATCATCTGCCCAGTTCACGCGATGAGCCGACCGAGCAGGACCGGGCCGTGCTCTACTGCGCGCCCGAGGTGGACACCTGTGCGGCGGAAGTCTTCCAGGCGACCCGTCGGATTGACCGGATCCGCAACGCGCCTGCCCTCGCCGTCTTTGCCCTACACGTGCCGGTAACCTTGCTTGACCTGCGTGGCGCTTTCGCCACGAGGCTCGGCACTTCCACCGCAATTAACTCCGGGCCGCGCTCCCGTGCGCGCGCCTGGGCACGGCAGTTGTACGAAGCCTATCCAAATGTTCAAGGCTTCCAATATGGCTCATCGATGAACGGACACGCCCCCGCGATCGTGCTCAACGAGCGCGCGCAGGGAACGTTGCCCAAGGAACCGCAATTTCACCGCGCCCTCAACGACGACATGCTGGTCGATGTGCTCCAACGAATCGCCTTACGCCTCTCGTACGGGCTGCGGTAGCTATAGCCTTGAGCCAGCACTACAGAGCACCCCAGCGTCCCACAAACCCCCCACAGTCCTAAATTCTACCGATGGCCTTCTCGGTCGTTATCCTGTTGCTGATGGCTCAACATGCGCTGATGGGTATCGTCTCCCGATAGCGCCCGGCGCGGCTGTGCACTTCACCGATCAGGCGGTGTAAGGAGCCTCACCCGCAAGCCGCGGAACGACTTGAATCCGCGGTCAAACGTCGTCATCTCGTAATCCAGCGACAGTGCCAGAGCCGCCAGCCACGCGTCCGTCCAATGATTGGGCGTGGGTTCGCGCCCTGTGACCAGCGCGGTGAAACGATGCTCGTGAGTGGGCGGCTCGGACTCGATGTGGACCGCGCGCGGATCGTCCGCAAGCTGCTGCCAGGCCGACAGAGCCTCTTTCGGCTTGACTGGATTGCCGTTCATGGCTACCCGGTTGCTCAACAGCCGCAGCACTGCGAGGCGAGTAAGCAGGCAAGTGCCCACGTGTCCGTCCGGCTGATTCCGCCACCATTCCGTGGCCGTCTCGTGGGCCGCATGCCCCTCGACCAGCAACGGGAATAGGACGTTAGCGTCCGCGATACACGTCATTCAGGTGCGCCACGTCTTCCTGCTCGAACAGCTGGGCGATTTCCGCATTGGACCGAACAGGGATCGTGTGCCCGGCCGGGAGCTTGATGGGAGCCTGATCCATGCGCCGGCGCTGCGGCTGACCCTGGTCCGCCAGCAGTTTCCGCAGGGCTTCGGCCACGAGATCTCGCAACGTCGAGCCGCGCCTGACCGCCGCGATCTTGGCGCGCTTCATGAGATCATCCGGCAGGTCGAACGTGGTTCGCATAAATACAGTAATATGCTTTTATGGTCACATTCTCTCGCATCTGGAGCGACGGGTCAAGCAGCCAACGTTCTTGCCCTTCGCATCAGTTTCCTGAATCGCGATATGAGTCATCGCCGTACTCGGCGATGCGCCGTGCCAGTGCTTCTTGCCAGGCGGACAAGTGATAACTTCGCCGGGGCGGATTTCCTCTTGCGGCTCGCCCTCGCATTGCGTCCAGCCGAGCCCGGCAGCGACGCCAGCGAAATACTCACTCGTCGCACGCTGCCGGCCGAGCCCTCAAGCGGGTTCGCGCCGCAATCTTCGCCGGCGGCGCTCGCCCGGCTGCTGCCCGAGCCCGCGCAGTCCGTGGCTCCCTGCCATCGCTTTCGCCGACTTCGGATAGATAGGCAGAGCGGTTGGCGACGGTCCGGGTGGCGGCGACCAATAGGATCGTGCCCCCGATCAGCGTACCAGCCGTCGACCTCCAGCCTGCATTGCTGCGACCTTCCGATCTCCTAACGGGAAGCGCACGTCACGCGCGATGAAGGAGTCGACCTCCGCCGGGTCGATTACCTCGAGGGCCGCGAAAGTGGCGGGCGGCGGCGCGACGGGAGAAAACACGACCCGGCGAACGCCTTCGACGGCGCTGAGGGAGTGTGCCCGCCGTCGATTTAACCTGATATGCAAAGGCCGGCATGTCGGGACGCAAGCTAACCCGAATGGGCTCCGCAGATATTGTCCTTGCCCCTGCAAAGGACATGTCGCCTACCCGGTAAAGAGCAGCATGTTCTGCCGCCGGGAGCGCCGGACTCGGTCGCCGCCCGAAGGAGAGCCGTTGCAGACTAGGCGCTCAGAAAGGCAGGAGTGACTCCCACAGTGCACCTTGACCCCCTTTTATCACCTTGGACTGCTACGGCGCGCTTCACAAATTTCAGACTTGGGCAGATGACGCGCGAGCGCTAGAGGGACCGCGTCCCCGCCGACGACATCGAGCGCTGCGTGCGCGACTTCTTCGCCTATCAGCGCGATAACTTCATGGGCGAAAGGAAGCCCGACCGCGGATGAGTGCTGGAGCGGCCTCGTCGACATCACCGCAGGCCTGCCGCGGGCCGGAGAGCATGAGGGGATCTTCTATTCCATGGGCTACAGCGACCACGGCGTGCAGATGGCCGTCCACAGAGGCGGGATCATGTCCGACGTGCTCAGCGGCCACCCTGAGGCGAATCCCTGGCGCAAGCTCGACTGGCCCGCGGTTCCCAGACACCTCGGCAAGACCTGGTTCCTGCCGCTCGTGGGCATGTACTACCGGCTGAAGAATGTGACCCACCCAGTGACCCGCCTCGCCGGAGCGCTCGCCCTGAGTGCCCTCCTTTCGTGGGGCAAAGCCGCACACGCACAAGCCACCGATGGACAGGGCACCGCCGCCGCCTCGCGTGTGTCACAGCGCAACCAACTGTTCGGTGACATGGGTGGCCTCCGTTCCGCATTGGGCCGTCATGGACTGACGCTGGACCTGCAGGAAATCAGCGAGGCGCTGGCCCACGCCGCCAGCGGCGCCACCGCGGCGCACTACGAAGGGGTCACGATATTCGGACTGAGCCTCGACACCGCCCAGGCGTTCCGCTGGCCCGGCGGCGCGCTCAGGCTGAGCGCGCTGCAGATCCACTGCTCCAGCTGCGACGCCGCCGGCGTCGATGCCTTCCAGCACGAGTCCGGCATCGAAGCCGCGCCCACGACGCGCTTGTGGGAGCTGTGGTACCAGCAGAGCGCGTTGGGTGGTGTGGCCGATCTCAGAATCGGCCAGCAAAGCGTCGATCAGGAGTTCATTGTCAGCCAGTACTCGGGTGTATTCGTCAACATGATGATGGGCTGGCCGATGCTTCCCGCCGCTGATTTGTACGGCGGCGGCCCTGCGTATCCGCTGTCCTCGCTCGGGGTGCGTCTCCGCGTGCACACTGCCCCCGCGTGGACGCTGCTCGCCGGCGTCTTCGATGACAATCCGCCCGGCGGCCGCTTCGGGGACGACTCGCAGCTTCGCGGCGCCGAGGCGTCAGGCGCTCGATTCAATCTGGGCACCGGCGCGCTGTGGATCAGCGAACTGCAATTTGAATCAAATGCATTGCCCGCCCGCGACTGCCGCTCCTTCGCCTGCGGACTGCCGGGAGCGTACAAGCTGGGGGCTTGGTACGACACCGCCGGGTTTCCCGACCAGCGCTTCGACAGCACCGGGCTGTCGTTGGTGAACCCGGCCGGCAGCCATGGGCCGCGATTGGATCGTGGCAACTACAGCCTGTACATGGTCGCCGATCAAATGATGTGGCGTGAGCCGCAGGGCCCGCGATCGATCGGAGTATTCGCGCGCCTGATGGGCGCACCCTCCGATCGCAATCTCATGGACTACAGCCTGAATGCCGGGATTACCGTCAATGCGCCCCTGGCGGGACGTGGTGTGCTGGGCATCGGATATGGCTGGACTCACGTCAGCGGGAGTGCCAGCGGCCTCGACAGGGACACGAAGCGCTACACCGGCCAGACCGTCTTCGTGCGCAGCGCCGAGCGGTTCATCGAGTTGACCTACCAGTACCCCGTGAGAGGGTGGTGGCAGCTGCAGCCGGACCTTCAGTACCTCGAGAATCCGGGCGGCGGAGTGCCGGCGCCGCACCACCCCGCGCGCTGGCTCAGACGGGAATTGATCGTCGGGGTGCGTACGACCATCACGTTCTGAGCTGCCCTCCCCTATCGCCGGCCGACGGGCGCAATGCGCTCACTCCGGCTTGTGCGACAACATAAAGGACTGGGGTCGCCTCATAGTCCACCTGGTCCTCCCGGTCGGTTCCCGTCAAAAGTCGGAGACCTTGCCCCATGCAGACTTCTCGAGCCGCCGCGGGTGCAGGGGCTCTGGATCCACCAAGGGCTGGCAGCCCGAAACGAGATCGGCGACCAGGTGCCCTGCTCCCGGCCCAATGCCAAAACCATGGCCGCTGAAGCCCGCGGCCAGGACGAGCCCTGGAAGCTGCGCCAGTTCCCCAATTGCGGGTACGCCATCGGGCGTCGTATCGACGAAACCGGCCCACGTCGCCGTGACCGCTCTGCCCTTGAGAGCAGGCAGCAGAGTCTCCGCTCGCTCGCGGGTCAGCCGTGCGGTGGCGAGATCCGGCGCCGGATCCAGAATCCGCACGCGCTCCATGGGGGTGGGTCGGTCCGGGCTCCAGCGTAACCATTTCTCGTGGCCCGCTCGCATCCCCTCGAGTCCGCCCAGCGACAGATTGCGCCAACGTCGCGCGAACATCGGCAGAAAATCCGTCCCGAATCGCAGCAGCTGCGGTGTCGGATCGATTCGACCACGCCCACTGATGGCGAGCGTAAGTCCTCCGTCTCCGCGGCGCGTGAACGCCACGGTACTCGTATACAGCGCATCGGGAATCGGTTCGGGACCCGCGGCGAGCGCCAGTATCGTTTGGCGTATGGTGGCCTGCGGGAATCGGATGCCGAGCTGATGACAGAAGCTAGAAGCCCATGCGCCGGCCGACAGGACGACCATGCGCGTTCGGATCACGCCCCGTTCGGTGATGACGCCTGCAACCCTGCCGGCCTCCGTTTCGATGCCGCGCGCGGTGCACCGCTGGAGAATGCACCCCCCGAGTTTTATCACAGCTCTTGCCACCGCGGGGGCTGCGGTAGTTGGATCCGCCGTGCCATCTGTAGGCGAATAGACGCCTCCGCGCCACTGCCGTCCCGTCACACGTCCGCGCTCCGTCGCCTCGGCGCTGCTCAGAACGTGCGTCGTGACGCCGACAGTGCGCGCAAAATCGCGCCACCGCGTCCACGCCGCCAATTGCTCGTCGTCGTTGCTGAGATATAACAGACCACATCTCCGGAAGCCGGTTTTCTCCCCGCTCTCAGCCGCGAAACGCTCCCAGAGCTCGAGACTTTTCGTCGCCATCGGGAGCTCGCGCGCGTCACGGTTCTGCTGACGACACCAGCCCCAGTTACGGCTCGACTGTTCGGCACCGACTCGGCCCTTCTCGAGGAGAACGACCTTCAATCCACGCTGACTGAGGTAGTAGGCGCTGAAGGTGCCGATGATGCCGCCACCGATGATGACGACATCGGCCGACGCCGGCATATCGGAGCTCGATTCTATGTGGAGAAGCGGTGCGGGCATGTTGAATGTCTCTGACTAACGGACGAGATCCTGATATCGATAGTAGGCGCCGATCAACGGGAGGAACCAGGGCAGCCCGAAGTACGCCGGAATCGCCGGCCAATCGAATCCTCGCCAGGGATTGAGATGCGCCTTGCCATCCAGCACCTCGGCCATGATCGCCCCCATGTACGTCGACATCTGGGTGCCGTGACCGCTGTACCCCATCGAATAGAAGACCCCGTCGCGCTCACCGGCACGGGGCAGCCGGTCACGCGTCATGTCAACCATACCTCCCCAGCAGTAATCGATGCGCGCCTCGGCCAGCTCGGGGAAGACCGCAATCATCGACTTGCGCAAGATCACCCCGCTCTTTGCATCCGAAACCGCGTTACTCACTGCGAAGCGAGCCCGCCCCCCAAAGAGCAGGCGATTGTCGGGTGTGACGCGAAAGTAGTTGACGAAATTCCGTGTGTCCGTCGTCATGCGCCGCCGCGGCGTGAGCCGATCGAGCAGGTCGACAGGCAGGCGTTCCGTGACGATGAGGAATGCACCGACCGGTACGATTCGCCGCCGAATCCAGCCGAACGGACCGATCGACGAGGTTCCCGTAGCCAGAAGCACCTGCCGCGCGCGCACGGATCCGCGCGGGGTACGCACCTCGTGCGACTGGCCGCTCAGACGACGCAATCCCGTTACTGGGGCATCCTGGTAGATCAATGCTCCACGCCGCGCGGCGGCATCGGCGAGCCCCCGTCCGAAGCGGCCCATGTGCATGCCAGCGCTCTTCTCGAAGATCAGTCCACCGAAATAGCGGTCCGAGCCGATCTCCGTGCGCATTTCGCTGCGCGGGAGCATGCGGGTCTCGGGATCGACATGCCGTGCCAACAGTTCCTGCGACCGCGCGAGCTTGTCATAGTGCTGCGGCTTTGCAGCGAGCTTGAGCTTACCGACACGCTTGAAATCGCAGTCGATGCCTTCTTCATTGACGATCGACTCGACCCTGGAAACGGCAGCGTCGAAAGCCTGATAAAGGCTGATGGCCCGGTCGAGCCCGAGCCGGCTCGAGAGGCCATGGAAATCCTGCGCGAAGCCGTTGTTGCACATGCCACCATTGCGTCCGGAGGCGGCGTTGATCACCGCGCCCGCCTCGAGAACGATGACCCTAGCGTCCTTGCGAGCGAGGGCCAGGGCAGCGGAAAGGCCCGTGAAGCCCCCACCGATCACCACGACGTCCGCATCGCCTTGAGGGGGACCCTCGGCCGCCGAAGCAAACGGTGGCGCCGTATCGAGCCAGTAAGATGTCAGTTTCATATCTCTGTCGCTCGATCCGTCGACGTCACCAACCCCTCATGCGTGGCCACGTTGCGACCACGTCACGACTGCCCGAGCGTACTACCTGGTAACTGTCGTGCTGCGCTCCTGTGGCGCAAGCGTGATTCGGCAGAATTCTCACCCGGGTCCCAATCGGAAGATCCGGTAGCCGCGAATCGCTGCCGGGCCGCACGCTGACGATGCCGTGCTCCTGGCTGGCATCGGAGACGATCAGATCACCCAGTGGCTGCCCCTCGACGTCACAGACGACACCATAGCCCTGATCGATTGGGTGCCGTGCGGTTCCACGATCGCGAGACAACGCCATCCATCCGGCGTCGATGAGCAGCCAGCCCTTCTCCGCCCTGTGCCCAATGACGGTCGCCAATACCGAGAGGGCGATATCGTCGATCGCACAGACGCCGATGCCGTGCATCACGAGATCGAAGAATACGAACACCCCGGCACGCACCTCGGTGACGCCGGAGAGATCCTGCGCGAAGTGCACAGTGGGGGTCGAACCGACGCTGACAACGGACGCCGGGTGTCCCAGTGCGCGCAGGCGCTCGGCGGCTCTGACCGCCCCTGCACGTTCGGCTTCCGCAGCTTGCGGCAGACCTGCTCCGCCACGGCATGAATACGATTCGCCCGCGTGCGTCAGGACGCCCCGCAGCTCGACACCGCCGTCGCGCAGTACGGCGGCGATTGCAGGAAGCTGTGGATCGTCGGGCCTGACCCCGCCACGATGTCCGTCGCAGTCGATCTCTATGAGCACGCCCGGCGTGCCGCCGGTCGAACGCGCGGCGGCGACGAGCGCGTGGGCCTGCTCGGGCGTATCGATGAGCACGCTGAGATTCAGGCCGCGCACATGGAGCGCCTGAACGCGCGCAATCTTGGCGGGCGCGAGCCCGACCGCATAGGTCATGTCCGTGATGCCGCAACCGGCGAAGTACTCCGCCTCCTTCAGGGTGGAGACCGTGATCGGGCCGCCACGGCCTCCGAGCAACCGCTCTGCCACATCAATCGACTTCGCGGTCTTCACGTGCGGGCGAAATGCGACCCCGAGCGAGGTCAAGCGCCGCTTCAGTCGCTCGATGTTCCGCTCCATCCGCGTAACGTCGAGCACCAATGCGGGTGTCTCAATGTCATCGAGCGAATGGGGCGTGGTCGCCAGGAAGCGTGCGTCAGGCCGGACGGTGGGTCGCATAGATTTTCTTCACCTGGACTTCACTGATCCACGCGCACTCCGCCCCGCGTGCGCACAGAAGCGTATCCCCCTGGGAAAAGGTGGCCGAGCCACAGGAATCTTCCAACGTGACGGCCCCTTCGAGGAGGTGCATCAGCTCGATATGTCGGTACGCCATCGGGCGGCGATGATACGGAGTCGAATCCCAGGTTCCACAGACGAACTCGCCGCTGGCCGAGCGGAAATCGGCATGACTGCGACACGACGGCGCTGGTCCCACCAGGAGTTCCGCGAGCGGCGGATTGGACGGGGTGAGCGGCGCCTCGATGTCGATCGGCACGATGTCCATTGCGCGGACTGATGCCGCCGGGCACGCCATCACTACGGCCGTCGTGGCCCCCGAGGCGCGCCACTCAAAGCTCAATCCAGCGGGCAGCACGGCGCCCTGACCTGCCGCGATCACCGTGGTGCCGCCACCCCCGCGAAAGGCGAGCTCGCCCGAGAGTGCTATCACGAATTCGTCGCTCGGCATCGAAGCCACCCGACCGCTGCCCATCGGCGCGAATGCCGTGACCTGCGCAGCGGGGTCCGAAAAGACCGGCTCGGCCCGGCCGGTCAACCAATCGTCCGTCGCTCGCGCCGATGCGGCATAGTCACGCAGATCAATGACCTTGTTCACTCGAGTTGACTTCACACCAAACCCCTCAGCCGATGGATTGACAGGATAGACCATACAGCGTGACTTGCGACGACATCGACGGCAGCGTTCCGCGCACCATGGACGTCACGGTGTTGACGCGCGGCAAACCAACGCTCTCGAGCCAGGCACCGAGGCCGCTCGATTCGGTGACGTCGATCCTCACAAACTCACCCTGATGGTCTGCCAATGCCGCCGCTATCAGGGCCCGTGCCTCTTCGGGTTCCGATGCCACGACCGGTCCAACCACGATGCCACGCCCCCAACGTCGCGCGGCGGCATATCCCGATACCTCGCCGCCACGATCTGTCACCAGATACTTGCCGGTCGCGAGCAGCGCATCGAGTAGCCGGGTTCGATCAAGGCCGGAGGCAAGACGGTCGAGCCGGCGGATTGCTCCGGCGTCCGTTGCGCTCAGCGGCCGCACCGGAGACGCCGCCCGCACCGCGGACACTGCGGATGCGGCGCGGACCACGGCCTGGTGCTGAGATACGTGGCCAAAGGGCGTGAATCCGAGCCTCTCATAGAGGCGCAGGCCCGCCTCGGTCGAACGGAGCATGACCGAGCGCCCATCGGTGCGGCGCAATAGCTCGTCCATGAGGCTCCTACCGAGCCCCATGCGTTGCGAGCCGGCATCGACAATGATCATTCCGCAGGTCGCAAACTCCTCTCCCCAGTGCCACCAGAGGGCCGTCCCACACACCCGCCCGCCACATACAACCGCGAGACCCTCTCCGAGATCGAGCGCCGACTGCCAGTCCTGCAGCCGATAAGGCCAATTCAGCGCCTGGGAGAGCAACAGCGCCTGCGGCAGATGATCGGATCTCAATCCGCACAGGGGCGGCGACCCTGGTGTCGAGCTTGTCACTCGTGGCATCACGCACTCACCATGTCATTCTCCCTCGATTCACAGCCCACTGTCGTAGGCGCTGGCATCAGTATCCGAGTATCGCCTTGGTCTCGAGATACTCCTCGAGCCCGAAGACCCCGTACTCGCGGCCGTTGCCGGAGCGTTTGTAGCCGCCGAAGGGTGCGAAGCCGCTCCACGCCGGATAGTTGATGTGGACCTGCCCCGAGCGGATCTGTCGGGCCACCCGCCGCGCCCGTTCCGGATCGCCTGACTGAAGGTGGGCTCCCAGGCCATACTCCGTCGCATTCGCGAGTTCGATTGCATGCCTCTCGTCCTCATACGGCATGATCACGAGCACCGGCCCGAAAATCTCTTCCCGCGCAATTCGCATCTGTGGCATGACGTCCGAGAAGATGGTCGGGCGGGTAAAGTAGCCTCGCTCGAGCCCTTCGGGCCGGCCGGGTCCGCCGCAAATGAGGCGCCCGCCCTCGGCTATTCCGGCTTCGATCAGGGCCTGGACACGGCGGTACTGCGCGGCGTTCGCGATTGGCCCCATGGTCGTCTTCGAATCCCGTGGGTCCCCGACCACGAATCTCGCCGCCTCTGCCGCGGCGAGCTCCTCCACCTCCGCGAGGCGCGCCTTTGGAACCAGCATCCGGGTCGGTGCGCTGCACGACTGCCCCGCATTGCGCATGGCGGATTGCACGCCCTTTGGCACTCCGGTCGGGAAATCCGCATCGTCGAGGAACACGTTCGGCGATTTTCCGCCGAGTTCCTGGACCACGCGTTTCACCGAGGAAGCCGCCGCTTGTGCAACGGCGACTCCTGCGCGCGTAGATCCGGTGATCGAGATCAAGTCGACGTCGTCATGCTGCGCAAGCGCCGCGCCCACGGTCTCGCCTGTGCCGATTACGAGGTTGAAGACCCCGGAGGGAACTTCAGCGTCGTGCATCAGCTGAGCGAAGAGCAACGCGCTGAAGGGTGTGAGCTCACTCGGCTTGAGGACCACGGTGCAGCCGGCCGCGATCGCCGGCGCCACTTTGGCGGTGATCTGATAGAGGGGCCAGTTCCAAGGCGTAATCAGCCCGCAAACGCCGATCGCCTCACGGGCAATCGCCATCCCGGACTCGACGGTTAAAAACGAGTAATGGCGCAGCACCTCCGTCTGCACGCGCACATGTTCGATGGCGAACGGAACCTGCGATGCCCGGGCAAAACCGATCGGCGCCCCCATTTCCGAAACGAGCGTCTGCGCGAATGACTCTGCGCGCTCGGCCAGCAGCACGCTGATGCGCCCGAGGAGTGCCAGCCGGTCCTCGATCGACGAGTTGGAGAATCCGTGGAACGCCCGCCGAGCGGCCGACACGGCGCGTTCGACGTCTGTCTTTGAGCCACAGGCGACGTGCCCGATGACACTCTCTGAGCACGGATCCAGAACTGCAATCTGCGACCCGCCGTCCGGCCGCCGCCATGCGCCGTCGATGTAGAACAGATTGCCCTCGATGCTCATCATCGCTGCTCTCCCCGCGAGTTCACCACGGCGCGGCACGCAATTGGTTCGTCACCTCTCTCGTGCTCAGAGACCGACCAGTCCAGCCAAGCCGCCGATGTCCTTGATCTCATGAGTTGCGTAATGCGGCATCAGTGACGGCTCGTGGCCGCGTGCGACGAAAACACGCGCTCCGTAACCGAGGTCACGCGCGGACATATGGTCATGCCGGAAGCTCGAGGAGACGTGCATCATCTCTTGCGGTCCGCAGTGCAGCTGGTCGAGCATGTATTCGAACGCCCGAAGGCGCGGCTTGTAGGCCTGAGCCTGCTGGGCCGTGAATACGTGCGCGAACGGCGCTCCCAGCTTTGCGACGTTCTGATGGATCTGGTCATTGGAAGCGTTCGACAGGATCACGAGCGGGATCTCCCGCGCGACCTTGGCAAGCCCTTGCGGAACGTCCGGATGCGGACCCCAGGTCGGCACCGCATCATAGAATTGCAGCGCTTCCTCATCGTGGTACGGGAGCTGCCATTTCCGGCACGTACGCTCGACCGCGCTGCGAAGGACATCACGGTACGGTTTCCACTCGCCCAGGACCTCGTCGAATCGATAGGCCGCGAAATCGGCAACGAATGCCCCCATCTGGTCCGGACGGATGCGGTCCGCGAAGATCTTCCGTGCCATCGGCCCCATCTGGAAGTCCGTTAGCGTTCCGTAGCAATCGAAGGTGATGTATTTGGGCCTGAACTGCTTCATCTTCTCGACCTCTGAGCAAGGCTAACTGGTTGTCTTCGGGAGGACTATTCCGGCTTGTGCGGCAGTACGAAGGAAAGCGTCGCTTCGTACTCGACCCGGTCTTCCTTCTTCGGGTTCTCGGGCGGTCCGTCGTACGTCGCCGATATCACATTCAGTCCCTGGTTGCGCACGCGTATTGTCACGGTTCCATCGGTGCCCGTCGTGTTGGCGTTGCTATCCGGGTCGTTGACGAAGTCCCGCAGGACGTGTGCGCCGGAAACGGGCTTGCCATGCAGCAAAACGCGCAGCTCGAGGGGCTGCCCCTTCAGCGTGGGCAGTGTGGCGCCTATCGGCACCACCTCGAGCGCCTGATTCGCCAGCGCAGGGATCGGCTTGTCCAGAGCGCCGAGGATGTGAATGGCGAACTTGTAGTTCTTCTCGCTGAGCGTCGCATTCGGAACCTCGTCGCGCCCTTTGTTCACCCAGTCACCGTGCGGCGGCTTGCTCCAGATGCCGTAATCCATCGCCGCAGTCACGACGGCCAGGGTCGGTTTGCTGTCCACCACGACCAGCGGTCCATCCGCCTCGAGACGGGTGGGAACGGGCTTCCAGGAGGCGTCGTAGCCATCGACACTCGTCACATGCGGCAGCCGCTTGACCATGTCGAGGTCATCCGCCCCGAGCCCGAAAATGAACGCCAGCCTGCCTCCGTGCTGCGCAAACCACACGGCGTGTGCGTTGGCGGCCGGCGCCATCAGACAGGTCCCGAGAACCGTCGCTGCCGAAAGCGCCGCGACCGACCAGGCGCGGATCCGAAGCCTGGGCATGGTGAAATGAATCATTGCGGTTTCCCCTGTTTCTCGATGTCGATGCGATCTGCGGATAGGATCGGTATCCGCTCAGGCGAGCTCGCCCTGGCACAGATACTTGGTGGCGAGGTATTCATCCAGTCCGTAGCGCGAGCCTTCGCGGCCGTAACCTGATTCCTTGATACCGCCAAACGGCGCGGCCTCGCTGGCAAAGGCTCCCTCGTTGATTCCGACGATGCCGGTCTCGAGCCGCCCGCTCACCCGCCAGATGCGCGACACGTCGCGGGAATAGAAATAGGCGGCAAGTCCGTAAGGCGTGTCGTTGGCGTACCGGACCACCTCCTCCTCGCTGCGGAAGCGGAACAGCGCGACCACGGGACCGAAAGTTTCTTCCGAGAACAGTGCCATCTCGTGATTCGCCTCGCCCAACACAGTTGGGGCGTAATAGTTCGGACCGTCGGCGATCTCGTCCCGAACGGGATGACCGCCCGTCAGGGCCGTCGCTCCACGCGCGATGGCGTCCTGGACGTGCCGCTCGATCTTCTCGACGGCACGGGAATTGATCATCGGCCCGATCTGCGACTCCGCGAGCTTCGCAGGGCCGACGCGCAGCGCCGCGACACGTGCAGTGAGTTGCTGGGCGAATTCCTCGTAAACGGCATCGTGAACATAGACGCGGTTCGGGCTGACGCACGTCTGGCCACCGTTGCGAAACTTCGCGCGCATGAGTCCTTCCACGGCGGCGCCGATATCGGCGTCTTCGAAGACGATGAACGGCGCGTTGCCTCCGAGCTCGAGCGATAACTTCTTGAGCGTGTCGGCTGAGCCGCGGGCCAACGCCTTGCCGACAGCCGTCGAGCCGGTGAAGGTGATCTTGCGCACGCGCGGGTCTGCGAGCCACGCGCCAACCGTGACGGCGGCATTTCCGCGCGAGGCGGTCACCACGTTGACAGTCCCGGCGGGAAGGCCAGCCTCCTCGGCGAGCCGCGCGAGCGCCAGGGCGGTGAGCGGGGTATCCTCGGCCGGCTTCGCCACGACCGTGCACCCTGCGGCAAGCGCCGGCGCAACCTTGCGAGCGAGCATGGCCAGGGGAAAATTCCAAGGCGTAATGGCCGCGACCACCCCGAGCGGCTCCTTCACCACCATCATCCTTCGGCCGGCCGCGGCTGCGGGAATGATGTCACCGTAAGCGCGAACCGCCTCTTCGGCGAACCACTCCACGTAGGAAGCCCCGTACGCGACCTCGCCCCGGGCTTCGCCGAGAGGCTTGCCCTGCTCCAGTGAGATGAGTTTGGCCAGGTCCTCCGCGCTTGCGAGTATTCGTGCGTGCCAGCGTTTGAGGAGCTGTGCGCGGTCGCGAGCCGTCGTTGCGCGCCATGCAGGCAACGCTCCGCTCGCCGCCGCCGCCGCCTCATCGGCATCCCTCGCTCCGCTGTCGGGGACGCGGCCAATGACTGCGCCAGTGGCCGGATCGGCGACCTCGAGCCAGGTATCCTCGCGTCCGATACGCCAGGCTCCCCCGATGAAATTCCGGTCCCGCAGCAGATCGCTTCGGATTGGCGTCCACTCGCTCATACACCGCCCTCCACTCGTGCCGCGATCGCCTGTCCGACATCAGCGGTCGAGGCCGTGCCTCCCAGATCCGGTGTGCGCGGACCGGATGCCAGTACATCTTCGATCGCGGCAACAATCGCATCGTGCGCGTCCCGTGCCGGACCGTCGGCGCCGCCCAGGAAATCGAGCATCATGGCGCCCGACCAGATCATGGCGACGGGATTGGCGATGTTGCGGCCGTAGATGTCGGGCGCAGAGCCATGCACCGGCTCGAAGAGCGACGGGTATATGCGCTCCGGGTTGAGGTTCGCCGAAGGCGCGAGACCGATGGTGCCTGTGCATGCCGGGCCCAGGTCCGAGAGGATGTCGCCGAACAGATTCGAGGCCACTACGACATCGAACCGCTGCGGTTGCAGCACGAAGCGTGCGCAGAGAATATCGATGTGCTGCTTGTCCCAGCCGACCTCGGGATAGTCGCGCGCCACCTCCGCCGCTCTTGCGTCCCACCACGGCATGCTCACCGCCATGCCGTTGCTCTTGGTAGCCACGGTGAGATGCCGTCTCCTTCGCCGGCGCGCCAGCTCGAATGCATACCTCAAGATCCGCTCGGTGCCGTGCCTGGTGAAGATCGACTGCTGCACGACCACTTCGCGCGGCGTGCCCCGGAACATCACGCCGCCGACGTCGGAATATTCGCCTTCGGTGTTCTCGCGCACGACCAGGAAATCGATGTCGGCGGCGATGCGGCCGGCCAGAGGACAGGGCACGCCGTCGAAGGCGCGCACCGGCCGTAGATTGACGTACTGGTCGAACTCGCGCCGGAACGCGAGGATCGAGCCCCAGAGCGAGATATGATCGGGCACCGTGGCCGGCCAGCCCACGGCCCCGAAATAGATCGCGTCCACGCCGGCGAGTCGTGCCTTCCAGTCTTCGGGCATCATCGACCCGGTGCGCGCGTAGTAATCGCAGCTCGCCCACTCGAATTCGCAGAGCTCGAGCTGGATGCCGAATCGCCGCGCCGCGGCCCCGAGCACGCGTAACCCCTCGGGCATCACCTCCTTGCCGATGCCGTCGCCCGGAATGACTGCGATGCGCCAGCGGCCGGCCACGTCAGGCCACCGCCGCCCGTACTTCGGGCTCTGCGAGTACCTGATCGAGGGTGTGCCCGAGACGTTCGAACAGCAACTCATACTCGCGCGGGCCGCAGCAGAGTGCCGGTGCGAAGCCGAGCACGTTGTCGCCGAATGCCCGGAAGATGAGGCCGTTGCGGTACGCCGTGCGCGCGATCCGCTCGCTGAGTCGCAGCGCCGGATCGAATCTGCGGCGCGAGCCCTTGTCGGCAACGAGCTCGAGCGCCCCGAGCAGTCCCCGTTGGCGGGCATCCCCGACCAGCGTATGGCGCCGAAGGTTCTGAAGCCCCTCCTCGAAGCGCGGAGCCTGCGCGACGCCGTTGGCGAGGAGACCCTCCTCGTGATAGAGCCTCAGGACCTCGAGCGCCACGGCGGCGCTCACCGGGTGCGCGGAATACGTCTGGCCGTGGCCGATGGGAGTATCTTCCGCAGCTCCGTCGGCGATGGCTGCATACACTGCTTCCGACATGAGCACTGCGCCCATGGGAAGGTAGCCCGCAGTCAGTCCCTTGGCGACCGTCATGAGGTCGGGCTCGACATTCTCCGCCTGACACGCGAACAGTGGACCCGTGCGCCCGAATCCGGTGATGACCTCGTCGACCACGAAGAGGATGCCGAGCTCGCGGCATGTGTCCGACATTGCCTTCAGCCAGCCCCGCGGCGGCACGATGACGCCGCCGGAGCCCAGCACCGGCTCGCAAAAGAACGCCGCCACCCGCTCCGGACCGATCTCGCTCACCTTGGCGCGCAGCGCGGTGACGGAAGCTGAAATGATGGCCTGCGGGTCGCTGCCGACAGGACTCCGGTACGGGTAAGGGCAGGGAATATGATGCTGATTCGGACGCGGCACATCGAAGTAGCGATGGAAGGCCGGCAGCGCGGTGAGGCCCGATCCAGTGGCGGAGGAGCCGTGATAGCCACGCTCGAGGGCGATGAAGTGCTTGCGCTCGGCCATACCGCGCGCATTCTGATAATGCACGATGTAGCGAATCGCCGAATCCACGGCATCCGAGCCGCCGAGAGTGAAATAAACACGTTGCAGCGACCGAGGTGCCAGCTCCACGAGCCTCGTGGCCAGGCGGATGGCCGGCTCGGAGCTGTAATGAAAGTATCCCGTGGCATACGGAAGCCGGGTCATCTGCTCCGCGGCGGCACGCACGATGCTCTCCTGTCCGTAACCAACATTGACACACCAGAGGCCCGAGAAGGCATCGAGCAGCTCGTTGCCGTCACTGTCGCGCAGATACGCCCCCTGACCCGACTCCAGGATGGTCGGGCCACGCCTCTCGTGCTCCCGGAAGCTCACCAGGGGATGGACGAGATGCTTTCGGTCGAGATCCTTCAGCGAAGATCGGGTCATGATGCGATACCGGCTCTGCGGACGCCCCTTGGCGGATGGATGCATACTAGTGAGGCCGGGCCGGCCGGGTCTCCCGCAGAATGCCGCTGCGGACGAACGTCATTGCGTTCTTCACGGTCAGGTGGAATTTTCTGCCGCGGCCCTGTCGGCGGACGCACCCGCACGAGTCTCGCACCGGTGCACGGCAGTCCGTGCCGGCGATCCCCAGTAAAATGGCGTTTTCTGTGGCGGCGCATGCGCCTTGCCGCTGGCCTGCATTCGCCGCGCGCTGCAAGATATCCCCATCTCGAGCCGATCGCCTGCGCCGAATCGATGAAATACCACCAACCCCGGGACGCCATCCGGCAAGCGGCCGACCTGAAGCGCCGGCAGGTGCTGCATGGGTTCGCGGCCGCCGGTGCGCTGGCCGCGACCGGCCGTTTCGGCCTCGCCGGGGCGGAAACACCCAGGAAAGGCGGACGGATTCGCGTCTCCAGCGTATCGAGCTCGATCGCTGACACATTGGATCCAGCCAAGGGCGCGCTGTCGACCGACTATGCGCGCCACTACATGATCTACAGCGGGCTGACTCAATTCGATTCACGGCTGTCTGCACAGCCGGGACTGGCGGTCACCATCGACAGCGGCGACGCGACGCTCTGGACCGTAAAGCTGCGCCAAGGCGTCGAGTTCCACGACGGCAAGCCGTTGATGCCCGAGGACGTCGTCTATACGCTGTCGCGTCTGAAAGACCCTGCGACCGGCTCGCAGGTATTGGCGATTGCCAGCCAGTTCGCGGACGTTCGGGCGACCGGCCCGCGCGAGGTGCAGATCCGGCTCGCCGCGCCGAATGTCGATCTGCCCGTCATCCTCGCCGATTCGCACTTCCTCATCATTCAGAACGGAACCACGGACTTCCGCACCGGCATCGGCACGGGACCCTACCGGTGCGTCGATTTCAACCCCGGCGTGCGCACCCTCGGCCGACGCAATCCGAATTACTGGAAGCCGGGCAAACCGTATCTCGAGGAAATCGAGCTCATCGGGATCAGCGATGAGTCCTCGCGCGTCAACGCGATGCTGGCGGGCGATGTGCAGTTGATCAACGGAGTCAACCCCCGCTCGCTTCAACGCATCCGTTCATCGTCCGGCCATACGATTCACGAAACGCAGTCCGGGCAGTACACCGATCTCATCATGCGCCAGGATGCCAGCCCTACCGACAGCCCGGAATTCGTGCTGGCGATGAAACACCTGCTCGATCGCGATGAGATCCTGCAGGCGGTTTTTCTCGGTCATGCAGTGCTCGGCAACGATCAGCCCGTGCCGCCGAGCAGCCGCTATTACTGCCCCGATATTCCACAGAGGAGGTACGACCCGGACAGAGCGCGCTTTCTGCTCCGCAAGGCAGGCCTCCCCCGGACGCGTCTCGCCGTCTTCGCCTCGCCCGCGGCAGAATACTCGGTGGACATTGCGACGCTGCTTCAAGAGTCCGCCATGCATGCCGGACTTGACCTGCACGTAGACCGGGTACCCCCGGACGGATATTGGTCCAACTGCTGGATGAAGCACCGGCTCACCTTCGGCAACATCAATCCGCGGCCGACCGTCGACATGCTGTTCAGCCTGTTCTTCAGATCCAATTCACCCTGGAATGAGTCCGGATGGAAGAATTCGCGCTTCGACGCGTTGCTGCTGGCGTCCCGCTCCGAGCGGGATGAAGCCCGGCGCAAGGAGATGTATTGGGAGATGCAAAGACTGGTACACGACTGCGGCGGCGTCGGCATTCCCGCATTCATCAACTTCATCGATGCCTCCGACCGGCGGCTCAGAGGCTACTTTCCCATTCCGATCGGCGGCCTCATGGGTTATAACTTCGCCGAGTACGTGTGGCTCGATGAGTAAATTCGCGCCGAAGTCATCGGTTTCATTCCAAGGAGCGCATTCACGATGCGGGTGACGCTGCAACTCATCCTCAAGCGGATGGCGGCGGCGGCGCTGACGCTGCTGCTCGTCTCGATCATCATCTTCACGATCACATCGCTTCTACCGGGAGATGCCGCCCAGGCGGCACTCGGACAGAACGCCACGGCGGCCGCGGTCGCGGCACTGCGCGCGAGGCTCGGGCTGGACCAGCCCGTCCTGTGGCGCTACCTCCATTGGCTGGGCGGCCTGCTCACTGGGCACCCTGGCTACTCGTATTCGAATGGACTGCCGGTGAGCGCGATCATCAGTAAGCGCCTGCCGCAGTCGCTCCTGCTCGCAGCCGCAACGACGGTGGTTTCGGTGCCGTTCGCGCTCACGCTCGGCATTCTTGCGGCCATGTATCGCGGGTCTTGGCTCGACCGGGCGCTCAGCACCACCACCCTCGCGATGGTGGCGGTTCCCGAGTTCCTGGTTGCGACCGCGGGCGTGTTGATCTTTGCCGTGAAGCTGCAGTGGCTGTCCGCGCTGACGTTCGTGCTCGATCACCCGACCCCACTCGAATTTCTGCGCAGCTATGCCTTACCGGTGCTCTCGCTGTGCTTCGTTGTAACGGCGCAGATGGCACGCATGACCCGAGCCGCCGTCATTGATCAGCTCAGTCAGCCTTATGCCGAGATGGCGGCACTGAAGGGCGTCGGCTCCGCGAGGGTCGTGCTGACCCATGCACTGCCAAATGCGGTCGGACCGATCGCCAATGCCATCGCGCTCAGCTTGTCGTATCTTCTGGGCGGCACGATCATCGTCGAGACCATCTTCGATTACCCCGGCCTCGCCCGGCTGATGGTGGACGCGGTAAGTTACCGTGACATGCCGCTGCTGCAGGCTTGCGCGATGATTTTCCTGGCCGCGTACCTGGGATTGGTGCTGATCGCGGATATCTGCGCCATCGTCTCGAATCCGAAGCTGCGCCGGCCGTGAATTCACCCGCCACCCCGAAGGCCCGTTCCGAGCTTGCGGCAAGCCCTGGCTGGCTTTCTCCAGCACGGTGGCGCCGCCGGCGCAATGCGCTGCCCGCCTCGGGCCGCATCGGACTCGCGCTGGTCCTCTTTTGGGCACTCCTGGCATTACTCGGGCCCTGGGTCATTCCACATCCGCCGGGAGCGGTCGTCAGCACCACGGTGTTTGCGCCCATGAGCCTTCGGTTCCCGCTGGGGACGGATTATCTGGGGCGCGATATGCTGAGCCGCATCCTGATCGGCGCCCGCTATACGGTCGGCCTGGCGCTCGCCGCGGCGGTCGCGGCCAGCGCCACCGGCACGGTGCTCGGCCTGCTCGCCGCGATCAGCGGCCGATGGGTGGATGAGCTCCTGAGCCGCCTGCTCGATGCACTCATTTGCATTCCGAGCATGATCTTCGCATTGATCATGGTGGCGGTATTCGGCTCTTCCCTGCCTATTCTGCTGCTCACGGCGGCGTTGGGCTATGTGGCCGGCGCGTTCCGCATCGCGCGCTCCCTGGCCGTGAACCTGAGCGTCTCGGATTACGTTGAGGCGGCCCGAGTGCGCGGTGAAGGACGCCTGCACATCGCCTGCGTCGAAATACTGCCCAACATGGTTCACCCCATGCTGGCCGACTTCGGCCTGCGGTTCATGTTTATCGTGCTGATGTTGAGCGGGCTCAGTTTCCTCGGTCTCGGCGTTCAACCCCCCGCGGCCGACCTCGGCTCGCTGATCCGCGAGAACCTCTCCGGACTGGGCGATGGCGCAGCCGCCGTGCTGCTACCGGCCATTGCCGTCGCTACGCTCACCATAGGTGTCAACCTGCTGATCGATGGGTTGGCTGACCATGGCCGACCGGAGGGTGGCGGGGGCAAGGCATGAGTCTTCACTCTGGCCGGCGTGCACAGGCGGCCCGCAATGGCGCAGGGGCTGCGGCCGAAAGCTCGGCGGACAATCACCCCCAGGTCCTCGTCAAAAACCTGCGGGTCGTCGCGGGCAGCCCCGGCACACCGAGCGTGCTCGTGAACGACGTGAGCTTCGCGATCGCCCGCGGGGAGGTCCTGGCCCTGATCGGCGAGTCCGGCTCGGGCAAGACCACGGTGGCGCTGTCGCTCATGGGGCATACCCGTGCCGGCTGCCGGATCTCGGGCGGCTCGATCGAGGTCTGCGGCACTGATGTGCTCTCGCTCCGACCCCGCGAGATTCTCGAGCACCGCAGGCGGCGTGTCGCCTACATCGCTCAGAGCGCCGCCGCGGCATTCAATCCCGCCCGGCGCATCATGGACCAGGTCATCGAGACCACGATGATTCGCCGACTGATGACAGGCTCCGCGGCGCGGGAGAAGGCAGTGACCCTGTTCCGTTCGCTCGCGCTTCCCGACCCGCAGCACATCGGCGCGCGCTATCCGCATCAGCTCTCCGGCGGACAGCTGCAGCGATTGCTGGCGGCCATGGCACTGATGTCGGATCCCGAGCTCGTCATCCTCGATGAGCCGACCACGGCGCTCGATGTCACGACCCAGATCGAAGTGCTGCGGGCATTCAAACGGGTGATCGGCGAGCGGCGCGCCACGGCCCTCTACGTGGCGCATGACCTGGCGGTCGTCGCGCAAATTGCCGATCGCGTCGTGGTACTCAATTCCGGGCAGGTGCGGGAGTCAGGGCCGACGATGCAGGTACTCGGTGCGCCGAGAGACGCCTACACGCGGACACTGCTCAGCGCGGTTGCGAGACGGGTCGCCCAGAGCGTTGCGCAGGAGCCTGTCGTCGCCACGAGCGGCGCAAGTTCCCGGCCGCCCGGCGAGGACAACCGAAGGCAGTTGTTGCTCGCGGTGGAAGGATTGACCGCGGGTTATGGAAAGGCGAATGACCAGGGTCTGCCCAGCAGCCTGGCACTCCTGGACATCTCGCTTGCGGTGAGGCGCGGTGCCGCGCTCGGGGTGATCGGCGAGTCCGGCTCTGGAAAATCCACCCTGGCACGCGTGCTGGCCGGCATCATGGCGCCGGCGCGCGGCACCATCCGGCTCCAGGGCGAGCTGCTCGAGCCGCGCATGGAGAGGCGCTCGCGCGAGCAGCTCCGGCGCATTCAGATCGTCTTTCAGCACGCGGATGCCGCATTGAATCCCGCGCACACCGTTGCACACATCCTTGGCCGGCCTTTGAAGCTCTACTTTGGCCTGCGGGGTGCCGCTCGCGATGAGCGCATCGCGCATCTGCTCGATGTGGTGCACCTTGACCGCTCAATTGCCGCACGCCGGCCTCCCGAGCTCTCCGGCGGTCAGAAGCAGCGGGTCAATCTCGCCAGGGCCTTGGCCGCGCAGCCGGACCTCATCCTCTGCGACGAAGTGACCTCCGCGCTGGATGCCGTCGTCGGGGCCGCCATCCTCGACCTGCTGGCGGAGCTGCGTCGTGAATTGGGTCTCTCTTATGTCCTGATCACCCACGACGTCGGGGCGGTACGTGCGATTTGTGACGAGGTAGCCGTGCTTTACGCCGGCCAGACGGTCGAGACCGGTCCGCTGCAACGCCTCGACGCTGCGAATTGCCATCCTTACACGAGGCTTCTCGTTTCGAGCGTCCCGGAGTTGCGCAGCGACTGGCTCGAGGGTGTCGCGAGCGCAAGCCCGGGACCCGCAATGCCGGCAACCGCCTCTTCGAAGGACCTGTGCCGCTTTCTGCCCCGCTGTCCCGTGCGGATTGAGGGCAGATGCGACCAGCAGCCGCCGCCCCTCAATCGCACGCAACAGGGTGCGCAGATCCTCTGTCATCAGCCGGCGAACCGTCGATGAGCGTTACCAACCGAGCCGAATCCTTCGGACCGGCACGAGTGGATCCATGATTACGGTGAAGGCAGCGTGAAAGGGCGCCCATGACTCTCGCAGACATTCTGGCTAAGCTCATCTCGTTCCCCACGGTCGTCGGTACACCGAACGGCGCGATGGTCGAATGGATACGCGAGTACTGCCAGGCGGCGGGAGCCGAGGTCACCGTTCATCCGGGACCCGAGGGCGACCGGTCCAATCTGTTCGCGACGATCGGACCCCGCGCAGGCCGCGGATACGTACTGTCCGGCCATATGGATGTGGTACCCGCCGCAGAGCAGGAGTGGCGGTCCGATCCTTTCGCGCTGCGCCGCGAGGGCAGCAAGCTCTACGGTCGGGGCACAGCCGACATGAAGGGCTTTCTCGCCTGCGCGTTGGCCGCGTTACCCAAATTCGCAGCCATGAGCCTCAAGCGGCCCATCCACCTTGCGTTCTCCTACGACGAGGAGGCAGGTGCGCGCGGCGTGCCGCATCTGCTCGAGGTGCTGCCGAGTCTCTGCGAGCGGCCGCTCGGCGCCATCATCGGTGAGCCGAGCGGGATGCGCGCGGTGCGGGCACACAAGGGCAAGGCAGCCGTGCGCCTCGAGGTGATCGGGCGATCCGGACACTCCTCGCGCCCGGATCTGGGACTCAATGCCATTCACGCCATGGCAGGGGTGGTCATGCATGTAGCGGCTTACGCCCAGTCCCTCACAAACGGCCCTCTCGACCATGACTTCGCGCCTCCGTATTCTTCGCTGCAGGTTGGCGTAATTGGGGGCGGTCAGGCGGTGAACATCATTCCCGACCGTTGCATCGCTGACATCGAGCTCCGCGCGATCCCGGGACTCTCCCCGTCAGCCCTGCTGGAGCCGCTGAAGGCCCAGTTGGCCGCCCTTCGCGAGAGCGGGTTCGAAGTCGGATGGCGCGAGTTGAGCACCTATCCTGGGCTTTCGCTTGCCCAGGAGAGTGGATTGAACGCCCTTCTGCTCGAGCTGACGGGGCGGGAGCCGCTGCGAGCGGTAAGCTACGGCACGGAGGCCGGCCTATATCAGCAGGCGGGCATCGATGCGATCATCTGCGGTCCCGGCGACATCGCACATGCCCATCGTCCGAACGAATGCGTCGAGATCAGCGAGCTGACGGCGTGCCAGAGGATGATGGAGGACCTCGGTGCGCGCCTCGCCACAGGTGCCCACTCGCGTTCTTAGGCGTGCCGTTACTGGGAAGCCCCCTCGAAGCGCACGAGCGAGCGAACCTGCTGCTTGAAGAAGTCAGTTGCGAATTTGCCTTCGAAGAGCGCACTGCCGACAGTAAAGCCCCATACGCCTGCATCGCAGACGGCGCGCACGCGTTCCGGGCGATCGATGCTTCCGGCGGCGATCACGGGCGTCTGCACGGCATCCACGACTCGCCGTGTCAGTTCCTCTGCGTTTCCCGCAAACCGGTAGCTGAGGAGATCCAGGCCGTCAATTCCCGGCAATGCAGCGAGCCGGCGAGCGTCAGCCACGATTTCGTCGATTGTGCCTTCGAGGCAGGTGGGGTGTCCGACGGTATTGCCGCAAAACGGAAAGTAACGAATGGACGTCCCAGCCAGAAGCGGCAGGGCATCCGAGGCGTGACGACCACCGAGCAGGTAATCGACTCCGATCTCGATGGCCGCGCGTATCGAGCGCAGCTCGGCCTCCCGGCTCGTACTGACCACCTCCAGCATCATGCGGCGACCGTCGGCGCGTATCCGCGCGGCAAGTTCTTTCATTTCATCAAGCGGCAGGCCGATGTCCTTGAAGCCCACGTGACTTACCTTGGTGTCCCGCACTTCTTCATAGATCGCCGCGGCCTTGGACACAGTGCGGTCATCTTTCGTCAACATCAGAATGAAGTGGGTCATTCATATCCTTTCGCCGCGACCCGGGACAGGTCACGCGCTGTATCGAGGGCGAGCTGGAGACTGCTCGCATCGGCCACCCCGCTGCCGGCGATGTCGAACGCGGTGCCGTGATCCGGGCTCGTCCGGATGAATGGGAGACCGATCGTCACGTTGACGCCGTGTTCCACTCCCATGAATTTGATGGGTATCAGGCCTTGATCATGGTACTGGGCGACGACGATGTCGTAAGCCCCACGCCGCGCGAGCATGAAGATGGTATCTGCCGGATGCGGGCCGGTGATGTCGATACCTTCGGCGCGCGCTGTCCGCACGGCAGGAGCGACTATGTCGATGTCCTCACGCCCGAACAGTCCACCCTCGCTCGCGTGCGGGTTCAATCCCGCGATGGCCATGCGAGGGTTGGGAAATCCCATCGTGCGCAACGCCTTATGAGCCAGGCGAATCACGCGCAGCTCCGCGTCGATCGACAACTGCTCGATGGCCTCACGCAGCGAGCAGTGGATGGTCACGAGCACCACCCGCAGCTCCGACGAGACGAGCATCATGGCCACTTCGCTCGAACCGGACAGCTCTGCGAGCATTTCGGTGTGGCCGGGATACGCGACGCCGGCGGATGCGAGCGCCTCTTTGTTTATCGGTGCGGTACAGATCGCATGGATCTGCCCCGAATTTGCCAAAGCGATCGCACTCTGCACATAGGCGAAGGCCGCGCGACCGGCCCGCGGATCGACGCGGCCGTAAGGCAGACCAGGGGGCAGCTTTGGCCCCGAAAGTACGTGCAGTACGCCGGGCTGCGGCCAGAAATCCCCCAGCTCGACGAGTGGCTCGATGCGCAGCGGGAGATTGTTCATCCGGGCTGCCGCGGCGAGGCGTTCGGGATCGCCGACGGCAAACGCACGGTGATCGCGGTGGAATTGCGGCTGCGCTGCCACTTTCGCGACGATCTCCGGACCGATTCCGGCGGGATCGCCCATGGTAATGGCGACCAGCGGCAGGGTCATGACGCGAGCTCCTTCCCCTGCACGCCTCGGAGCGTATGCAGTGCCTTGAGGAAAATATCTGCGGAGCCGAAGCCGCCCGCCTTGGTGATCAGCGTGATCGCGCGGGGCTGATCGAGAACGCAGAGAGGAATTCCGGGCTCGATCTCCCGGCAGACACGGAGGGAATCGCTGGCGAGACGGTCGAGAATCTCCGCCAGAGTGTCACCGCCCGTGACGACGAGCGCGTCGACAAACGCCTTTTCGATCACGTGAGCGACGACGTGGCTCAATCGCTGCGCGACCTGTCGTGGGTCCGCCGGCGCGGCGGATGTGGTGATGGCGACGACATCCCCCGAACGAAACTGCTTGCCAATGGCATCGGCCATTGATGCGAGCTCGGTGTCCGCCGTGATCGTAAATATCGGTGTCGCCGTGGGCTGCAGCGCAGCGAGCTGTTCGCGGGATCGAACGTTCATGCTGCCGACGACGATCAGCACTCGGCGGCTAGGCGGCACTGTACTGCCGCGATGAGACCCTTGCTCGCTGACGCGGGCAAGAGCCCGCATCAGTCCTGTCGATCCCGCAAGAACCAGATCGGAGCGTCCGATGTACCGGGAGGCGATCGCGGTCAGATCGGCTTCGGTTTGTCCGTCGAGGATGAACACGCAGCCACGATCCGCCTCACTTCGGGCAACCTCGACGCCTTCCTGTTCGAACAGCGCCCTGATGTCGTTGGATCGCACCGGGTTGAGGGGATCAGCCGCATAAGCGGACTCGTGGACCGGAATGCCATCCACGAACTGACGCGCGCCGATCGTCGTTCGGCCCGCCGCCGGAAATGCCGGCGCCACGATGGCGCGGCGTCTTTTCGTTGCTCGGAGCAGCGCAAGTGTTTCGGCAGCAACATGTCCGCGCAGTGTCGAATCGAATTGCTTGATCACCAGAGCGGCATGCGCGACGGCCATGCCCGCGGCGTCCACCCGAGAAATCGCTTGCTGGCGAGTACGAGTGCGGCTTGCCACATCGACGGAGACGAGGTCGGCAGTGTTCGCGCTTGCGCTGAGGGAAGTGCCACGGACCACCCGCGCGGACCAGGCTCGCTCCGCGAAGCCGGCCGCGCCGTCGGTGGCGCTCGTCAGGTCATCGGTCACGATGGCGATTTTCACGGGGCGGCTAGCAGTGGGCCAGTCGGCACTGTACATAGTTGTGGTTGCTCGTATAAGGTCCATAAATGACCAAAAGCGAGCAACCAAAGGAGATCGACGCCGCGGATTTGCCCATCGTCGTAAGTGGCGATGCGGGCACCCCTCGATATCTGCAGCTGGCAAATCAGCTGCAAGCGCTCATCGATTCGCGCGCACTGAGCGCGGGCATTAAGCTCCCGCCCAGCCGTGAGCTGGCGCTGGCCTTGGGCCTCAATCGCAATACGGTCGTAGCGGCTTTTGAACGGCTGCTGAGCCTGGGCTTGATAGAGACTCGGGGCCGCAGGGGCAGCATCGTATGCAACCTTGCTCGGCAGTCTGCTCCACGCGCTGCAAGGTCAAAGCCGCGAGGCCGGAGTTCCGAGGCGCGCCGCCCGGCCGATGGGATCGATTTTCGAATGGGCTCTGCAGATCCGAGCCCATTGCCCATCAGGGTATGGCGACGCGCGTGCCGCGAAGCGGGGCGACACTTGCCCGGCAGCGACTACGGTGATCCCCGCGGCGACGCCGGGTTGCGGGCACAGATCGCCATGTACCTGGGTCGTACCCGCTCGATGCGGGTCGACCCGGATCAAGTGATGATTACAGCGGGCTCAGGGCGAGCCATCGAGAGAATCGCAGAAGCGTGTCTGCGTCAGGGGGACAACGCCGCCGCGGAGGAACCCGGTTACCCGCGTGCGGCAAGCATTTTCGAGCGCCTTGGCGCCCGCCTCATGGCTGTTCCCGTCGATGACGAGGGAATCGACACCGACTATCTGAAAGCCGCGACGCGTAAAATAAGGCTCATACACGTCACGACGTCCCACCAGTATCCCTTGGGCGGACGGCTGAGCTCCGCGCGCCGCAACTCCTTGATCCAGTGGGCTCGACAAAACGGAACTCTGATCATCGAAAACGACTATGACGGGGAGTTTCGCTACGGAACCGCTCCGCTGCCCGCACTCGGCTCTTTGGCTGGATTCGACCACATCGCCTACGTTGGCACCTTCTCGAAGGTATTGAGCCCGGCGATCCGCCTCGGATTCGTGGTGACCCGTTCTGATTTGGTTGAAGCGATGGCCGCGCTCGTCGCGCAGGCACGCGATTCCGTGTCCATCATCACCCAGCGGATCATTGCCTGGCTGATCAGCTCGGGTGAGCTCGAGAAGCACGTGCGGCGCGTACGCAGGAGCTACGCACAACGCCGGGGGACCATGCTGCAGGCGTTGAGCGAAATACCGCAAGTCCAGTCCGTCACCGGACAAGCTGCAGGTCTGCACGTCGTGGTCAGACTCCGCGCTGAGGTCCCTCTGAAAGCGCTTGCCGCGCGATTGGAGCACGCGGGCATCGTCGTGGATCGCGTCGCCGACTTCCAGCATGGTCAGCGATCGGATGAGCGCATGCTGATGGCGTACGGACACCTGTCAGAGCCTGAGATCGTCGAGGGTGTCCGGCGATTCGGTGCCGCAATCCGCCAGGTCGCCCCTCGGAGCTGATTGATCAGGACCCTGCGGACTCGACCGGTGGAATGACGGCGCGAGGTGCCTGCATACGGGAGCCGAGACGATTCACCAGGGCCAGGGCACGATCTTTCCCAGGCCCCTGGCCGCGGCCTGTTGCCAGAGCATTTCCGCCACCGCCAGATCCTGGAGAGCCAATCCGGTCATGTCGAAGACCGTGATCTCTCCCGGCTGTCGGGCCAGCCTCACCTTGCCGGTCAGAATGTCGCCGAGCTCGATCGAGGGGGACTCAGCATCCCATTGGCCTTCGCCGATCGAGCGTGACTGCTCACGATCGTCGCAATAGAGGCGAGATCGGCGCAGCAGGCCCTCTGGAAGCTCGCGCTTGCCCTTGGTATCAGCGCCAACGCAGTTGAAGTGCGTACCGGCTCGGACTGCCTCGAGCGAGAATAGCGGTCCGCCGCCGGGCGTCGCAGTCACGACAATGTCACTGCTGCTTACGGCTGTATCGGCGTCCCGGGCGTGAGCGAGCGCGCACAAATGTCCAAATGCTCTCTCGAACGTCCCGTCCGGTTGTCCGTCGACTGTCAGGTAGCGGACTTGTTCAATTCCGGTCATGTGGCGCAAGGCGAGGCTGAGCTGGATTCGTGCTTGCGTACCCGTTCCGAATATACATAAGGATGCGCTTGTCGGCTGCGCGAGCAGCGTCAAACCCAGCGCGCCTGCCGCTCCGGTACGGGCGGTGGTTACGGCGTTTCCATCGATCAGGCAGAGAGGCCTGCCCGTGCCGGGGTCGAGCAGGAGAATCGTCGCCTGATGCGGCTCTTTGCCAGCCTGTCGGTTGCTTGGCCAGAAGCCCGCCGCCTTGAACCCAAGCAGATTCGCGGCCGGCACATCTCCTGACTTGATGCCGAAGACGCCGCCCGTGTGAAGTCGCTCCCGCACAACCGGAAAAACCCGCCCCTCGCGCAGGCTATGGAGCGCGAAAGCTCGTTTGACGGCCTCAAACACCGCCGCGGGCTCTAGGAGCTGCTCCACGGTTTGCGCATCGAGCAGAAGGAGCTGAGCATCGTCCGGCAATGAGTTACTCCTCAACGCTGTCTCGGGCAAACTCGATGGTTTATCGAGTCTCAATGTGTATCCTGGTCCGCCGTCCGCCCGGTATCGTGCGGAGTTTGCGCCTGATCAGAATATCCTCGGATTTGCCGCGCCTGGAAAGGCAACGGTTGCCGGCATCAGCTCAATGCGTGGCCCGCCAGTCCATAGACCCGCGGCTCGCGGTCCTTCGGGTTGAGAAATCGGCGCCCTTTGGACATGGTCGTAACGGTATCGGCCACATCGAGGCCACTGCGCTGAAGGAACTCGACGAAGATGCCGTCCCTTTCGCGCGTATCGATGCGGGCGAACTGCCCGGTCAGGTTCTTCAAATGCACCGCTGCCAGATGGATCGCATCCTGATCATTCCGCGCGACCAGAGGCCCGACCAGCTGGCCACGCCCGAACTCGCGACGTAAGGAATAGCCGACGATCTCGCCACCGCGTCTCAACGCGCAGATTGAGGCATCTTGGGCGAGCAAGGTGAGCACCTTCCGGCGATCTGATCCAAATGCGCGCATATCCAGATCGGCTATTTGTCCAATGTCGTCACCCGATAGGGCAATCAGTTCACCGTCCAAAGCCGGCGTAGCCGGCAGCGTCGGCGGGACCGTGCCCTGACGCATATACACGACCGCTTCCTTCGTGAATCCGAGGGAAGCGTAGAGACGATCAGCGGCACGGGTGGCATTGAGGGCCAAACTGCGATTGCCGCACTGCTCGAAGATCTGCTCCATGAGCCATCGGCCACCTCCTTGCGCTTGGATTCGGGGGGTCGTGATCACCAGACCGATGGTGGCGAAGTCGTCGCCATGGGGAAACCACATCGCGCTTCCAAAGACGCGCCCAATACCATCGACAGCGACAAGGCCACTGCCGGCACGGCGCAGAAGATCCCAATCCTTGGGCCGATATGACCAGCCAACTGCGAGCGACAGCGCGTGCAGGAGCTTCACGTCGACATCTGCTATGTCCTGCGCGAGCAGCTCGAAGAAGGGCAAGCGGACGGATCTGTTCATGTCTGTCTTACGATTGCACGGGTGGGCTGGTAGATTTCGTCGCTTCGGAGCGATGATTCGAAATCTTCGGCCAAACTATAGCGCCAATCGGCAAGGAAAGCCCCATCCGGCGATCACCCTGCCGATGCTGCTCGCGAGCGGTATCGAGCCTGGCTCGCCGATCGAAATGGCCTACTCAGAGGACCTCGAGCCGGGGCCCCAAAGACGGTCGGCGGCAGTGTCCAACGGAATTTCATTCGATTTACGTCCTTCGGACAGGCGATTATTCCGAAAACAGGATTGCCTGCACCGTACCTCACGGGTGTGGCACGGATACACTGGACACGTTAGGACGACCTCGGACTAAAGCTCCAAGAAGTGTCTAGCACCAGATCCGCTACAGACCGTCCCCGGTGGGCCACCGCATTTGCTCCGGCCTCAGTCGGCAATGTGGCAGTCGGTTTCGATATCCTCGGGTTCTCAGTGGGAGCGCTGGGCGATCGCGTCACGGTGAGCCGCACCGAGACGCAAGATGTGACGATCACCGACATCACGGGGTTCGCAGACAAGCTTCCGATGGACCCGGCGGAGAACACGGCCGGCCGCGCATTGCTCGTGATGCTGAAAACCCTGCAACCGGGATTTGGCTTCGCGATGCGTATCGACAAGGGCGTTCCGCTCGGCTCCGGCCTCGGAGGCTCTGCGGCGTCGGCTGTAGGTGCGGTGCTCGCTGCCAACGCGCTGTTGCCGCATCCCTGTGGGAAGCTCGCGTTGCTGAAATTCGCGATGCAGGGCGAGGCAGCGGCGAGCGGATCCCTGCACGTCGACAACGTCTCGCCCTCGCTCTTCGGCGGCCTCGTCCTCACGGTCGGTATCGATCATCCGCGGGTGACGCAGATCCCGGTGCCCGAGGGGATTCGCGCCATCATCGTGCACCCGCACATGTTCCTCTCGACGCGGCTGGCACGCGCGATCCTCAAGCGCGACGTCGAGCTCTCCGATTTTGTCTGGCAGACGGCCAACCTCGCGGGGTTCATCTCAGGTTGCTATACCAACGATCTCGACATGATCCGATCCTCCTTCGAGGACGTCGTCATCGAGCCGCAGCGCCAGGCGCTGATCCCGGGCTTCCAGGCGGTGCGTCTCGCGGCCATGCAGGCGGGCGCGCTTGGCTGCTCGCTCTCCGGGGCAGGTCCCACGCTCTTCGCCTGGGCGCTCGCCCCGGATGCGCACGGGGTGCTCGAGGCCATGCGGCGGGAGTTCGCCGCGGCCTGCTTCAGCATCGACGAGTGGCTGGTGGACATCAGCGGGGACGGCGCCAGGCTCATCGAGTCCGGTTGAGCGGGTCTAGATGTCGGGGGCGGAATTGACAGAAATGCGCTTCAAGAGCACGCGTGATGAGACGCTGACCGCCGGATTCGGCGAGGCGCTGGAGCAGGGCCTGGCGCCGGACGGCGGTCTGTATGTGCCCGTCGAATGGCCGCGCTTCCCAGGGGGTGCCGGGGGCCCTTGGGGGAGTCTGGCGGAGACGGGGACCCATCTGCTCGCGCCATTCGTCGAAGGCGGTCCGCTCGCGCAATCGCTTTCCGCCATCACCACGGAGGCGTTCGATTTCCCCGCGCCCGTCGTCCCCCTCGGCACCAATGGACGCCTGGCGGTGCTGGAGCTCTTCCATGGTCCGACTGCTGCCTTCAAGGATTTCGGTGCCCGCTTTCTCGCCGCTTGCCTCGCCCGTCTGCGCGGCCCCTCGTCCCGTCCGTTGACGGTCCTCGTGGCCACCTCGGGGGACACGGGCGCGGCCGTCGCGGCGGCGTTCCACGACCGACCGGGCATCCAGGTCGCGGTGCTCTTTCCCAAGGGGCTCGTCTCCCCGACACAAGAGCGTCAGCTCACCTGTTGGGGTGGCAACGTACGATCGTTTGCCGTGCGCGGCACCTTCGACGACTGCCAGCGGCTCGTGAAGCAGGCGTTTCTCGATCGCCAATGGCGGCGAGAGCGCGCGCTGTCGTCTGCCAACAGCATCAATCTCGGTCGATTGCTCCCGCAGATCGTGTACTACGCCGCGGCAAGCCTCTCGGTGTGGAGGCTTCATGGCGAACGTGCATGCTTCATCGTGCCGAGCGGCAATCTCGGTAACGCGGTGGCCTGCATCTGGGCTCGCGAGCTGGGACTGCCGATCGGAAATGTGGTGTTGGCGCACAACGCCAACCGCACGGTGCCGGATTTCCTCGAGACCGGTGATTGGCGTCCGCGGGCGAGCGTTGCCACACTTGCTTCTGCAATGGATGTTGGCAATCCAAGCAATATGGAGCGTCTGCGCACGCTCTATCCGGACCTCACCGAAATACGAAGCGCCGTCAGCGCTTGCACCGTCGGCGATGAGGCGATCCGCGCGCGCATTCGCGCGGGCTACAGGGAGCTCGGGCAGATCTGGTGCCCACACACAGCGACCGCCGCCGAAGCGTACGCGCGTCTGCCGCGCGAGCGGCGCGAGAGCGGCCGCTGGGTGTTGGTGTCCACGGCCCATCCGGTGAAATTCCGGGAGATCGTCGAGCCGCTGATCGGGCGGAGGGTGCCCTTGCCGCAATCGCTGACCGAACTGTTCGCCCGACCCACCGCATCCACGGAGATCGAGGCCGATCTCGCCTCGCTCCGCAATGCACTGCGGCAGCACGGCACGGAGGATCATTGACGTGGCTTACGCGCACGAGCCCAAAATCGCCGACAAAAGCACGCCCTACTGGTGGGAAGCGGCTCCCCCCAAGCCATTGTCGCGGCAGCCGCTGGCCAGGGAGCTCGACGTGGCCATCGTTGGCGCAGGCTACGCGGGGCTCGCGGCGGGGCTGACGCTGGCGCGCGAGGGTCGCGCGGTGGCCGCTTTCGACGCGATGAGCCCCGGCGAAGGCGCGTCCACGCGTAACGGCGGCGTTACCAGCGGGACCATCCGGCCGGACTTCGCCACGATCGCCCGGCGCTTCGGTGAGAAGATGGCGATCGCCATCGAGAGGGAAGGCAAGATCGCGCGCGAGTTTCTCTACGACCTCATCAAGACCGAAGGACTCGATTGCGAATTCCAGCGGGTCGGCCAGTTCAAGGGCGCGATCGGCTATGGGCAATATGAAGGGATTGCGCGCAGCGCCGAGGCGCTGGCAAAGAAGCTCGGAATCGAGTCTTACGCCGTGCCGTACGCGGAGCAACACCACTATATCGGCACCGACTTCTACCGCGGCGGCACGGTGCGGATGGACATCGGCGGACTGCACCCCGCCAAGTTCCATGCGGAGCTCCTGCGGGTGGCACTCGCTTCGGGAGTGACGGTCCATTCAAACACATGCGTAACGTCTTTACGCCGGGAGCCGTCCGGGTTCCGCGTGGTGACTTCAGCCGGGACCGTGCAGGCGCGACAGGTTCTGGTTTGCACGAACGGGTACACCGATGGCGCCATTCCCTTCCTCCGCCGCCGGTTGGTCCCGGTGCGCGCCCGGATCATTGCCACCGAGGAGCTCGGGCCCGAACTGATGGCGCGACTCTTGCCGAAGCGGATGATGATGGCCGAAGGGCGCCAGCTGGGCTTCTTTTACCGCCCTTCCCCCGACGGCAAACGTGTCCTGCTGGGAGGGCGTGACAGCTCCCGTGTCGGCGATCGGGCGGCGCCGACGCTCCTTTTGCGCAAGGGACTGGTGAGCCTCTTCCCGGAACTCGGGAACGTTCGTCTTTCGCACAGCTGGTTCGGCAATGTGGCGATGAATCGCGACATGATACCCCGCCTTTTCGAGAAGGACGGAGTTGTGTATGCGACGGGGTTCTGCGGCTCAGGCGTGGTCTGGGCTCCGTGGCTCGGTACGCGCGCGGCCCATAAGCTGATGGGGTACGGTGATCGCGCGCGCACGGCATTCGATTTCCGGCCGCCCGCCTCCATCCCGTTTTATCGTGGCAACCCATGGTTCATGCCGGCCATCATTCACGGTTATCGGATGCAGGATCGAATCGCGCTGCTGCGAGCCAAACGTTGAGAACGGATCATGCACACATGACGGAGATGACCGCCCGCCGAATGCAGCCGGAAGATCTCGCCGAGGGCCTGCGCCTCACGCAGGCGGAGTCCTGGTCCTACCGGCTCGAGGACTGGAGCTTTCACTTCCGTCTGGGGAACGGATGGGTGGCCTGCGATGCAGGCGGGCAGGTGCTCGGCACCGCCCTCTGGTGGCCCTACGGAGAACAGTTCGCAACTGTCGGACTCGTGGTCGTCGACCGGCACCATCAGGGCAAAGGCATCGGCCTCAGGCTGATGAATGCTGTGATGGAGGACGCCGGTGGACGCTCGCTGCAGCTGGTGGCCACCCGCGCGGGCATGCGGCTCTATGAGCAGTGCGGATTTCGCGAGCACGGAGCGATCTGTCAGTATCAGGGCATGGCGACTGCTGCCACGCTTCCGCTCCAAGCGGGCACCGCAATCCTTGGCGCGGTGACGAGCACCGACCTGGCGACGATTGCACACTGGGACGCGAATGCGTTCGGCACCGACAGAACGTCAGTTCTCGCCGCGGTGCTCGCTGGCGGTGAGGGCGTTCTCGCCTCGCGTCACGGGCACCTTGCAGGCTATGCGTTGGCGAGAGAGGCCGGTCGAGGCACGACCATTGGGCCTGTGGTCGCGGAAGACGAGACGCTGGCCATCGAGATGGTTGCGCGCCTGCTTCAGAGACGGAGCGGGATCATACGGCTCGATGTGCCGGCGGATGCGACAGTACTCCGCGAATGGCTCGCCTCCAGTGGCATCGCGCGTATCGACTGCGCCGCCGTGATGATCCGCGGTACGCCCACGCCGCACCGCAATGGGGCGCGCGTTCTCGGCCTCGTATCGCAAGCACTCACCTGACCATGAGCATCCTTTACCGATCGGAAGCCGAACGCGGCCGGATCTGGGCCGGAATATTCGCCGCGGAGGCGCCTGACCTTCCGTTCCACATCTGGCCCGACACGGGCAATCCCGAGGCCATCGAATACCTCATCGCCTGGCAGCCCCCGGCGGATCTGCTGCGGTCGCTCACCAATCTCAAAGTGCTCTTCTCAATCGGTGCCGGGGTGGACCAGATCGGCCTCGACCAGGTGCCGGAAACGGTCTCGGTGGTGCGCATGGTGGAGCCTGGAATCGCGAGCGGGATGGTCGAGTTCGCGACGATGGCGGTGCTCGCGCTGCATCGGAACGTGCTCGACTATCAGCGCGCCCAGCGGTCGGCCGAATGGCGGCAACTGGAGGTGGTCCCGGCGGCGCAGCGGCGCGTCGGCATCATGGGACTCGGCGTTCTCGGCCAAGCGGTGCTCCAGGCACTCGCCCCATTCGGCTTTGCGCTGCGCGGCTGGAGTCGCACTCCGAAGCAACTCCCGGGAATCGCCTGCTACTCGGGATCCGATGGCTTGGAGGCTTTCCTCGGCGGCTCCGACATCCTGGTCTGTCTGCTGCCGTTGACGGATGCCACACGCCACATCCTTGACCAGCGACTTTTCACGCGCTTGCCGAAGGGGGCTGCGCTCGTCAACCTCGGTAGGGGCGGCCATCTCGATCAGGCCGCCCTGCTCGAGGTGCTCGATTCCGGCCGGCTCTCGGCCGCCGTTCTCGATGTTTGTGAGCCGGAACCATTGCCGAGCGGACATCCGTTCTGGCAACACCCGAGCATTCTGCTCACGCCGCACATCGCCGCAGTAACGCGGCCGGAGACGTCAGCACGAATCGTCCTCGAGAACATCCGCAGATACCGCCGTGGAGAGCCTCTGCGCAATGTCGTCGACCGGGCCGCCGGGTATTGAGGACGAGTGGCCCATGCGCATCACCGGCTTCAGAGTACTCAGCTTCGGCTGCTATGGAACCCTCATCGACCGGGACTCGGGCATCATGACCGCCGTGCGGCCATTACTGGCAAGCGGACGCATCGGTCTGTCGCGGCACGAGGTGCTGGCGGCTTTCGAGCGGCACGAGATGGCCCTTGGTGCAAGCAGCCCCGAGCTGCCGTACTCCGAAATCCTGGCACAGGCGCACCGAGCGCTCGCGAAGGAATGGGCCGTGCTCAGCTCGGATGCTGAGCACGCCCAGTTCGGCCACTCGGTGCCGAATTGGCCGGCGTTCGCCGATGCGCCCGCGGCATTGCAATACTTCAGCCGCTATTTCAAGATCGCAGCGTTCGTGAACGCAGATCGGCACAGCTTCGCTGTCAGCGCCCGCCGCCTCGAGGCGAAGTTCGATCTGGTCTGCACGGCCGAGGAAATCGGCTCGTACGGACCCGATCAGCGCAGTATCCGCCGAGTAATCGGCAAGCTCGCCAAGCTAGGCTATCATGCGGGGGAGATCCTGCACATCGGCGCCAGCCCGCAGCGCGACCTCGCGGCCGCCGCGGCCACCGGGCTCGCCACCGCGTGGATCGATCGTCGCTCGCCGGACGAGGATGCTGATAAAGTGGTGATGCCCGAGGGGGCGCCCATCGGAGCGCGCTTCCCCAGCATCGCGCACCTGGTCAAAGCGCATCAGGGCGATCTGCGGGCATGACAGGGCCGCTTCAGCGATCATTCGAGCATCCGAGGTGAGCTCCCACATGGCCGCGATCAAATTGGATCGCATAGACATCAACATCCTGGCCCAGCTGCAACGCAACGGCCGGATCACCAACATCGAGCTCGCCAAAAATGTGGCGCTCTCGCCGAGTCCGTGCCTGCTGCGGGTCAAGCGTCTCGAGGAAGCCGGCTACATCACCAGCTACAATGCGAGGGTAGACCTCAGCAAGCTCGGAGAGACGATCACGGTCTTCACCGAAGTCACGCTGAGCAATCATCACCGTGAGGATTTCACCAAATTCGAGACATCGATCCGGGCAATCGACGAGGTCATCGAATGCCACCTGGTGAGCGGCGGGTACGATTACCTCCTGAAGTTTGTCACCCGCGGCGTTGGTCACTACCAATCGGTGATGGAAGACATTCTCGACCGAAACATCGGGGTGGCGAAGTTTTTCAGCTACATCGTCATAAAGTCGCCAATTGAGAAGCTGCACTACCCGCTCGCCAAGCTCTTCAACACAGAGCGTTGACGACGCGGCGGCGGGCACACGGATGTGTCCGCCGCCGCAGGCTTCGACTCAGAACCGGTAGGTCGCTTTGATGTTGAAGGTACGCGGAGTCCCAGGCATCACCCAGAGCTGCGCGTATGAGTTGGCGTAATAAGTTCTGTTGAACAGGTTATCGATCTCCGCCGAGAGCTGGAAGGCCCGGGTGAAGTCCACCGTGCCGAACACCTTCACCAGAGTGTAGGAGGGCAGGTAGAAGGTCGTGCCGGTCTCGCCCAGCTCTCTACTCACGTACGTCACGGCGCCGCCGGCATTCACCAGCGCCTCACCGACGCTGAAATCTCTCATCAACATGAGGCTGCCGCTGTTCTTCGGCACGTTGATGAGCGGGGTGCCCGCCGGCAGCGGCCTGCCGAAGTCTGGGTCGAGAATCGCCTTGGAGAAGTAGGCGTCCACGTACGCATAGGAGAGCCGGTAGCTGAACTTCGCCGGCAGCCGTCCAGTGAGATCGAGTTCAACGCCACGGCTCTCGGCGGCGCCGGCCGCCAGAGAGAATCCCGGATTCGCGGGATCGGCCGTGAGCACGTTGGTCTTATCCGTCTTGAACACGTCGGCGGTGCCGTTCAGCCAGCCCCCGGAGGTCTTGAACTTGACGCCCGTCTCATAGGAGCGGGTGATCTCGGGCTGGAATGCGACGCCGTGAGCATCCTGCCCCGTGTTCGGCCGGAAGCCTTTGCCATAGCTGGCGTATAGCTCGACGTCATCGATTGGGGAAAACACCAGACCCACGTCCGGACTTACTGCCGTGACGCTCTGGTGGGAGGTTGATGCGGCGATCCTATCGAGGAGAGACTGCCTGAAATTGTCGTAGCGCACACCGGCATGCAGCTTCCACTTCGACCCGAAATCGATCTGGTCGTGCGCATAAGCGCCCCAGTCCTCGTCGGTCTCCAGAGTGTTGGTAAAAGGCTTCATCGGCGGCAGGTTTCCGTACACGGGATCGAAGATATTGACGCCGTTGAGCTGCGTGATGGTCGTCGTCGGCGTGACCACCGGCGGCCGGTACTGGTCGAGCGCCTCATCGAGCTGCAGGTGATCGTAATCCGCGCCGAAGAGGACGTGGTGGACCAGCGGCCCCGTCGAGATCTTGCCGGAGATCTCCCCACGGGGCACGACGTCGTTGCTGTGATAGTTGCGCGATCTACGCCGCCGCGCGAGGATGTCGCCGCCCTGGAGGAAGGGGTTATGAGACGCCGCAAGCTCGGGATCCTCACCGGTACCCAGGAGCGAACTCTTGAGCGCCCCCAGTCCGAGCTGCAGCGTCCAGCCATCGCGGAAGTCGTGCTGGAACCCGACCTGATGACTGATCGCGTGAACCACCGTCGGACCATTCCCAGGCTCGCCCAGGAAGGTCGAGATCGGAATGATGCCCAGCTGATCGTTGCGCCCGACGACGCCGCGGTCGAAGGGTATCGCCTGCCTGATTATCTCGAGCTCATAGGAAAGTGTCGTGCGATTACCGATCCGCGCCAAGAGCGAAGGCGTCACGACATACTTGTCCCATTTCACGGTGTGCCGGAAGCTGTGGGAATTCTCGTAGGCGCCATTGATGCGGCCGGCCAGCCATGAGGCGAGCGGCCCCGTGACATCCGCCTCAGCGCGGTAATCCTGATAGCTGCCTCCAGAGAGCGCCGCATAGCCCTGCTCGTGAAAGAGCGGCTTCTTGGTGATGATGTTAACCGTGCCACCGGGCTCGCCGCGGCCGAACAGGGCCGAGTCAGGGCCTTTGACAACTTCTATGCGCTCGACGTCGGACATGTCACGCGGTCCGACGAACCCGCGTCCCCAGTTAAAACCATTGACGAGGTAGCCGCTCGGAAGGTTTTCGTTACCGGCAAAGCCGCGGATGGCGTAGGCATCCCACAAGCCGCCGAAATTGTTCTGCTGCGCGACGCCGCTCACCAGCGAGAGCGCATCGTTCAAGGTGGTGATTCCTTCCACCTTGAGGAGGTTGCCCGATACCACGTCGACGCTCTGCGGTAGTTGCTCGAGCGGTGTGTCGCCCCGGTAGAACTCCTTCTGCGCAGCGACCACAACCTGCTGCAGAGTAGAAGGGGTGTCCGCCGCGAGCGCCGATGCGGCACCGAAGCTGCAGGCGGCGGCGATCATGATCGAATATCGCAATGAGGATTGCATCGGCACGAATATTCTCCCGCGCGTTGCGCGACCCAATGTTTTCGACGTGCGCCCCCGGCCAAAGAGACCGGCCGCGACCCGTCCTTCTCGTGTCCAGACCCCGTAGCACCCCGACATGCGCGCCC
>JABBNZ010000002.1:0-10493 GCA_019352035.1 Pseudomonadota bacterium | reverse complement strand
GCCCCCCCCCCCTTGCCGTCGGAGCCGGCCCGAGCCGGACTGCCGCCCGCGCTGTACTTCCCGATGTGCGTGTTACGTACGTCCCTGAGCAGCATTGTGGGCAAAGCGCCTCGGTGAAAACTCCCAAATTGGGCCGGATTTCTCCCCGGATATGCCGTGCCGTCCGGCAAATGCGCAGCAAATTTCGCCCTCGCGGAGTAACGTGTAGACGCATGACTACGGTCGCTCAGGCCTTGCGGCGAAGTGGCAGGCCCGCGCTGCTCGTGCCTCCGCGGTCCCTAAAGCTGCTGCATCGCTGGCTCGGTATCACGGTCGGCTTCCTCTTCGCGCTGTGGTTCGCGAGCGGTGCGGTGCTCTGCTTCGTGCCATTCCCAACCTTGCCATCGGTCATCCGCATCGCACACAGCGAGCCGATCGACCTCGGACGGGTGAGGATCGCGCCAGCAGCCGCCCTGGCCGCGGCTCCGGGCCTCGCCGTGCAGCGCCTGCGTCTGATCAGCGTGGACGGGCATCCTCGTTATGTACTATCGGTGGCGCGAGGCCCGACCGTCTCCGTCAGCGCCGAGTCCGGCAAGCTTCTCGGACCGCTCTCCGCAGATGCGGCGCGTGCCGTGGCGGCGAGCTTCAGCAGGCGTCCGGTGGCCGCCATCACCGGTCCGCTCGAGGACGACCAATGGATCGTGCACGATCAGTACGATCCGTATCGTCCTTTCTATAGAGTGAGTCTCGGAGGCGGGCGAGGAACCGAGCTCTACGTGTCGGCCCGTTCGGGCCAGGTGCTCCAGCAAACGCGCCGTGTCCAACGGGAGTGGAACTATATCGGCGCGATCGTGCACTGGGTCAACATCGTCTCCCTGCGTCGTCACAAGGATCTCTGGCGCGGCGTCATGCTCACGCTCGGCAGCACTTGCGGTCTTCTCGCGTGCGCGGGACTCGGGCTCGGCGTAATCCACCTCATCAATATGAGGCGGGCCCGGCGAAGGGGCCTTTCCCCGTTTCGCGGTTGGCTGCGCTGGCATCACTCAGTCGGCCTCTTCGCATCCGCGTTATTGATTAGCTGGATCGTGAGCGGTTGCTTGATGCTGGACGGTGGCACGGTCTTTCCGAGCGATCAGCCGACCGCCGCCGAGATTGCAGCCCTCAGGGGGATGACTTTGGCCGAGGCGGCGAAGCGCTTCCCCGTAGCTCTCCTTCGGACCTTGCCACCCGCACGTCAAGTCGAGATCACTGCGGTCGCCGACAAGCCGTTTCTGGTCGCGAGTAACGGTGGTCAGAGCGGCTCCTGGATTGCGACGCCCGCGCCGGACGGCGGGCTATCACTCTCGCGATCCGTGCCGGATTCGTTGCTGCTGGCCGCGATCCGGTCAGCCTGGCCGTCGGTCCGTGTCCTGCGGATACGTCCAATCCAGGCCCATGACGCGTATCAGGTGATTTCGGATCCATTGCCCTCTTCCGCCCGTCGGATCGTCCTGGCCGACCCCGCCCAGACTTGGTTGCAGATCGACTCGGCGACAGGCCGGATGCTTTCGGTGACGGATACGCGCAGCCGCGCCCGGCGATGGTGGGTGAACGGGCTCCACGACTTCGACTTCCCATCACTCGATCGCAGCGGGCCTTTGCGAATACTCATGCTAATGCTCGCAGTCTCCGTCGGGTTTCTCTTCAGCTGCACTGGGTTCGTGGTGGGGGTGAAAAGGCTCCGGCGCACGCGGGCATAGATCGGAGTATGCAATAACGCGAAGGCACGGCCGGGATGTCCCCAATGACGTTCCTCGCGGCGCCCAGCACAGGCGCCGAAGCCGCAGCGTTGATGATCGCCAGCACCCCGCGCGGCAGCCGACGGACGGGCGGGTAGCTTTTAATGCCTCCGTAAGAAGCGACTGCGTACAGCCCCCAAGCTAGCGCGGACGTCGCGACTTACCTGCAGGAGGGTAGATTTGGTTTCATGGCGCTGCAGACTTCCTTGTCGGATGCCACCGCCGCCACGGATCTCTTGGGCCGGAACCGACCAACACTATCAGTCCTCGCTCTGCGAGCTCCCCAAGCCGATGCTGCGTGGCCCGCGTCGAAAGTCCGACGTGCTTCGTAGCGGCAGTGGAGCGGCCGTCCCCCACTGCTCGATCAGTCCCAGTTCGTTGAAGACCCGCGCAAGAATACGATTGCGCACACGAGAGAGTCCCTCGCGCAACTCTTCGATCGTCAGGCCCGGCAGCGGGATGCCTGGGTTCTCAACCTCTACGCGGTCGTCAAATACGGCCACCCGAATGGGGCGCCGCGCTCGGCATAGTCGGCATGCACAACAGCATTCACCAGTGCTTCGCGCAGGGCTGCGGGAGGAACAGCGGGCACGTCACGGCGCCGTACTCGTCCGATACTCATGCCGAGTCGCCTGTTTCGCTGGCCGAAAGTTACTGCTTGTTCGAGCACGGTCACCGGATAATCGGTCAGGTTCGCTCGGTCGACGAGCGTGGCTCGATACAGGGATGGTGCCGGCTATCTGATTCGAACAGATGACCAACGGTTTACAAATTGGAATCGGCGGCGATGCTCGGACGTTAGCATATGTCAAGAGAAGTTGTTGACGCCAGCCAAGCACTGACGCGTAAGTAGCCGAGGCCATTCCACGAGCCGCCGCACGCTCGTGCAGCAGCAGCCGGTCCTCCTTGCGCAATCGAATGTACAGGCTCGAAATCGGCTCACGACGCCTGGAGCATTGTCCGCGGACCACGGTCGATTCGCTACCGCATCGCTGCGGTGCCGAGTCAGCTGACGAGATTGCCTGAAGCTCGCGCAGGACCAAGCGCCGAAGCCATATCGATTCCGTCAAAAACTCCTCGCGAACGACATCAGTCACCCGCTCCTTGATGTCGGGTGTCACTCGTGTCGCCAGAATTTCTGTTGCACCCACTGCTCACAATGTTAGACAAAACTCGATGTAAAGCTATCCTGCGTTTCACCCATAATTCGGGCGAAACTGTAACATCCTCGTCGGAATTACTATCGGATCCGCTTCCGCGGGCCCTGGAACCGTGGCTTGCGCTGGTGATGCGGAAATCTCATATTGAGCCGTATGGCGAAAGGAATGAAAAAGGCTGTGCCGAAGCGCGCCTCCACAAGAAGTGAGCAAATCGTCGTGTACCGGGGCATCAAGATTCTTCCGATTTACGGATGGCGGTCCGCCACCGCAGAGGCCATTCGTGACGCGCTGCGGATGAAGTCCAAATAGTCGCGCACCACCCCCGGGACCTTGGGGAGGTGGGACGGGGGCAAAGCCCAGCAACCAAGTTTCTTTGATCCAGTAATGGTTATCGTAGGCTAGATACGATTATCGTAATAAATCAAAATTGACCTATTTTTGTTGTTCTGTATAATCGTAGTGTGGCTACGACTGTCAGATATAAGCTAAACAGGCTCTACACCACGCTGGCGCCCGGAACGCCGGTAACCTCCGCCGATCTCGCCACCCTCGGCATATCGGCAGATCTGGCCGTCCACTACGTTCGGGCGGGCTGGCTGGAGCGGATGGCGCGTGGCGTTTATTGCCGCCCCAATGACCCACCCGCGTTGCACCCAAGCCTCGCGCTGCTGCAGCGAGTGTTCGAAGGCCTGCATGTGGGTGGCAAGTCCGCGCTCGACTGGCATGGCATCCGCCAGTACGTGGCGCAACGGCCGGTGCTTCACCTATACGGCTGGCAGGCCGGGCGCCTCCCTGAGTGGTTCACCAAGCGCTTCCCCGCCGAGTATCACCGCAAACGGCTGTTCGAAGAGCGTCCCGACGCGCTCCTGCACGTTCGGCCCTTCGAGGGCCGCAAGGGCGCGCCTCTTGTCTCCGCGCCAGAACGCGCGCTCCTCGAGCTCCTGAGCGAGGTCGGCGTTCGCCAATCGCTGCAGGAAGCGCGTGAGCTCGTGGAGAGCAGCTACAACATTCGCGCTGGCGTCCTGAGCGAACTCCTCAAGCGATGCGGCAGCGTCAAGACCGTACGCCTTTGCTTGCAGCTCGGGCGCGAGCTCTCCCTACCGTGGGCAGGTAAGCTCGATCCGTCTCAATTCCCCAAGGGAAGTAATCGACCGTGGGTCGGCCGCTCCCGCGACGGTCTCCTTGTGCTCAAGCCATGAATGAGATCTATCTTCAAACTGCTCGATTGCTGACGCGGATCGCGCCGCTCGTGCTCGTCGACGACACCTTCGCGCTCAAGGGCGGCACGGCCATCAACCTCTTCGTGCGCGACATGCCGCGACTCTCGGTGGATCTCGACCTCGCGCTTCCCGACCACACGTTGTCGCGGGAGCAAGCACTCAAGCGCATCACCGATGCAATCCATCAGTCCGCAGCGCGCCTGAAGAAGCAGGGCTTCCAGACCCATGCGCCGGCTTCGGCGGAAGCCGGCGGGACCAAGCTGCTCGTTCGGCAAGGCGTCATCGAAGTCAAGGTCGAGGTCAATTTCGTCATGCGCGGCACGGTTCATCCCGTGCGCATGGCGTCGCTGACACCGACCGCGCGCGACGCGTTGCAGGCGGATCTCGAAATTCCCGTCGTGTCGGTCGAGGATGTGTATGGCGGCAAGCTGGTTGCAGCCATGGATCGCCAACATCCACGCGACCTGTTCGATGTCATGCAGCTATTCGCGCACGGAGGCATCACGGCCGGCATCCGTCGCGCTTTCGTCGTCTATCTCGCGAGCCACAACCGGCCGGTCCACGAGGTCCTGTTTCCGCCACTGCGCGACATCGGCCAGGAGTTCGAGCGCAGTTTCGTCGGCATGACTGCCGAGCCCGTCGAGCTCGAGGCACTCCTGGCCGCGCGCGACCGAATGGTGCGGGAGCTCCAGCACGGTCTGACGGCCGATGAGCGCCGGTTCCTCCTTTCCCTGGTCGCGGGCAAGCCCGAATGGTCTCTCTTGGACGTGCCACACCTGGAGCTCCTCCCCGGCTTGCAATGGAAACTCCAAAACCTCGAGAGACTGAGGAATTCCAACGCCAAGAAGTTCGTCGAGCAGTCGGAGGCGCTTGCACGACAGTTGGAGCAATGACGCGCCGGATGCCCTGGGCCTCGACGGGTCGCGCCGTGCTACTCGGCGTCGGAGCTCGCGAACCTGATTGCAGCGTCCGAGAAGGCGCTGGAGAAAAGTCCTCCGAGTAGGCGAGGACGTTGCCGCCCTCGCCCCTCACAGATCCGAACGAGCGCAATTCGCGCATTCGGTTCTTCATGGCACAGCTTGGCTCACCTCAGGCATAGCGATGGACGATCCGGGGCGCAGGCAGCGGGTATGCCGCTACCAGCCGTAGGAACTGCTCCCACGTGACGTAGCTCCTCCACGAGCGCCGCGACAACCATTTACGCCAGATCCGCCGGGTCTGCCAGACCACGGCGGCGAGGCGCCGATAGTTGCCAGTGATGCCGAAGTAGGCGAAGTGCCCCTCCAGCATCCGGCTGAGTCGACGCTGCTGATCAGCGAGCGACCAGCACCGCATGAGGCGGCATTGCTGATTGATCGCCTTGAGCGTACGCGCCAAGCGGTCCTTGGCGGTACGCTGCCACATCGTCGTCTTCCCATTCCGCGTCATGCCCCACGTGTGGAGAAAGCCGAGGAACGTGAAGCTCGTGGGCAACGTGCTCTGCGCACCGACGCGCTCAGCGGGCGAGCGGAAGTCGATCAGCCGAGTCTTTTCCGGGTGCAACTGCAGCCCGAACCGTCCCAGCCGCTTCCCCAGCACCGCATGAACCCGCTCAGCATCATCCTTGCACGCGAACAGCATGACGAAGTCATCGCAGTAGCGGATCAGGGCACTGGCCCCTCGCAGGCGCGATTGCACCTGCGTGGCGAACCAGTCATCGAGCACATGATGCAGAAACACGTTGGAGAGCATCGGCGAGATCACTCCCCTTACGCAAAAGCGAATTTCCAGTTCGAGCGCGTCGTGACGGGCTGGCGGGATAGGCCGATACTTGATTTGCGTCTCAAGAAGTAATATGTTTACGTCCCATGGCGCGGTCCACGAAGGCGGACAAGGCGCGGCTGCTGAACGCCGCGCATCGTTTGCTCGCGGAAAGCACGGAGCTGTCCGAGGCTGCACAAACGCTGTCGCGCGAATTTGGTTTGTCACTGCGCCAGGCCTATCGGTATCTCGAGCGAGCAGCCGATCTCGGCCATCCCGTGCCGGTCGAGGAAGCCTCGATCCCGATCACGCTGAAGCTTCCGCCGAGCACCGTGCGCCTGTTGCGCTCGTATGCCGCCAGCAGTGGTCTGACCCTCGGAGAGATCGTCACACGCGCCCTGGGAGCGTTTCTGAGCGCTCTACGCAGGCATGGCTGAGAGACGTCCACGATGTCTGGCCTTCCAAGTCCATCTCGACTATACGTTTGATCGACTACGCGCCCAGAAGCTCGCGCAGGTCTACGAGCTCTTGGTACCCGCACAGCAACGCCCTGTCGGCGCACGTGTAAGGGGAAGCACTTATGAAGTTGGCGGCGATCTACGCTCGAGTATCCTCGGATCAACAGCGCGAGGAACGCACGATAGCGAGCCAGACAGCAGCGCTGATCGAGTTCGCGAAGAAACACGATCTGGAGGTCCCGAAGGAGTGGGTATTCGAAGACGAAGGTTATAGCGGAGCGACACTGGAACGTCCCGGCCTCGAACGCATACGAGACCTCGCTGCCGAGGGGCAGATCCAGGCCGTCCTCGTCTACGCGCCTGACCGATTGAGTCGCAAATACGCCTACCAAATTCTGCTGATCGAGGAGTTGGCCCGACAAGGAGTCGAGACGCGCTTCGTAAATGCACCCCAGAGCGTCACGGCGGAAGATCAGCTGCTCGTACAGTTCCAGGGCATGATCGCCGAGTACGAACGAGCGCAGATCCTGGAGCGCTCTCGGCGTGGCAAACGGCATCGAGCCCGAACCGGTGAAGTCAGCGTGCTGAGCGGGGCGCCATACGGGTACCTGTATATCCGCAAGACCGATGATGCTCTCGCCTCGTATCGGGTCATCGACGCGGAGGCCCAGGTCGTTCAGCGAGTTTACGAGCTGTACACCGTCGGTGGGCTCAGTATTGGGGAGATCACGCGTCGGCTGAACACCGAGGGTGTCCCAACCCGCAAGCAAAGCGCGCGCTGGGAGCGCTCGGTGGTGTGGGCCATGCTGCGCAATCCCGCATATCGCGGTGCCGCCTCGTTCGGCAAGACTCGCGTCGCCGGCCGCGAGCGTGTCACCCGAGCGCTGCGTCGGCGCGGAGGAATGGTGTCCAGCGACACTATCGGCCACCAACGGCCGCGCGAGGAGTGGATCGAGATCCCAGTACCCGCGCTGGTGAGCGAGCAGAGCTTCGCCCGAGCCCAGGAGCTCCTTCACGAGAACAGAATACGTTCGAAGCGGCGAACGATTACGCCGAGCATCGTGCAGGGCTTGGTCAGCTGCCAGAAGTGTGGTTACGCCTTCTCGCGGACTTCCACGCAGACGAGCGCGCGGAAGCTCCATTACTACAAATGCATTGGCTCCGACAGCTGGCGAAAACTGGGCGGCCCGGTGTGCGACAATGGACGCTTCGTCCGCCAGGACCTCCTCGATCAGGTCGTCTGGGCGGAAGTGATCCGATTGCTTGAGGACCCGACCTTGATCCAACAGGAGCTCGACCGGCGTCTCATGGCGGCGCGCGCATCTGATCCCACCAAGAAGCGCGAGCAGAGTCTGCAGCGAGAACTGACTCGTGTTGGAAACAGCATAGAGCGCATTCTCAACGCCTACCAGGAACAGCTGCTGCCGCTCGAGCAGTTGCGCGAGCGCATGCCCCCGCTGCGCCAAAGGGAGCAAGTCGTGCGCGCCGAGCTGCAAGCCATCGCCGATCAAGTCGGCGACCGCGCCATGTTCTTGCGCCTGGCCGAGACACTCACGGCCTTCCTCGCACGATTGCGTGACGCGGCCGACACGCTGGACGTCCTGGAACGGCAACGCATCGTCCGCCTCGTCGTCAAGGAGGTGCTCATCGGCGACGATACGATCGTCATTCGGCATTGCATCCCGATCGCTGCGGCTCCTCCGCCCGACGACGTGCCACCGCCCCCACGGCGCTCCGAGGGCGCCCCGATCATGGGAAATTACCTTTTGCGTAAGGGGAGTGATCACCCCGCCTTGAGGCGTACCGCTGCCCGGATAGGACAGTTGTCCCTGCTCCAGCACACCCGCTTTCAGCCACTTGTCGATCATCCTTCTTACCACACCGTCCGTGACTCGTCTGGCGAGCAATTCGCGCAGCTTGGCGTGATCGATGCTGTCGAAGTACTTTCGCACGTCAACTTCTAACACCCATCGAGCTCTCTGAGCCAGGATTCCGCGACGGATGACCTCGAGCGCTTGGTGCGCATTGCGACCGGACCGGAACCCGAACGAGCAGTCTCGGAAGTCCTGCTCATAGATCGGCTCCAGCAGCATCACAATGGCCCGCTGCGCCACTTTGTCCTCGAAAGACGGAATGCCCAGTGCACGCTGACCGCCGTCCGGCTTGTCAATGTAGTGACGCCGGACCGGCGGTGCACGATAACGACCCGATTTGAGCCGGTCGAGCAGACTCTGCAGGTTCTGCTCCAGATTGGCCGCATAGGCCTGCGCCGTCTGACCGTCAACTCCTACCGCGCCGTCCTTGCGAGTGCACTCGTAGGCGTACCTCAACCACTCGGCATCGAGGTACTGGTTCAAAGACGTAAACGCCATAGCCGGCTTCTTCCCCGCCAGCTCGGCTATCCGCTTCTGTTTCGTTGACACGCTCTCAGGCTTCAAGGCGCCCTCGGTGTTTCTCAAAAGCGATTCTCTACCACGGTGCCCCGCTTCCCTCGACCGGGTCCGCGCGAGCCGCGTTCCCCGGCGTCATCAGTACTATCAGGGCACTAAGACTTCCAGCGCCTACTGCGGGTCAGCTTATTGATTCGCATCCCCGTTCCGACTGTCTCCCCGGCGTTCGCTCCCGCGCGGCAGGGGTTTCCGCACACGCCCGGCCCCGCTCTCAGCCGCGGTGCCATCGGCTATTTCACAGTCGGTCGACGCTGGATCTCCCAGGTTCCTGGAGAGCCCATCCCATACCTTTGCCCCGCTCTCGGACCCCGGCCGGTCCAAACCGTCCTCACCATGGCGGTCGATTCGGTGCTGTCCCCACGTTTGTGACCGTGAAGACACCAGCGCTCAGGGAATCTCGGGGCTCAATCACGCGGCTTTGGTATCCGCTGCCTACGCTTCACGAGACATGTCGCCACGCCCCGCGCAAGGCTCGCTTCCGGCCGGTGGCTAGCCCTTGCCGGATGGGAGTCGAACCCACTGGGCTCCAGCGATGAGTTTCAGCTACTTACATAGCATCCTCTCTTCCCAGGCTTGACCTGGCGCGACACAGAACTCCCACAGACCAATGGTTCTTTTGGCCGGCAGTTTGCCCATGTATAATCGGGCAAATTGCCAAATCTTCGGAAGCAGGCGGACCCATGCAGAGCCGAGACCCCGTAGTGATGGCCGTCTATGAAAAGCTCGGCGGGAAAAGCATGCTCGGCGCGGAGATCGCGTCCGCTGCGGACTTGGCGCGCGTGGTCTCGCACCGCATTCCCCTTCGAGCGCTTGCGCATGTGCAGCGACAGGGGCTGTTTTCGGAGGGGGAGATTCAGCGCTTCATCATCCCCGCTCGCACCCGGCGACATCGTGAGGCGAAAAAGGAGCGCCTCACCGTCGAGGAATCGGATCGTCTCGTGCGCATGGCGCGGGTGCAAGCGGTGGCTGAAGATGTCTTCGGGGATGCTGATCGAGCCAACCGATGGCTTCGCGACCCGCTCGGTGAACTAAGCAGCATCGCGCCGCTGGATTGGGCACGAACCGAGGCGGGCGCACGGCTGGTCGAGGAGATCCTGGCCAAGATCGACTGGGGCGCGGCGGCCTGAATGCGCTTCTGGCGCCTGTCAAGCGCCCGGCGCGCGCGCGATTTTACCGGGGGCTATGGCTTGCTGCATTCCGGGCGTTGGAATACGGTCGGCCGCCCAGTCACATATTGCTCCACCGTGCCTTCATTGGCGGCACTGGAAAAGCGCGTGCACGTCACCAACCCTGCCTTGCTACCGCCGCAATCGATGATCGAGTACGAAGCACCCGATGATCTCCCGCAACGAACGATCGAATGGAACGCCTTGGCATCAGACTGGGTTCGTCGGGAGGTCGATACGCAGAGGCTGGGCGACCGGTGGCTCGATTCGATGGCGGAAGCGCTGCTCATCGTTCCGTCGGTGATCATGCCGTTGTCGAACGCGCCGGATCTCAACGTGCTTATCAATCATCGCCACCCGGACGTCCCGCGTATTAGGATCCTACGGATTGTCTCGCTCGAGCTGGATCCCAGGCTGTTTCAGTCCTGAGCAAAGGGGCCTTGGGGACGTCGGAATGGTTCCGGTCAGCTATCTGTGTGGTGACTTTCACCTCGATCCGAGCAATCGGAGGCTCACGCGGCGAGGCGTGGAGATCGCGGTGG
>JABBNZ010000135.1 GCA_019352035.1 Pseudomonadota bacterium | reverse complement strand
CGCCTCCATAATCACGCGATACTGGTTCGACTGGGTGTAGATCGTGGAGATGATGCGCTGGCCGTAGGCATCGTAGAGCGCGTTGTCGATGGTGGCGTCGGTGATCCCGAACCGGGCCGCGGTGGTGTGGTCGACGTCGACCTCGGCCGTCAGGCCCTGCTCCAGATAAGGGGTGGCGACGTGCGCGAGCGCGGGCGATTGCCTGAGTGCCGCAAGCAGCCTCGGCACCCAGGGATCCAGGATCGCCCGGTCGGCGGCGCCCAAGACGAACTGGTACTGGGCGCTGCCGACGATGGAGCTGATGGTGAGATCCTGCACCGGCTGCAGGGCGAGGCTGATCCCCGGTACGCGGGCGGCCTCCTGCCGCAGGCGCGCCATCGCCTGAAGGAGGGAGTCCGAGCGATCCTGCTTCGGCTTCAGATCGATCAGCATCCGCCCCTCGTTCAGCGTCATGTTGGTGCCGTCGACACCGATGTACGAGGTCAGGTTCTTAACGTCCGGATCGTGGCGGATGACCTCGGCGAGCGCCTGCTGGCGCTGCGCCATGTCCTTGAAGGAGATCGACGGCGGACCCTGCGTGCTCGCCTGGATGAGGCCGGTGTCCTGCAGGGGGAAGAAGCCCTTGGGGATCACGACGTAGAGCAGCACGGTCAGCACCAGCGTGCCGGCCGCGAACCAGAGGATGAGCGTCTGGTGCCGCAGGGCGCGCGTCAGGAGCCGCCCGTAGCCGGCGATCATGCGGTTGAACCACTCCTCCGCCGCGCGGGCGACGCGGCCCTGGGCGCGCTCCGCCTCCTCGCGCGAGCGCAGCATCTTCGCGCAAAGCATCGGCACCAGGGTGAGCGAGACCACGGCCGAGATGAGGATCGCGATCGCGAGCGTGATGGCGAACTCGCGAAAGAGCCTGCCGACCACCTCGCGCATGAACAGCAGCGGGATCAGCACCGCGATCAGCGAGATGGTGAGGGAAACGATGGTGAAGGCGATCTCGCCCGAGCCCTTGAGCGCCGCCGCGAACGGCTTCTCGCCCTTCTCGATGTGGCGGGAGATGTTCTCGATCATGACGATCGCATCGTCCACCACGAAGCCGGAGGCGATGGTGAGCGCCATCAGCGACAGGTTGTCCAGGCTGAAGCCCGCGAGGTACATCACCGCGAAGGTGCCGATGAGGGACACCGGCACGGCGAGGCTCGGGATGATGGTCGCCGGGACGTTGCGCAGGAAGAGGAACATCACCATGACGACGAGCGCCACGGCGAGCGTCAGCTCGAACTGCACGTCATTCACCGAGGCGCGGATGGTATTGGTCCGGTCGGTGACGACGGAAAGGGTGACGTTCGCAGGCAGCGAGGCCCGCAGCTGCGGCAGGATCGCGCGGACGCTGTCGACCACCTGGATCACGTTCGCGCCCGGCTGGCGCTGGATGTTGATCAGCACGGCGGGCGTGTCGTTCACCCAGCTGGCGAGCTGCGTGTTCTCCGCGCCCTGCACCACGCGCGCGACGTTCTTGAGGTACACCGGCGCGCCGTTGCGGTAGGCCACGACCAGATCCGCGTACTGCTGCGGGGTCTGGATCTGATCGTTGGCATCGATCGCATAGGCGTGCGCCGTGCCATCGAAGTTGCCCTTGGGCGCATCCGTATTGGAGTTGGCGATGGTGGTGCGCAGGTCATCGACGTTCAGGCCATAGGCGGCGAGCTGCTGCAGATTGGCGAGGATCCGCACCGCCGGCCGCGGCGCCCCATTGAGGCTCACGAGCCCGACGCCCGAGACCTGGGAGATCTTCTGCGCGATGTGGGTGTCGGCCAGGTCCTCGACCTGCGGTGTCGGCATGCTGCTCGAGGTCACGGCGAGCGTGAGCACCGGCGCATCGGCCGGATTGACCTTGGCGTAGCTCGGCGGCGCGGGCAGGCTCTGCGGCAGGAGACTGTCCGCGGCGCTGATGGCCGCCTGCACTTCGGCCTCGGCCACATCGATGTTGAGGCTCAGGTCGAACTGCAGCGTGATGACCGAGGCGCCCGCCGAGCTCTCCGAGGACATCTCGCTCAAGCCCGGCATCTGCCCGAAATTGCGCTCGAGCGGCCCCGTCACGGTGGAGGCCATCACATCCGGGCTCGCCCCCGGGAGGAAGGTCTTCACCACGATGGTCGGATAGTCGACCTCGGGCAGGGTCGAGACCGGCAGCAGCAGGTAGCCAATGGCCCCGAGGATGACGATCGCCGCCATCAGCAGGGAGGTGGCGACCGGCCTCAGGATGAAAGGCCGGGACGGGTTCATTTCGCGGCGCCGGCCTTTGCGCCGCGGTGGGGGCCGCGCGCGAAGGCGGGAGGCTGCTCGCCGGGCAGGAGGACCTTGGCGCCGTTGCGCAACTGGTCGGCGCCGTCAGTCACCACCGTGAGTCCCGGCGTCAGGCCCTTCATGATGGCCATGTCGTTGCCGTCGGTGGGACCTGTGATCACGGTGCGCATGGTCACCGTGTGATTCGGGTTGACGATGTAGACGAAATTGCTCGAGGGGCCGTTCTGCACCGCCGCCCCCGGCACCACGATCTGGTGCCGCAGCGTGTCGACCACCAGCTTCACGTTGACGAACTCGTTCGGAAAGAGCTCCGTGCGCGAGTTGTCGAAGAGCGCCCGCAGCTGCAGCGTGCCGGTGCTGGTGTTGATCTCGTTGTCGATGCTCGCCAGGGTCCCGGTGGCGATGAGGTCCTTCATGTTGCGGTCGTACGCCTCGACCGTGAGCTTCCTGCCGCCGCGGGAGTGTTGGAAGATCGCGGTCAGGTCGTTCTCCGGCACGGTGAAGAGCACCGACATGGGCTTCATCTGGGTGACGGTCACGATGGGCGTCGTCTGGTTCGCCTGCACGAGATTGCCGAGATCGACCTGACGCAGCCCGACCCGCCCGCTCACCGGGGATGTGATCTGGCAGTAGCTCAAGTTCAGGCGCGCCGTCTCGACCGCGGCCTGGTCCGCAACGAGGGTAGCCTCATCCTGATTGACGGTCGCCTGCTGATCCGAATAGGTCTGCGCGGCGACCGAGTTCTGGGCGAGGAGGCGCTTGTAGCGCTCGAGGTCCACCTGGGCGCTCTTCAAGGCCGCCCGGTCACGGTCGAGCTGTCCGCGCGCCTGATCGAACGCCGCCTGGTAGGGGCGCGGATCGATCTCGGCGAGCAGGCCCCCCTTCTCGATGCTCTGCCCCTCCTCGAAGGCGATCCTGACGATCGGGCCGGTCACCTGCGGACGCACGTTGACTGTCGCAAGCGGCGTCACGGTCCCCAGCGCATCGATCACCACGGGCACGTCGGCCGTCGTCACCTTGGCGACGCTGACCGGCAGCGGCCCGTCCATCCTCGCCCCGAGCGGCGGCCCCGCGTGGGAGGCCAGCCGGTGGTGGATCACGAAGACGATGAGGCCGACGAGCGCGGCCAGGCCGATCAGCCAGCCGATGCGGCGGCGGCGCGCGGTCTCGGGCGGATGGCCGGGAGGGGCCTCGGCCGGATGCGACTCGCGGTCGAGCGTCTGTTGTTCGAGGGCGTCGGGAGTCATGAGGGGTCGTGCCTTTGACCGCGAGCGGGATCTGGTGTTCCGCCGCGAAGGGTACCACCTATGCCCCGCGCGACAGCCTCGCGCCGCGGGGAAAATTCTGAAGATATGTCAGTGAATTGAAAGGACTTTCATGTCGGCCCGAGCGGCGGTCCGGTCTTCGGCGGGCCGCGGTGGATGCCTCGGACCGCGCAGACCGCGCCGGCAATAGATCAGCCCGCGCGCGCCCGTCAAGTATGGGATTGCACTTGGCAGCCGAGCGTCAGCGCAGCGCTTTCGCATTGGCCCAGACTGCAGCCAAGCCGATCAGCCGGCGATGCGGCGGTGGGCCGGATCAGCGGCAGATCAACGCTCGAGATATTCCCGCGGCGTCACGATCCCGATTCCCCGGAAGGGTCGAAGCGCCACAAGATCCTTATCGCCGGTCAAGATCAGATCTGCTGTGCCATTGATGGCCACCTCGAGGAACTTGTCGTCCTTCGGATCTCGGCAGGCCTTGACCGGAGAGATGATCTGCACCCGCTCGGCGACGCGGTTCAGAACCCGAATGAACTCCTGCCGGTCTTGCACACTGACATAGGGATCGAATTTTGGACGCGACAGCACGTGCGCAAGCTCTCCGAGCGTCGCGTCCGAGATCAATAGCTGGCCATCGCTCACGGCCCTGCGCACCGCTTGGGCCGGCACCGACTCCGGAAGCAAGAGCCGGCTGACGAGGCAATTCGTGTCAGCGACGATGCGCTCGGGCTCGTGGGGCATCGTCATCGGCGAGCAGCACGGCGAGCTTCTTCTGCGTCAGACCCCGCTCCGCGGCCTTGCGGCCGACTCGATCACAAAACTCCTGAAACTGCGCAACATTGAGCCCGCGAAGCCGATCGTACTCCGCAGCCGAAAGCACCACGGCGACGTCACGGTTCTGCCGACGAATGACGATCGGCTCCCGCTGGGCTGCATCGAGCAGGGCAGCAAGCCGCTGCTTCGCATCGGTGGCTGATATGTGGCGCATGGCGACCTCCTATCCGATCCATTATAAATGAAATGGACAAACTGGACAAACTGGACAAATCGACCCCATCAGGGACAGGTTCACACCGCCACCGCCCTGCGCCGGAGCGCTTTCGTAGCCGCGCGAGCTCTCGTATTCCCGAGCCCGCTGCAATGGTTTCAGCGTCGGCCATCGGCCCAATGATTTCAAAGTGCACGGGAAATACTCCGCCGCGCGGGATCAACGTTGCCTTTCGAGAAAAACATCAGAGCACGACCCGGCGCCACAACGAAGCGCCGAATTGCTAGAAAATAGGCGCATTCGCAGCGATTTGACCCGCGGCCTTCGCGTTTTTCGACATCTCCTGACTAACGCCTGACTTTGCCGCGATCAGCCCGCGTAATGTCGCCGACGGCTTGCCGCCTGCCGGGCCTAAGAGTGCTCGGGCGTCTCGGGCGCATCGCTCTGCGGCGGGGCCGAGCCATTGCGCCCGAAGGTGGAGGCATCGATATGGTGGCGCTCGATGAGGTCGTAGAGCGTCGGGCGGGTGATCCCTAAGAGCTCCGCGGCGCGCGAGAGATTGCCCCGCGCGACGGCGAGCGCCTGACGCGCCGCCTGCACTTCCGCCCGCTGGCGGGCGACGCGCAGGTTGAGATATTCGGGGTCCTCCCCCGGGTCCTTGAGGCCCAAGTCATTGGCGGTGACGACGACGCCTTCGGCCATGATGACGGCGCCCTTTAGGCGATTTTCCAGCTCCCGCACGTTGCCGGGCCAGGGATGGGCCTGGATGGCGCGGATGGCATCGGGCGCCAGTCCCCGCGTGGGTTTGCCGAAGCGCTCCGACATCTGCTGCAGCAGCACCTGGGCGATGAGGAGGCTGTCGCCCTGGCGCTCGCGCAGCGGCGGCACATTGATGGTGACTTCGCTGATGCGGTAGTAGAGATCCTCGCGGAAGCTCGCGGCCGTCCCGTCGGGGCCGGCGCGCCCGACCAGCTCATCGAGCTTGCGGTTGGTGGCGCAGAGGAAGCGCAGATCGAGCGGGATCGGCGTACGGCCGCCGATGCGCTCCACGGTGCGCTCCTGCAGCACGCGCAGGAGCTTCGCCTGGAGCGACGCCGGCATCTCCCCGATCTCATCGAGGAAGATCGTGCCGCCGTCGGCCGCCTCCAGCTTGCCCGTCGTGCGCTTCGCGGCGCCGGTGAAGGCGCCCTTCTCGTAGCCAAAGAGCTCGCTCTCCAAGAGCGTGTCGGGGATGGCGGCGCAGTTGATGGCGACGAAGGGCTTGTGCGCGCGTCCTGAGAGGCGGTGCAGGGAGCGGGCGATCAGCTCCTTGCCGGTGCCGCTGTCGCCGAGGATCAGCACGGTGGCGCCCGTGGGGGCGACCTTCTCGACCGAGCGGCAGAGGTTTCGCATCGCATCGCTGGCGCCGATGATGCCCTCGAGCGCCATGGCGCCCGTCTGCTCGCGCAGGCGCCCGTTCTCCACCTCGAGCTCGCGGATGCGAAAGGCCCGGCGCACGACGATGGAGAGCACCCCGGCATCGAGGGGCTTGTAGTAGAAATCGGTCGCCCCGAGACCCACCGCCGCCACGGCGAGCTCGCGCGCGTCGTGCTCGGTCATGGCGATGACCTTGGTATCGGGCGAGAGGTGCAGGATCTGGCGCAGGAGATCGAGGCTTTGCGCCGCCACATCGGGCTTGCGGGCGGCCCCGAGGTCGAAGAGCACGACGTCCGGCTCCGCCCGGCGGACCATGGCGAGCGCCTGCTCGGTGGTCTCCCCGGTAATGACGTCGAGATCGGCGAATATCCCTTCCAGCTCCCGGCGCAAGGAGCTGTCATTCTCCAGGATGAGCAGCTTCCTGCGGATCTCTGCGGCCATCGATACCCCTCGTCTGAAGGCAGTTCCGTCGCGCGACTTTACAGTCGAGTGTAAAGCCCCGAATGTGCCCTGGATCACACATATGGAACGCCGGTGCCCGGGCTTGTCGATAAACTTGACAGTCGGCGACTACCGATAACTCAAGCCACTGTTTTTATTACCTTTTATCGCTCGGCACGGGGATTGCAAAGACCAGGCATACGGCAGAGTCCGGTAGGGAGATTTGAGAGCATGAAATTCGGCAAGGCAATTCTGGGCGTCTCGGCGGCCCTGGTCATCGGAACGGGCATCGCCCAAGCGGGCATCATGAATTTGAGCGCGCTGACGGGCGGCCACTACAGCGTCGTCGTCTGGAGCGGCAACGGCACGCCGGACATCGCCTCCGCGACAAGCCACCCGATCACCACCCCGCTCGCATACTTCACGTACACCGGAGCGATCGATTTCGTCAACAATGCCGCCAACAACGGCCAGAACAGCAGCCTGAACACGTTCGGCGACTTCGGCTTCTCGGCGTCGAACATCTCCAATTTCGTCAGCAGCACGGACTCGCTCAATCAGTTCCTCGGCACCACCATGAGCCTGGGGAACTTCGTCGACAACACCTACATGGCCTTCCTCGGCCGCTATTCGGCGGCGCCCGGCACGACCCTCACGGTCACGCACGATGACGGCGCGAGCTTCTACACGCTCGGCTCCGACAGCCTGAACACCCTGATTTCCAGCCCCAACCCGACTTCGCAGCGCTCGGACAGCGCCACGCTGACCGCCGGCAACAATGTCCCGTTCGGCCTGGTCTATGTCGAGGCGAACGGCTCGCCGTCGGTGCTGACCGCCACGGTGAACCAGCCGTCGACGGTGCCGGAGCCGGGCACGTTCGCGCTGATGGCGGCGGGACTGCTCGGCATGGGTCTTTGGACGTCGCGCCGCCGCAAGAGCCTCTGAGCCGCAACGCGAGGCTTGGATCCGCAAAGAATGCCGCCGCAAGGCGGCATTCTTCTTTTTCTGTCGAGTTCTCTTACATAAAGGACCCAAGGGCTCTCAAGCTGTTGTTTCGATTGAACAGCACGAAAATTGCACAGTTACCCATTCCCCTGCGCAATCCCACCCCATGACCAGGAGATCCCCCGGATGAGCGACGTCAAGCTTCCCCAGAAGAACGTACGGCGAGCCGTCCGCATGACTCTCAGCGCCGCAATCGGACTGACGCCGCTCGCACTCGCGCTGCCCGCGCAGGCCGGGACGATCGGCACCGGTACGACCACGGTCACATACAGCGGCAGCATTGTGGATTACACCGTCGGGACAACGGGCCTGTATGACATCACCGCCTACGGTGCCAACGGCGGCAGCAGTCCCTTTGCGGCCGGTGGCACGGGGGGTGAGATAGGCGGCGAATTCAATCTGTCGGCCGGCGATGCGCTTTCGATCCTGGTGGGCGGCGCCGGCGTCGACTACGTTTCCGGCAACTACAGTAGTGTTGGCGGCGGCGGCGGCGGCGGAACCTTCGTGATCCTTGGCAATAGCCCTCTGGTTGTTGCAGGGGCTGGGGGCGGTGGCGGCGGCGGCTACGGCTTCGCCAG
>JABBNZ010000134.1 GCA_019352035.1 Pseudomonadota bacterium | reverse complement strand
GAGCCCACTGGCACTGAGTATCGGATGCGTGGTCGAAATCGATGGCCTGACCGGAGCCGGCCCAGTTGCCGTCACTCGCACAGCGAACTGGTTGACCCGATAGCGGGCATTGGTGGAAGCTATTCCGGCGGGCAAGCTATGCGAGCGGAGATCGGTGGCTTCTCTCGGAAAATGGCGATACACGTGCGACCGCGCGGGCACTGCCGAGGTCTACGCCCGCGCGGCTTTTGGCTATTCCAGCCGATGCACTTGCAATGGCTGCAGAAATTTTGTCGCAGCACGAACTGAAGTCTACCCCCCGGCCTTCCTGTCTCTGCTGAGGACGCTCGGTATTGATCCGGCGAAAGACGGTGAGGTCTATCACAACCGCCGTCTCTCTCCGGGACGACACCATTACGGTGGCTGGTTTCAGTTCATCGGGACATTGGATGAGTCCGGAGACCTTCCGCCTGTGGAGCTTGGCATGGGCTTTACCGTCCACCTATGCGAGAAGTCCGCACCGAGTCTTCAGGAACTCAAGGGCCTGCCGTTGGTGCAGCTCGAGTTTACCGCCTCGTCGGTTCCGTGGCGGCTCAACGAACCCGAGGCGGACTGAGGCTGCCCCCGTGGATGAGGGTTCGTCGCGTTGCGGCCAATGGACTAAACCGCTCGCGCGGTAGGGGCGGCTTCGGTCGGGGGAAGTGCCGGATGTGAGCTTTTTGGCTTTGTTCCGTAAGTTGAGAAGGGAGGCAATCCGCCTCTGTTCTCAGCCGGAGCACTATCATGAGCTCTCAGCCCAAGACCGTTTCTCCTCTGCGCCAGCGGATGATCGAAGACATGCGGATGCGCAAGCTCGCACCGCAGACACAGGCTGCCTATATTCGCGCCGTACGGAAGTTCGCCCGGTATCTGAACCGCGCGCCCGACACCGCGACGGCTGAGGATCTGCGCAACTTCCAGCTGCACCTGGTCGACGACGGGGCCTCGCCGATCACGCTGAACGCCACCATCACGGGACTGAAGTTCTTCTTCGGCGTGACGCTCGATCGTGGCGCCATGATGGCGAAGATGCAGCACGTGTTCGTGCCGCGCACGTTGCCGGTGGTGTTGAGTCGCGATGAGGTGAAGCGCCTGATCGCCGCCGCCGGGAACCTGAAGTACCAGACGGCGCTGTCGGTGGCCTATGGAGCGGGCCTGCGCGCCAGCGAAGTCGTCGCACTGAGGATCACCGACGTCGACAGCCAGCGCATGGTGCTGCGCGTGCAGAAGGGCAAGGGCAGCAAGGACTGCTACGCGATGCTCTCGCCGGTGATGCTCGAGCGGCTGCGCACCTGGTACCGAGTCGCCCGGGGCCAGGGCAAGATGCCAGACGGCGGATGGCTCTTCCCCGGCCAGAACCCGATCGACCCGATGAGCACGCGGCAGTTAAACCGCGCGGTGCACGCGGCGGCCCGCGAAGCCGGACTCGACAAGCGCGTCTCGATGCACACGCTCCGGCACAGCTTCGCTACCCACCTGCTCGAGCAGAAGGAGGATATCCGCGTCATCCAGGTGCTGCTCGGCCACAAGAAGCTCGACACGACGGCTTTACACACCCAGGTGGCCACGGAGACGTTGCGCCAGGTGATCAGTCCTCTTGAGGTGCGCCGGTCCTCGTAGGACGGCGCCGTGGGGCGTGCGGCCCTTGAGGTCGCGGACATCTTCCGCGCCCACGGGCCGGTCTGGCGATTGCGGGAGCGGGGTCACTTAAGCCTCGGGCAGCTGAAGGTCATGTCCGCCATTGAGCGCTGCCGTAGCGCCGCGCTCGGCGGACACCAGCTAGTCTGCTCGAGCTGCTCGCAGCCGCAGATCGCCTACAACTCCTGCCGCAACCGGCACTGCCCGAAGTGCCAGAGCAGTGCCGCTCAGCTGCAAGCCCGGCAGGCCGATCTCTTGCCGGTGGAGTACTACCACGTCGTCTTCACGCTGCCGGCTCCGATCAGCGCCATCGCCTACACCAATAAGGAGCGCCTCTATGAGCTACTGTTCGACATCGCCGCCGAAACACTGCGCACGATCGCCGCCGACCCGCGACATCTGGGTGCCCGCATCGGCGCGACGCTCGTGCTGCACACCTGGGGATCGCAGCTCACTCATCATCCGCACGTTCACGGCATCGTCCCGGGCGGCGGCATCGCCGTGGATGCGGATCGGTGGGTCCACTGCAGGCCGGGGTTTTTCCTGCCGGTACGGGTGCTCTCCCGCTTCTTCCGTCGGCGCTTTCTCGAAGAGCTCGCCGCCGCCCATGCCCGAGGCGAGCTGCAGTTCTTTGGCGAGCACGCCGAGCTCTGCGATCCCGCCCGCTTTGCTGAGTGGTTGGCACCGCTCCGTCAGGTCGAGTGGGTCGTCTATGCCAAGCGGCCCTTCGCCGGTCCCTCCGCGGTCCTCGCCTATCTCTCCCGCTACACCCATCGGGTCGCCATCTCCAACAGCCGCCTGATCGCCCATGACGAGCGCGGCGTCACCTTCCGCTGGAAGGACTATCGGGCGAAGGGACGCACTCGCTACAAGACCATGACTGTCGCAGCGGAGGAGTTCATGCGGCGCTTCCTCCTGCACGTGCTGCCGCGCGGGTTCCATCGCATCCGCCACTACGGCTTGCTCGGCAACGCCCATCGCACCCTGGAACTCGCCACCGCACGCACTCTGCTACACGCCGAACCGCCAGCGCCGCAGGACGACCACGGCGGCTCCAACGCCGGCGGCAACTCAGGCGCGCCTCCTGTCTTCCTCTGCCGTCACTGCGGCGCGCCGATGCTCATCGTCTCCACCCTGCCGCCGCAGCCGCACATCCGCGCACCGCCTGCACCGCGCTCCACGTGAACGCCTATCTGCCTCGATCACCCGAGCCGGCGCATGCCCTGTGTACGCCGGCACGCCCGCCTGTTGTCCTGATCGTTCGGGAACGCTACCCTCAGCCCACCTGGACAGCTGCTTCCGCCATGCCACCCCCACCGCCACCGCTCTTCTGCCGCACCATCCGCGCTGGCCGCAGGGCTCTCAGCAGGATCGCCGGCATGCCGTGGCTTCAAATCCCCATAGTTCATCACCCTGACTGAGCCGCGGCGTCGGTTCTCGCGGTTTCCTCCCTTGGGCGTTGTCCGACGCCCACCCGTCCGCCGTGGCGTCAATCGGAGGGCGTAGCCCACGGGGCAGGCGTCAGACAACGCTTAACAGGAGCGGCCGCTGGTTAGGCCAGCTGGATTTCCGCATAGCGGCCAATCAGAATGTCATCAACTGAACTCCCCGAGCCTGCGATGGGGTGAGCGTCATGATCGAGCGCCGGGTCAATGGTTTCTTTTACGGTCTCTTCATGGATGCGGGCGTCCTACGGAATAGCGGCGTTGTGCCGACGAGTTCGCGAAGAGCCTACGTAAACGATTTTGCTCTTCGTATCGCAAATCGGGCAACGTTGGTCCCGTCTGCGGGGTCCCGTGCCTACGGGATGCTGATTGCACTCACGCACGGCGAGTTGGATCGCCTGTACCACGCTCCTGGGCTCGATGAGTACCGACCGGAGGCTGTCCTGGCTCGCTACATGGACGGAGGCTCGACTGCTGCATTGTGCTACAACTTGCCCGTTGCGCCGCCAGCGGGCGAGCGGAATCCGGACTACGCCGCTCGATTGCAGCGCGTTCTGCGCAATTTTGAGTTTCCTGCCGAGTACGTAGATTCGGTAACGGGCGGGTGACAGGCAGGTTGCGGCCAACTGATGCCCGTCAGCGTACTGAATTGCCTACCGCAAAGCCGACGTCCGGATCAGGCGCCATCTCCGGTGGCGTGAGTACACCGAACAATCAGGGCCGGTGCCATATTATACCTTGACGCGTATATACGGTACTGGGTATCTTATATTCCATGGAATCCGCATTCACTGTCCTTGCCGAACCAAGTCGCCGTGCCATCCTGACCCTCCTCGCCGGTGGCGAGCGCTCCGTCGGCGAACTCGAGTCGGCGCTCAATCTCTCGCAACCCTCAGTGTCCAAGCATTTGCGTGTGCTGCGAAATGCAGGATTCGTAGAGGCGACCATAGACGCGCAACGGCGCGTCTATCGCATCCGGCCCGCGCCGCTGCAGGAAGTAGACGCATGGATGGCGCCATTCCGAAGATATTGGTCGGCGCACGTGGATGCCCTCGAGCGCCACCTCGACCGCATAGCGACCCCGAAGCCCATCAAACGACCATCGCGGAGGCCACGATGACATCTCCCCGGCACTACGCGCCAGGGCCCGCCACACTGGCGCGGGTTCAAAAGGACGGCGAGAAGTGGACGCTGGTTCTGGTCAGACAGCTGCGTCAATCGCCTCAGATTGTCTGGCGCGCGCTCACGGATCCGGCTCAGTTGCGCGAGTGGGCTCCATTCGACGCCGATGGGAACTTAGGCTTAGCAGGCAGCACGGTGAAACTGAATACGGTGGGCACGCCCACTCCAGTGGTCTCAGAAACTCGAATCAAGCGGGCTGAAGAGCCCAAGGTACTCGAGTACGGCTGGGGCGACGGAGATCTGCGCTGGGAGCTCGAAGACTTCGGCGGCGGCACGTGTCTCACCCTTTGGCACAATATCGATCGCCGCTACATCTCGATGGGCGCCGCCGGCTGGCATATTTGCCTCGATGTGATGGATCACGCCCTCAGCGGCACTCCACTCGGGCGCATCGTCGGTCCACAGACCATGACGTTTGAGGGCTGGCAGCGTCTGAACGCGGAGTACGCGAAGCAATTCGGCATGGGGAATTGAGCATGTCCCCAACGAAAGGATCTGCTTTCGGCAGCTGGATTCGGCAATTCCACCGCTGGATATCCATCGCCTTCACGGCAACCGTCATCGCCAACTTCATCGTGCGGGCCACAGGGACTACCCCGGCATGGGTGACCTACTCGCCGCTCCTCCCGCTCGCCATACTACTGCTAACGGGCCTCTATTTGTTCGTGCTGCCCTATACCGTGAAGTGGCGCAGCGGGAGCGCGTTGTGAAGAGATTGAGCGCGGGCGAAATGAATCCGCTGGTCAGTAAAGTGCACGGCAAGGAGAAACGCTGGGGCGCTGAGTTTGCCGCCCTGCGCGGACTCTGCCTCGGGTCCGGACTCAATGAAGAATTGAAGTGGGGTCAAGCATGCTATGACCTCAATGGAGGAAACGTCGTTTTGATACATGGTTTCAAGGACTACTGCGCCTTACTTTTCATGAAAGGTGTCTTGCTGAAGGATCCCAAAGGCATTCTCATTCAGCAAACAAAAAATGTGCAGGTCGCGAGACAAATCCGGTTTGGCTCTCTTGCGGATATCAACAAGCACAAGGCGGCGGCTAAGGCCTATATCATTGAGGCGATTGCGGTTGAGAAATCCGGCACTCAGGTCGTGATGAAGACCGCGGCCCAATTCGATGCGCCGCCGGAGTTTCAAGAGCGCCTAGACCATGACACTAATTTGGCAGAAGCCTTCCATGCCCTCACTCCCGGCCGGCAGAAGGGTTATTTGTTGCATTTTGCCGGGGCAAAGCAATCGATGACTCGTGCAGCGCGCGTGGAGAAACATGTGCCGAGGATCTTGAAAGGCCTCGGGCTCGACGACTAATCGCACGAAACACGTAAGCATGGCTCAGCGTGGATCAAGGTGCTCCTAAGCTGTCAGTCGCGACCGACAGCTACGGGTCGAATCCGGTCGCTGGCCAGCTGCGCCGTTGTGTTTGAGAGCGGACGGGAGTTTGGGTTACTGAGTCGTCCATCATGGATGTTGCGGCGACCCCTTCTGATGCGCAGTGTCTGCGGCCTGGTGATGCTGCGCCATGGCGTTCTCGCCTATGCGCGCCACCATGACAGCTCACGCGATTGTGGAGGCGAGTCATCGCGGTCGGCGAGACAGTCGTCGGGGACGTCGGCCTCGAGCGCGAAAAACGAGGTCCAATCGCGCTTGGCACGGGAGGGCGGCAGCCCAAGGACGGTGCTCAGGCGAATGAGGCGCGGGCCGCCGATTTGAATTTCCCCAGCACCGCCCCGATCAAGCCCTGCTAGGATGTCGCCGCGGTCCGATGAAGAATAAAAGCAATGACCCGGCCGCAGTCATCCTCCGAAGCGCCATCCAGCACCTCGGAAGACAATCGCAATTAGGAACTAATCTATTGAAATCAAAAGAATTCTTGGTGCCCGGGAGAGGCATCGAACCTGACCAGAAACTTCTCTGAAAACAATAGCTTGGGCAGTTTTGCCTGTCGGGTTACCCTCGGAGTTACCCAGGGCGCCGTCCGACGGCTTGGTACGCCATGGGACATCTTGGGCAGACCCGGCGGGCCAGTCCGTCGCCAGGTAGTAAAATGCGGGCTGGCGAGTTCTGGAGCGGCTCGGGAGCCATGTCCCCCTTGATCAAAGACAACCTCGAGGCGATTGGCCGTCTGTGCGGACTATACGGCGTGCGCAAGCTCGAGCTGTTCGGTTCGATCCTGCGCCAGGATTTCGACCCCGAGCACAGTGACGTCGACCTGGTCGTGGAGTTTGAGCCACGCGTTGCGGACAGCTTCGCCAATTTCCTGGATCTCAAGGAGGCCCTCGAGCAGCTCTTGGGGCGCCCCGTGGACCTGGTCGAGCTTCGCGCAATTCGCAATCGCCGCCTGCGGCGCCAGATCGAGCAGAGCACGTCCGCGGTTGCTGTCCTGTGGCCCGCTAGCCTCCAGAGCACAACCTGGGTGACGCCTATGCAGGCAGCAGACTACATATGAAGATCGCCGACGCCGATACCGAGAGCGCCGTTCGCAAATTCATGGCGCGAATTCCCGCTGATCTGCCCGTGGAGCGAGTTCTCCTGTACGGCTCGCGAGCGCGAGGCGATTTCCGCCCCGACAGCGATGCCGATGTTGCTGTCATTCTTCGACATGGTGCGGATGACTGGAAGCTGCTGTGGACGCTGACGGGGCTTGCATACGATGTCTTCGTCGATACCGGAATAATGATTCAGCCGGTACCCGTGTCATCAAGGGACTGGGCTGATCCGGACAGCTTTCCCCGTCCCAGCTTTCTGCGAAATGTGGCGCGGGAAGGTATTCCACTGTGACGGATCACTCGTTCTCCGTGTCTCTTGTTCGAAAGAGCGAACGGGCGATACAGATCGCGCGACTGAGTCTAGAGAACGAAGACCCTGACAGTGCAGTAAACCGCGCGTACTACGCGATGTTCAACATCTCGCGAGCCGCCCTGCTCAATGCGGGTATTCCTGAGGGAGACCTTCCGCGGACGCACCGAGGAATCAGCGAGGCTTTCAGGCAACATGCGGTCCTTACCGGAAAAGTTGATGCCGAATTGGCGAGCGCCTTGAGTCGAGCTGAGAGTCTGCGCTTGATGGCGGACTACACCGCAACTGAAATCGACGCACATGCGGCAACCAAGCTCGTTGAGCAAGCCGAGAACTATGTTCGCACCGTGGAGCGTGTTTTCGGCTTGCAGCAATCAGCGGGAGTCGAAACCGTAGGGCCAGGGGAGATTCAAGGCGAGCATTCACGCGACGAGCAAGGGGCCGCGACCGGCAACCTCACCGGAACGGATGAAATGGAAGAGGCTCGAAGGAAGGGACGCGAAGAATGGCTCAAGCTGCAGAAACAAAAGTTGGAAAGCGGGGAGCCAACTCTCGAGCAGAAGCGAGCAAAGGCGGTAGAAGATTGGCTGAGTCTTCGGCGACAGCAAAACCGGCCGATCAAAGATCGTGAGGAGCGACGTTCAGCGGCGGATCTCGGCCGCGGCGAGCAGGCTAAGGGCTCCGGAAAAGGGAGCGAAGACGACCTTGATCCGTAGGGCTACTGGAAGGGCTATCGGTTCCTGTGGTTAGCGGCTCGCGCCCTTGAGGCGGCGAGTCATCGCGCTGCGCGAGAAAGTCCTCGGGCACCTCAACGTTGAGAGCGAAGAAGGAGGCCCAGTCCGGCCTGGAGCGCGTCTCGATTTGAATTTCCCCCGCGCCGCCCCGATCAAGTCCTGCTAGGATGGTGCCGCGGTCCGATGAAGAATAAAAGCAATGATCCGGCCGCCATCATTCTCCGAAGCGTCCCACGATGCCTCGGAAATCAATCAAAGAATAGGACTTAAATTATTGGAAAACAAAGAATTCTTGGTGCCCGGGAGAGTACCGGTAAGGGCCTAAAAACTTCTTTCCG